>UQER01000003.1 GCA_900540205.1 uncultured Porphyromonadaceae bacterium | reverse complement strand
AACCCGCGACCCCGACCTTGGCAAGGTCGTGCTCTACCAACTGAGCTATTTTCGCATTGCTGAAATATGATTGCGAATTCCGCCATGCGCAGCCCTTGTCGGCTAAACGATATATCATTAAGTTAATGTACTAACTCTGAGCGAAAAACGGGACTCGAACCCGCGACCCCGACCTTGGCAAGGTCGTGCTCTACCAACTGAGCTATTTTCGCAATTTTCACTTCTTGCAAACCCGTTGGCATCACTCTCGTGCCCCGTTTTTGTCGTTTGCGTTGCAAAGGTAGGCATTATTTTTGAATTGACAAATCTTTTGGCAAAAAAAATCCATTTCGCTCTGAATTTTCCCTGATTTTTTCTCTTTCGCCTCCCTCCACAGCCTCCCCAGCCCCGATTTCACCCCACCTCACCCCAAACCGTCACGCGCCACATGCCATCATCCTTCTCCACTACAACGCGCCCCGCCGGGGCTACCACGCGGACACCCACCCCACCTCCCACGCGCTGCAAAAAATAATTTGCAATTAAATTAATATTCGTATATTTACGCCATGAGCCACACATTAGACATCCAGCATTTTGTATTCGGGACGCGAGGACGAGAACACACTATCAGCCTTGAGAACAGGGAAGCTTTGTACCGCTTTCTTTGGACGAAATTAAAAGAATTAAAATGCCATTTATACCGAATAAATGGCGTTGGAGACCATGTACATATTGTAGTCAACTTACACCCAGATGTCAGCAAGGCAGAATTGATAAAGATTCTGAAAACATCCAGTAGTCAGTGGATGAAAAAATGTGGTTTATTTCCAGAATTCCGCGGTTGGTGCGACGGGTATTTTTCCGAATCAAAGGATCCGTTGTCACTGGAACGTGTAATCAGTTATGTAAAAGCGCAAGAGAAACATCACTTGGGAGAAAATTTTGTAACCGAACTGAGTCGGCTACACCATGAAAACAATTTGACCTGGGACGAAAGAGACCTCAAATAAACCCACTGCAATAGACTCCGCCCTCCTACCACAGACCCGCCCCTCCGGGGCTACATACGATAGGACACCTCCACTCTCCCCACGCGCTGCGCTATCGCTCCGCACGCGGATAGACACAGCCACGCCGCTCCGCGGCTCCATCCCCACCTCCACCATGTGCCCAGCTGCCCCATTGACGCAGTGGCAGCCTACATCCACCTACCCCAAGCCCCGCAGGGGCGAGTCCGTGTTTATCCGCGTGCGGAGCGATAGCGCAGCGCGTGGGAAGTGGGGTGTGGGGTGTAGACGTATGGAAAAGGGGCGCACCGGTTGGTGCGCCCCTTGATATGGGTGGGTCTGGCGGGAATGGCGCCAGGGATTATGTCGGGATGGAGGATTAGCGGATGATGGCTTTGCTTACCTTGCTGCCCTGCTTAACGATGTACAGGCCGGCTGTGGGGTTAGCAACGCGCACGCCCTGCAGGTTGTAGTATTCCACGGGTGCATTTTCGTCGGCAGCTACTACCTCATCTATACCACTGTTTTCATCTTTTACAAGTTCTGTCAGAAGCAACTGAGGGGTAGTGTTAAATACACCTACAATACCAGTGACGGTAAAGGTGCCTGTCAAATCCTCAGGCATTGTTAGATAGAATTGGTTGTAGGCTGCGACCTCGGTACCATCCTTAGCTATCTTGAAATTTCTGTTCTCACCAGTCACAGAGAGACCTTCTATGGTGATATAGTCATATACTTTGTCTGCTGTGACATCTGCCAATGTAGCAACAACGGGAGATACTTTCACTGTTGATGTCGAAGGCGCAAAATCTGCAGGATTCTTCATTTGTGCCATGCCGTTACGAAGCTCATAAACGCCTTTAAATCCACCGGGGATAACATCACCCTGCTTATATTCCCAATTTTCTGCGGCATTATACACACACATCTTGCCACTCTCATCCTCTATATACATGCTTTTGCCATTTACATAGTAAGCAGTGACATCACCTTTGACCACAACGGCATCGGTTGATTTAAGCTCGAGGAATGCTGCGATATTGGCCGCTTCAGGTTTGGGGGTATCATCAGGGGTGTTATCATTATACGTCACCTTTACGACCGCAATGTTGCCGTTGGCTCCTGTTGCGGCACAATCGAATGTAATCCTGTAATACAGGTTCTTGGCAGGAGAGGCGAGCGTGAACTTCATATCGCCGGCCTTGAAATCTTCGGTCGGGATAGATACAGTTCCCGCAATTTCAGCAAAATCTGCAGTAGTGGAAGTCTCCAGCTTTATGGAATTAACCTTGTCAGCTTTAGTGAACGCATCAATATTTGCGACAACAGTATAAATTTCTTCCGGAATCGCGAATTTCGTAGCAATAGAAGCCACAGAGGCGTCACTCTTTCGGCCACATTTAATCACATTCCAGCCATTTTTATTATTGTTGAAGTTCTTAACCTCCCACAAATTATCTCCTACCTTCACTTCCCATGTAGAAGTATAATTTGATATTGACTGTTGATTATAGGTCTCTCCGAACTGGCATGTGTAAAGAGCCTTAGCCTCCGCTCCAAAGCAAAGACCAATGAACAATGTACTTAGTAAAAGTTTTTTCATACAAAACATTATTTAGGGTTAATAGATTATAATCGCATATATACCAGTTAATTGCCTCACGAAGATATATCTGCGTGAGGCAAACGGCACGTGCCGTTTGCTTTTGTTGTGATCTTCACCACAAAGTTATGCATTTTTAAAGCATCAACCTACATTTCCGGTTAATTTTTATTCAACTTGCAGCACTTTGAGAGTATGTTTTTCAACATAAAATTTAGGGCAACTTTTGTTTTGCCGATTCGCGGCGGTTTGTTACCTTTGCCGCAAACCATAAAAACACAACACCTATAAATCTATGGCAACCGTAAAACCTTTCCGCGGCATACGTCCGCCAAAACATCTCATCGAGAAAGTGGCCTCACGCCCCTATGACGTATTGAATTCTGAAGAAGCACGCAAGGAAGCCGAAGGCAACCCCATGTCGCTCTACCACATAATCAAACCGGAAATCGACTTCCCCGCAGGCACCGACGAGCACGACGAATGCGTCTACGGCAAAGCCGTGGAGAATTTCCGCGCGTTCCGCAACAACGGATGGCTCGTGCAGGACGACACTGACCATTATTATATCTACGCGCAGACCATGGACGGCCGCACACAGTACGGCATCGTGGTGGCAGCCAATGTGCACGACTATGTGAACGGCGTGATCAAGAAACACGAGCTTACACGCCGCGACAAGGAGGACGACCGCATGCGCCACGTGCAGGTGAACAACGCCAACATCGAGCCGGTGTTCTTCGCGTTCCCCGACAACGAACGCCTCGAGGAGGTGATCCGCACCGTCACTGCCGGCGAGCCTGACTACGATTTTGTGGCACCCGACGGCTTCGGCCATCACTTCTGGGTGGTGGAAGGAAAAGAACTCACCGACACCATCACCGAGGAATTCGACCGCATGCCCAACCTCTACATAGCCGACGGACACCATCGCTCGGCAGCAGCCGCCCGCGTGGGCCTGGAGAAAGCGGCAGCCGACCCCAACCACACCGGCAAAGAGGAGTACAACTATTTCCTGGCCGTGGCGTTCCCGGCATCGCATCTGCGCATCATCGACTACAACCGCGTGGTACGCGACCTCAACGGCCTCACCCCCGAAAGTTGCCTCAAGGCGCTTGAAAAGGACTTCACCGTGGAGGACAAAGGCACGGAAATCTACCGTCCCGCCCGACTGCACAACTTCTCGCTCTACCTGCAGGGACACTGGTACTCGCTCACTCCGCGCGAAGGGCGCTACAACGACGCCGACCCAATCGGAGTGCTCGACGTCACCATCTCGTCCGACCTCATCCTGCGCGACATTCTCGGCATCACCGACCTGCGCACCGACAAGCGCATCGACTTCGTGGGCGGCATCCGCGGCCTCGGCGAACTGAAACGCCGCGTTGACTCCGGCGAAATGGCCATGGCCCTGGCACTCTACCCCGTGTCGATGAAGCAGCTCATGGATATTGCCGACACCGGCAACATCATGCCCCCTAAAACCACCTGGTTCGAGCCTAAACTGCGCTCCGGACTGGTTATCCACGAACTCAGCTAAAGCAGCTATCTTAGCTATGATAGCTATAATAGCTAAATTAGCTATCGTAGCTGCAAATAACCACAGGGGTGGAGGCGCATTGCGCCTCCACCCCTGTGGTTATTTGCCTGTCGGCCGGATTATTCCTCGGCGGCTTCGATGGCGGCTTCCTCAGCCTCGGTGGAAGCCTTGATGTTGGGAGCCTCGAGGCCATAGTGCTTGCGGGCGTCGAGCGCCTTGAGCCACAGGCCGAAAAGCAGCGCGAACACACCGAGCGACGCGAACACGAGCATCGGTGTGGTGTAGTTGTACTGCAACGGATCGGTCACGCCGGGGTTGCTCTTCGAGAGCACACTGCCGATAATCATCGGGAACGCATATAGGCCGATGTTCTGGATCCAGAAAATCACAGCGTAGGCCGAGCCGAGCAACTTGCCGTCGACAAGCTTGGGCACTGAGGGCCACAGCGAAGCCGGCACAAGCGAGAACGAGATGCCGAGCAGGATGATGGCCGCATAGGCAATGATGGCCGATTTGGTTGCGGGAAGAACAAAGGCGAATGTCAGGTGGCACACAATCATGAGCATGGCGCCGATTATCAGCATCGTGGCACCTTTACCATGACGGTCGAGGAAATTGCCGAGCAGAGGGGTTACGGCTGCGGCACCGAGCGGGAACACGAAGAACACAAAGCCGGCCTGCTCAGCCGAAATCTGCAGGTTGCACTGCAGCATGTTGATGGCAAATTTCTGGAAGGGGAAGATGGCGGAATAATAGAGCACGCAGAGAAGCGCCACAATCCAGAACACCTTCGACGAGAAGATGCGGCCGAGGTCGGAAACCTTGAAGGGATCATCCTTCTCCTCGGTGTTGCCGGCCTGACGCTCGAGCGCCTTGTCCATGAAGGCATAGACGATGAACGCAATCAGACCGATAAGCATCAGCAGCACGGCAAAGCCTACGGGACGCGACACGCTGATCTGACCGCGCAATGTGGCAAGTGCGGGCGAGCCAAGCACAACCACAGCCACTCCCAGGCGCGCAATGGCCATCTCGATACCCATGGCCAGAGCCATCTCTTTCCCCTGGAACCACTTAACGATACCGCGGGAAACGGTGATGCCGGCCATTTCCACTCCGCAGCCGAAAAGCATGAAGCCCAGAGCCGAGCACTTGGCCGAAGCAGGCATCCCCTTATAGAACGGGGTGATGTTCCACCATGCGTCGGGCAGATTCAGGAAGCCATCCATAAACGTGCTCAGGCCGCTCTGCGCAAAGCTGTCGGTAAGGGCGTAATAGTTGATGCATCCGCCAAGCAGCATCACCGAACCGGAAAGAATGGCGGTGAAACGCACCCCCATCTTGTCCAGGATGATACCGGCGAAAATCAGGAAAAACACAAATACGTTGAGAAATGTCTCCGAACCGGCGAAACGGCCGTAGGCCACTGGATCCCACCCGCGGGTGTTCTGCAGAATCTCCTGCAGCGGCGAAAGCACATCCATGAAGATGTAGCCGAAAAACATGGCCGATGCCAGCAGCACCAGGGCCGTCCAACGCACCCATTTGCGGTCGTTGAGAAGAATTTGATTGGTGTCTTTTGTCATTTTATATTGGTGTATTATTATGATTATGCAGGTTCGGGGGATATGATTGTGCAGACTTGGGGAGCGGCAACATTCACCGGTGCAACCGCACAGATTTCACAAATTTACGTATTTTAGCGAATCTCGGCGCCACATTTTAAGAAAAAGAATAATAATTTGGCTAATTTTGCCGAATGAAACACGAATCACAGCCCTATACTTTCGACCGCGTGGTGCGCCTGCTCATTGCGGTGGCCATCACAGCGGCGGCCGTCTGGCTCATCAATGTGCTGAAAAATGTGCTCCTCCCCTTCCTGGTGGCATGCCTCATAGCCTATCTGTTCGAGCCGTTCGTGCAGTATAACCGCTCGCTTCTGCGGCTGAAGGGGCGCATTGTCGCTATTTTCGTCACCCTCTCCGAGGCCGCACTGCTCACAGGGCTGCTGCTCTATCTGTTCGTGCCATCGATTATTGAAGAGATGCACCATATGGCCGATATGCTGCGTGCCTACGCCTCCACAACCGACATATCCATAAAATATCTCCCTCCGCAGATACACGACATGCTCCGCCGCAACATCGACTTCGAAATGCTTGCGCAGAAACTCATGGACCAGAACCTCGACCGCCTGGCCGACAGCGCCATGGCCCTCATCAACGGCGGGCTGCATGTGGTGCTTGCCATTGTGGGGTGGCTGATAGTGTTCCTCTACGTGATTTTCATCATGCTCGACTACGACCGCCTCATGGAGGGATTCCGCCTGATGGTGCCTCCGCGCCTGCGCAAGGTGGCCTACAAACTCGGCGGCGACATCAAGGACTCGATGAACCACTATTTCCGCGGACAGGCGCTGATTTCATGCTGCGTGGCCGTGATCTACTGCGGTGGCTTCGCCCTGTGCGGACTTCCGCTGGCCATCATCCTCGGACTTGGCACAGCAGTTCTGTTCATGATTCCATACTGCCAGTACCTCAGCATCATCCCCGTGACGCTGCTGTGCCTTGTCGACTCGGTGGACGGGGGCGGCAATTTCTGGACCATGTGGTGGGAATGCATGGGGGTGTTCGCCCTCGTTCAGGTGGTTGGCGACCTCATCCTCACCCCGCGCATCATGGGGAAAGCCATGGGACTCAACCCCGCCATCATCCTGCTCTCACTCTCCATCTGGGGTACGCTGCTGGGATTCATCGGCCTCATCATAGCCCTGCCGCTCACCACCCTGCTCCTTTCCTACTATGAGCAGTACATCATAATGCGCAACAACAACGAGACGCCCGGACAACGGCGCAAAGAGGTGGAAGCCATCAAAGAGATGGCCGAAACGCCCTTCGGAAAAGATTCGGAGGGATAACTGGAAAAATTCAGGGGGGAATATTAAGAGAAATATAAAATGGAAGCGGCGCTACCACCGTTTAGGCAGATGTCATAACGAAATCAGTGCAGCTCGATTTTGCGCCAGCGCTCAATTAGTGCCGTCATGTCGGGAGGCACCGGGCATGTGAAGAACATCTCCTCGCCGGTGTGCGGATGCACGAACCCGAGCGTGCGGGCATGCAGCGCCTGCCTCGGACATGTAGCGAAACAGTTGCCCACAAACTGGCGATACTTGGCCGCGGTGGTTCCGCGCAGAATCATGTCGCCGCCGTAACGCGCATCGTTGAAAAGCGGATGGCCTATGCTCTGCATATGCACGCGGATCTGATGCGTACGGCCCGTTTCAAGCACGCATTTCACCACCGACACATACCCCAGGTTCTCAATCACTTCATAATGAGTCACGGCATGTTTGCCGATCTCCGAATCCGGCGGGAACACAGCCATCTGAAGCCTGTCCTTGGGATTGCGGGCAATGTTGCCCACTATTGTACCCCGCTCAGGCTGCGGCACACCCCACACCACCGCCACATATTCGCGCTTGGTGGTCTTGTTGAAGAACTGCCGCCCGAGATTTGTCTTGGCATCGGGTGTCTTGGCCACCACAAGCAGCCCTGAGGTGTCCTTGTCGATGCGGTGCACAAGGCCCAGACGGGGATCGTTCACATCATAGTCGGGGGTATCGCGGAAATGCCAGGCCAGGGCATTGACCAGCGTACCGGTGTAATTGCCGTGACCCGGATGCACCACCAGTCCGGCAGGTTTGTTCACCACCAGCACATGGCGGTCCTCATATACAATGTCAAGCGGAATGTCCTCAGCCACAATCTCGAACTCATAGCGAGGCCGATCCATCACTATAGAAATGACATCGCCGGGCTTCACCCTGTAGTTCGACTTCACGGCCTTTCCGTTGGCGAGGATGCAGCCGGCCTCGGCCGCCTGCTGGATGCGGTTGCGCGACGCTTTCTGCATGTGGTCCACCAGAAACTTGTCGACACGGAGCAACTGCTGCCCCTTGTCGGCCAAAAAGCGGAAATGCTCGAACATCTCGCCGGTGGAATCGCCCGAAACCGCGGCACCCAATTCGGGAGTGTCAAGTTCGTCAAGCTCGTCGAAATCGTCGTCAAATTCGGCCATGGATGGATAATGTGTAGCTCTTTAACAACAGTCCGCAATGCGGGTTTATTCTATATTCAGTTCGTCAATGGCATTGTCGATGGCCAGGGTGTCAACGTCGGCTCCGGTATCGAGCGTGTCGTCGAATCCTGAACCCACCTGAAGCGTCACCACAGCCGACAGCGGGATGCGTGCGCCCGGCTGGAGGGTCACGCCGTTGAACATGGCGCCGAGCACCAGCCCCTTGTAGTCCGACACCACCGGCACTTCGCGGATATCCTTGATGCCGATACCTTCGAACATAGAGCGGGCCTGCCGCACGGAAACATTGTAGAATTCAGGCACGGTGACAAGCTTGGGCGAAAACGCCACAATGGTAAGATAGACGGTTCCGCCGTTCTTGATGCGCGCGCCGGGCACAGGAGTCTGCTCGGTCACGGTGCCGGGACGGGCATAATTGTCGAACACCGAATCGGCCACAACCGCCTTCAGGCCGGAGAGGTCGACATTGCCGATGGCCGTCTGGCACGACTGTCCTTTCACATCAGGCACCACGCGCTCCTGCCCGTGGAATGTCCAGTAGTCCAGGAACCACATCATCATCCACAGCAGCAGGAAAGCCGCGCCTATGGCGCATAGAAGGTGGACAAGCACCGGATGGCGCCTGCGGAAACTCGGTTTTTCATTCATAGGCATTTCCGGCTCTTCATCGTAATAATCGGAACGACGCTGCGGAGTGCGCTGCGCAGGCTGGCGCCTTGGTGCGGCTGCACGGTCATCGTCATAGTCGCGCGGAAGGCGGCCGCCCGAGCGGGTGGCCAGATCGTCGGCCCAGTCGCTGTCGCGACGTCCGTAGGTGTCTGGCTGCGTGGAGCCTCCGAACTCATCGTCATCAAATTCTATCTGGCGGCCACGGCGCGCTCCGTAGCGGCCACGGCTGTAATCATCGCTGTCGTGATTCATCTTAAGTCAAAAATCATGCGACTGCATCGTGCAACCGCATTCTCCGGCAAAATTAGCGATATTAATCAACTTTACCAAACCCTCGCACGCATTGCTCCATTCCGAGTCATCTCCCGTGGCGCAAGCAGGCCGCTCACGGCTTTCTCACTGCAATCCAATCTCTTTTTAACACATTTTTTTAAAGGGCTGCAAGGCAGAATTTGACGTTTCGGCCAAAAATATGTAACTTTGTCGGTTGAAACTACATAGCAATATGCCCAACCGACTGATACTCCGGATTTTGACTGTGCTCACAGGCGTTCTGCTGCTCTCATCGTGCAGCGAATACCAGCGTGCGCTTAAAAATCCCGACCCCAACTACAAATTTGAATTCGCGAAACGCGCGTTCGAACAGAAAAAATACGTGCAGAGCTACACGCTGCTGCGCGACGTGGTGACACAGCTGAAAGGCTCCGACCGCGCCGAGGAATCGTTGTATCTCCTTGGGCTCAGCTACTTCGAGAATCAGGAATACCCCGAAGCTGCCGAATTTTTCAAAACCTACTATCAGCGATACCCGAAAGGGAAATTCACCGAACTGGCCCGCTATTATGCCGGCTATGCATACTACCTCGATTCGCCCGAACCGCAACTTGACCAGAGCGAGACCATCAAGGCCATCGAGGAACTGCAGGGATTCCTTGACTATTTCCCCCGATCCGATAAAGTGCCTTTGGCTCAGAACGCCATCTTCGAGATGCAGGATAAGCTGACCCTCAAGGAACTGCAGAACGCTCAGCTTTACTACAACCTCGGCACATACATGGGCAACAACTACGAAAGCGCCATCATCACCGCCAAAAACGCCATCAAGGAGTACCCCTATTCAAAATACAAGGAAGAACTTGAGATGCTCGTGCTCAAAGCCCGCTATCAGGAGGCGAACCTCTCAATCGACGAGCGCAAGGCCGACCGTTTCCGCGATGTAATCGACGAATATTACAGCTTCATAGGCAACTATCCCGACAGCCCCAAGCGCGAGGAAGCCGACAACATCCTCAAGATAGCGCGCCGCTACGTGAAAGACTGACACAGGCCAACGCCTACACCATAACAGAAACCACAACCCTGAACTTAGACTTATATCAACATATGGACTACAAGAAGACCAATGCTCCTCTGAACACCGTGACCCGCGACATGATGGATCTCTGCAAGGACACGGGCAACGTTTACGAAACAGTGTGCATCATCGCCAAACGCGCCAACCAGATTGCCGGCGAAATGAAACGCGACCTCGACAAGAAGCTGCAGGAATTTGCGTCGCTCAACGACAATCTCGAGGAAATTTCGGAAAACCGCGAGCAGATTGAAATCTCGCGCTACTACGAGAAACTGCCGAAACCCACACTGATTGCCGCTCAGGAGTATATCGACGGGAAAATCCATTTCCGCAACCCCGCCAAGGAGAAACTCAACCTCGACGACTGACAACTCCTCCTTCTCACCCGGCAAAGACTCCCGGCTCTCCTCCCGTCATCGCCGGACAAAACCAAACAAATGCCGCCTCAGCCCATGCCTGTGCATGGCACGGGCGGCATTAACCGCACAAATTCACGCTATGAAACTACTGATTACTGGAGCCAACGGCCAGCTCGGCACAGAACTCCGCACAATCCTTGAAAAAGATTTTCCGGGACAGACCATCTACACTGACAAAGACGAACTCGACCTCACCAACGCCAAGGCTGTGGAGGCGTTCGTGGCGAACAACGAAATCACCCACATCGTGAACTGTGCCGCCTATACCGCAGTCGACAAAGCCGAAGAGGAAAAGATGCTCTGCGCCGCCATCAACACCGACGCAGTTAAGAACCTCGGCATCGCAGCCGACGCCGTAGGTGCCAAAATCATCCATATCTCCACCGACTACGTGTTCGACGGCACCAACCATCGTCCTTACCGCGAAAGCGACAAAGTCAACCCCATATCGCAGTACGGCACCACCAAACGCAAAGGCGAAACCCTGCTGCTGGCTCTTGCTCCGGAAGCCATCATCATCCGCACCGCATGGCTCTATTCCCCCTACGGCAAGAACTTCGTAAAGACCATGCTGCGTCTGGCCGACACCCAGCCCGAAATACGCGTGGTATGCGACCAGATCGGCACACCCACCTATGCCCGCGACCTCGCACGCGCAGTTGTAAAGATTCTCTGCTCGCATCAATGGGTGCCCGGCATCTACCATTTCACCGACGAAGGCGCCGCATCGTGGTACGATTTTGCCAAGGCCATCTTCCGCATCGCCGGCAAGAAAGTGAACGTTGTCCCCATCCCCACCGAGGACTTCCCCACCCCCGCCTCTCGTCCGGCCTACAGCATCCTCGACCGCTCGCGCATCAAGGCCACCTACGGCGTGGAGATTCCCCACTGGGAAGAGGCTCTGGCCGACTGCATGGCACAGATTGAAAATTCCAACAACTAACCCCTGCCAAGTGTCAACACTAACCGACGAAATAAGCCGCCGGCGCACGTTCGCCATCATCTCGCACCCCGACGCCGGCAAGACAACCCTAACCGAGAAACTGCTGCTGTTCGGCGGTGCCATCCACATCGCCGGCGCCGTGAAATCAAACAAAATCAAGAAAACCGCCACATCCGACTGGATGGAGATTGAGAAACAGCGCGGTATCTCGGTGGCCACATCGGTCATGGGATTCAACTATGGCGACTACAAGATAAACATCCTTGACACCCCGGGACACCAGGACTTCGCCGAGGACACCTACCGCACCCTCACGGCAGTCGACTCGGTTATCATCGTGGTCGACGTTGCAAAGGGCGTGGAGATGCAGACACGCAAACTTATGGAGGTGTGCCGCATGCGCAACACCCCCGTCATCATCTTCGTCAACAAGCTCGACCGCGAGGGACGCGACCCGTTCGACATCCTCGACGAACTTGAAAGCGAGCTAAAGATTGCCGTCCGCCCCCTTTCGTGGCCTATCAACATCGGTGCCAAATTCAAAGGAGTCTACAACATCTATGAGCACTCGCTCGACCTTTTCAAACCCGACAAACAGAAGGTAACCGAGCGTGTGGAGATTTCCGACGTCTCCGACCCCGTTGTCGACGAGGCCGTTGGAAGCGCCGATGCCGAAAAACTCCGCACCGACCTTGAGCTCATCGAAGGTGTCTACCCTGAATTCGACGTAGAGGAATATCTGCAGGGAAAACTCGCTCCGGTGTTCTTCGGTTCCGCACTCAACACATTCGGAGTGAAGGAACTGCTCGACTGTTTCGTAAAGATAGCTCCTGCCCCCCGCCCGGTCAAGGCGGAGGAGCGCCTCATCGAGCCGTCTGAGGACGCGTTCACCGGCTTTGTGTTCAAGATTCACGCCAACATGGACCCCAATCATCGCTCGTGCATCGCCTTCGTAAAGGTGTGCTCCGGCAAATTTGAGCGCAATGTCAACTACCGTCATATCCGTTCGAACAAGCAGATGCGTTTTGCCGCCCCAACGGCGTTCATGGCCCAGAAAAAAAGCGTGGTCGACGAGGCATACCCCGGCGATATAGTCGGTATCCCCGACACGGGCAACTTCAAGATAGGCGACACGCTCACCTCCGGCGAGACCATCCATTTCAAGGGCCTCCCCTCTTTCTCGCCCGAAATGTTCAAATACATTGAGAACACCGACCCCATGAAAGCCAAACAGCTTGACAAAGGGATTCGTCAGCTCATGGACGAAGGTGTGGCGCAGCTATTCACCAATCAGTTCAACGGACGCAAAATCGTCGGCACCGTAGGGCAGCTGCAGTTCGAGGTGATACAATACCGTCTGCTGCATGAATATGGCGCACAATGCCGTTGGGAACCCATATCGCTCTATAAGGCATGCTGGATAGAGAGCGATGACCCTGAGGCTCTGGAAGCGTTCAAGAAACGCAAATACCAGTTCATGGCCGTGGATACAATGGGACGCGACGTATTCCTTGCCGACTCAAACTATGTGCTGCAGATGGCCCGGACTGATTTTCCTGACATCAGATTTCACTTCTCCAGTGAATTTTAGTGACGGCTGCCATTACGGCAGAATCCGAGCCGTAGGACGCAGGTTTCAAAATGTAAGCAAACCACCCCAAAACAGAGCACAATGCTCACACTCGCGCTTACACAATGGCACTAAAAGCAAATTAATGTTAAAACAGCTACACTTTTACCTCAAAACACTTGCACATACCGCCTGAACGGCTTAAATTTGTAACGTGTTTTTCATGGTATTAGATTTAAGGTTAACTAAGATTGGTTGTCGCGAGACAATCAATTTTTTTTTGCGCCTGCCCCAATTTCCTGTATTAAACAACAACGGACGCATTATTAAAATGAGAACTGACACATTGCGCCGACACGACGCGCCCACCGGTGCATACCGTTGAAATTCTGACGTTTGCCGATATTGAACTCCGCTCCCACCTGAATGCGCGGGGTCAGATTCCAGAACACGTTTGCCGCGCCATACAACCCATATTTGTAGTTCATTCCGTCCTCCTGATGGTCCGGCAGATAACGCGACTGCCCGAACGTGGCGGAAACAAACAAATTGGGCCGGAAATTGTATTGCAACGCTGCACACCATCCGAATGCCGCCGGAGCATAGAGGCGCCCCGGAGTGTCAGGATCCGACACAAGATCATAATTGCCCACAAGCATATCGCCACCGAGGCTTGCAGTTCCGTGGCCCCAGGTGAAGGTCCCGTAGAACGTAAGCGGATAAGCCGGATGAAACACCGTGCTGAGCTGCAGACCATAACCTATCACGTTATGATTGCGTTCGGCAATTAGATTGCGGTACGGCAGTGTACGCATTATCCCAGCCAACCTTACATGGCTTGAGGTGTCCCATTCATACTGCAGGAACGCCGCGAAATCAGGCAGCCATTCATCGCATTTGGCGGTAATGTCGTTCTGCACGTCAACCTGCTGGGCAGGCGTCTCGGCCGAAACGGCCACTGTCCATCGGTTCCTGAAGGTTTTCATCCAGCGCACCAGCACATCCGTTACAGCCATCTTGTTGTTCGGGCCCTGTGCATCCACAGTAGGTGGCAACGCCATGGGATCGCTGAAAGTTGAGTTGGCATATCCCACCGTCCAGTCGTTAAGTATGGCATAAGCTTTTTTCAGATGGAGGTCACGCCCCTGATAGCCGTTGAAATTGGCTTCGATATAAAGCTGATAGTTTATCCCGCCTTTCCTGCCGAGAACCCGGAAAAACAATGATGACCCGGCCGGAGTGGTGCCGAGATGACGCATATGTGTGGGGTCAGGTTCCATTTGTATAAGCGCCGGCACAAAGCCATTGGCGGGAATCGCTCCACCCCAGTCATACCAGCCGCGCATCCTCACGCATCCGCCTATACCCATGGCAAGATTGGAGTCTTTGCTCAGAAACAGGAAATAGGGGGCAGCGGGATCCTGAAAATGCCTGAACTGATCGTAGTAGAACGCATCAATCGCCCTGCGCACCGAGTCGGAGCCTGCATCTGGTGTGCCGTTGCCCGGAAGGAAAATCACATGATGATTCTGCTTCAATGAATCAAGCTGGTCGTCGGTGGCTGCATTGCGGGCACACACCGGCCATAAGGAGATGCATGCCGCAAGGCATACCATGAATTTTGTAATGTGATGAATCATGTGTGTTGATTTTTATTAAAAACAACAACACATGTGTGAATTTGTTTAACACAATTATAGCCGGAGGGCGGCGAGAAGAGATGATTCCTCCCGCCGCCCTCCATTTTGGTTGACTGTTTATTCCACTGTGACGGATTTGGCCAGATTTCGCGGCATGTCCACATTGCAGCCTTTACGGATGGCGATATGATAGGCAAGCAGCTGCAGCGGAATCGACACCACAATCGGCGAAATTACTTCCGGCACCTCGGGAATTTCAAGGATATGGTCGGCGATGGCTGCAATGGCGCTGTCACCTTTGGTCACAATGGCTATTACCGAGCCTCCGCGAGCCTTCACCTGCTGGATGTTCGATATGATCTTTTCATGCATCTCGTCGGACGGGGCTATAACCACTGTGGGAAGCTCGTGGTCGATGAGGGCAATGGGACCGTGCTTCATTTCGGCTGCCGGATAGCCTTCGGCATGGATGTAGCTTATCTCCTTCAGCTTGAGTGCTCCCTCGAGCGCACTCGGGAAGTTGTAGCCGCGACCGAGGTAAAGGAAGTTGTGCACGTAAGTATAGATGCTCGACAGCTGTTCTATCTGTGCATTGAGCTGAAGCGTCTGCTCAATCAACGCCGACAGCTGCCTCAGGGCATCGGCCACAGCGGCCTTTGTCTGCGGCGCGATGGTGCCTTTGAGCGAACCTACGGCCATTGCCAGCAGAGTCAGCACAGTCACCTGACCGGTGAAAGCTTTGGTTGAGGCCACGCCGATTTCAGGGCCGACATGGATGTATGTGCCGGAATCGGTGGCACGGGCAATGGAGGAACCCACCACGTTGCACACACCATAGACAAATGCTCCGCAACTGCGGGCCATATGCACGGCGGCAAGCGTATCGGCCGTCTCGCCCGACTGGCTTATGGCTATCACTATGTCTTCGGGTCCAAGAATGGGGTTACTGTAACGGAACTCGCTGGCGTACTCCACCTCCACCGGTATGCGGGCAATCTCCTGCAGCAGGCGTTTGCCGATAAGTCCGGCGTGCCATGACGTTCCGCAGGCCACGATGATGATGCGGCGCGCATTGAGGAAACGATCCTTGTTTTCCAGAACGCCCGAAAGTGTCACTTCATCACCGCGCGATGCGATGCGGCCACGGATGCAGTCGGTGATGGTTCGCGGCTGCTCGAATATCTCCTTGAGCATGAAATGCGGGAATCCCCCCTTCTCAAGCTGCGACACCGACATGCGCAGTGTCTTGATGTCAACTTCGAGGGGCTCATTGTCGGTGTTGATCACCACCAGAGGCTCCCCACGGCGCACTATTCCTATCTCATCATCGTTGAGATACACCACCTTGTCGGTAAATTCAATGATGGGTGTGGCATCGGATGCAATGAAGGTCTCATTGTCCCCTATCCCGATCACAAGCGGAGAACTTTTGCGCGCCACCACGAGTGTGTCAGGTTCATCCATATCGACAACAGCGATGGCGTATGCGCCCACCACCTCTTTGAGTGCGCCGCGAACGGCATCAACCAGCGAGCACCGTGTCGACTCCTTGATGTATTCTATCAGCTGCACGAGCACTTCGGTATCGGTTTCGCTCGCAAAAGTGCATCCCTGCATGGTGAGCGCCTCTTTAAGCACTCCGTAGTTCTCGATTGTGCCGTTATGCACCATTGCTATGCGGCCGCTGCGGCTCACATGCGGATGCGCGTTCATATCGTTAGGCTCGCCATGAGTGGCCCAGCGGGTATGTGCTATGCCGAGTGTTCCGGCCACATCCTTGCTCTGACAGAAACGTTCGAGATCATCCACCTTGCCGCGGGTCTTGTAAACGTCGAGTTTTCCGTCACCGTTCATGAGCGCCACGCCGGCACTGTCATAACCGCGGTATTCCAGACGGTGAAGCCCCTTGATAAGAATTTCATAAGCGGGCTTGTCGCCGATGTATCCAACTATTCCACACATATATTATCGTTTTCTATGTAATCTTTTAACTGTTGTCGCGGACGCATCGCTGTCAAAAGGCCCCATTGCGCCCCTTCAATGCGGATATTACCGCCTGGAGAGCTGATTGATGAAGATTTATTTTTCTAAAAAAACGGGGCAAAGTTACAAAAGTCTGTCGAAATGCAAAACAAATGCGCAATTTTCTATGACATCATGCCAACTTTTATCAGCTTGATTCGATTATATTATTAATAACTATTATTATCAAAAGCGCACCTATATTATCAACAGCGCGTCGCTCCTACCTGCGGCGACGACGGCGGTTCTTTTTTATGGTGTACGTCACAACGCCCCAGACGTCAAAACGGCATTCCGGGGTTATGAGAATGGGGTCGTAAAGCTCGTTGGCCGGCTCGAGCCACACTTTGCCCGGTTCGAAATGCAGCCGTTTCACAGTGAAGTCGCCGTCGACGCAGCACACGGCCAGATCGCCGTTCTCCGGCTCAATGGAGCGGTCGATGACAAGAATATCGCCCTCCTCTATCCCCTCGTCGATCATAGAATCGCCGTTGACACGGCCATAGAAGGTTGATGCCGGATGGCGCACAATCTCGTAATTTAGGTCGAGCGTTTCCGATATATAGTCCTGTGCCGGCGATGGGAAACCGGCCTGAATGCCTCCGTCGGCATAAGGCAACGGCATCCGGGACGCCGGGTCGGCAATGAACAGTTCAATGTCGCGCGATGTTGATTCCATATTGCAAAGATAGCGATATTGATTAACTTTGCACCCGTTTTTCAAAATTTAAAAAACATTCATCCGATCATGCACGACAAGAATTCGCCACGCCGCACCGTCAACAGCCAGCGGAGCTTTGCAAGCACTGTGTATTACTCGGCCACTCGCGCCATCAAGCGCCACGCCACCGGCGGCAACATCCTCATTGCGGCTACAGTTCTGGCTATGGCGGCCGCAAACATACCGGGTATCGACAGCCATTACTTCAGCTTCTGGCATCAGGAAGTCAGACTGCAGGTGGGCAGCTTCAACATCTTTTCCCATCACGGACACCCGATGTCGCTGCTCACTTTCATCAACGACGCCCTCATGGCCGTGTTCTTTTTCACAATCGGACTTGAAATCAAGCGAGAGATTCTTGTGGGCGAACTCTCCAACTTCCGCCAGGCACTCCTCCCCATAATCGCCGCAGTGGGCGGTATGGCTGTTCCCGTAGGGATATTCCTGCTGATGGCACATGGCACCGGGTATGCCGGCGCAGCCGCTGTGCCGATGGCCACCGACATAGCCTTCACGCTGGGTATATTGGGGATGTTCGGCCAACGTGTGCCGGTATCACTCAAAATATTCCTGACCACACTGGCCGTGGTGGACGACATAGGCGGCATCATAGTAATAGCCACATGCTACTCCGGAAACATCTCCGTGTGGTTCCTCACAGGAGCGGTGGCCCTGCTCGGACTGCTGGCCATCGGTCAGGCCATGAAAGTGCAGAGCAAGATTTTCTATCTCGGTGTGGGAGGCGTGATCTGGTTCCTGTGTCTCAACTCAGGCATCCATCCCACTATTGCAGGTGTGGCAGTAGCGTTGTGTGTCCCGGCACGTCCCGTGTTCAATCCGCGCCACTATGTTGAGATTATCCGCGAAGCCGTCAGCCATTTTCCCCCGCGCCGCGACAACCGGCTTGAACGCGCCCGCATTCTCACCCGCAAACAGATGGACCTGCTGAAACAAATAGAATCGGCGTCCGACAAAGTCATATCCCCGCTTCAGGACCTCGAGGACTCGCTGCACGCGCTTGTCAACAACTTCATCGTGCCTCTGTTCGCCTTCGCAAATGCCGGCATAGCCTTCGGCGGCATGCATCTTTCGTCGCTGTTCAGCGGCGTGACGCTTGCCATCATCATCAGTCTGGTAGCGGGCAAGTTCCTCGGCATTTTCCTTTTTTCATGGGTCGCGGTCAAATTGCGTGTAGCCCCCATGCCACACAATGCCAACTGGAACATGATGGGTGGCATCGCCCTTCTCGGCGGCATCGGTTTCACCGTGTCGCTGTTCATTGCCAGCCTCTCGTTCCCGTCGGCGGCACAGGCCGAACTGCTCGACCTCTCGAAACTCGGTATCGTGGCCGGCTCACTGATAGCAGGCATAGGCAGCTACATATGGCTGCACTGCTCTTTGCCACGCACATCTGCAGCCGCCTCACAGAATTGTTGACCATTCCGGCCAGAACATCCCGAAAAGCAACAAAATTTGTCTGTTTATATTAATTTTGTTATTTTTGTTGGCGATTATCCAATCGGCAGGCGCTCCCGACTATGGCCGCCCGCGCGCCTTCGGTAATCGAGACAATTCAGCACAAACCGAAAGATAGCAAAGGACTATCATTCCAAACTACACTACTCTGCAATGTTGCTCAAACGCTTTTTCATCTCCATGCTTGGCTCGCTGGCAGCCATCTGGATTTCTGCAATGCTTCTGATTCTGCTCGGCATGACATTCGCCATCGGATCAATCATATCGTTCGCCGGGAAAGAAACCGCCGAAGTAAAGGAAAATTCAATTCTGCGCCTTGATCTGAGCGGTGTTATCACGGAGCAACAGCAGAAGCCCGATCTCGCCACGCTGCTGCGTCAGGAATCGATGCCTCAGACTCTCGGCAACATCGTTGACGCCATTGCGGCCGCAAAGGACGACAAAAATATCGAAGGCCTGTACATCCGCTGCAACGGGGCAGCCACCGGCCTGGCATCGTTCGAAGCCATACGCAATGCCGTGGCAGATTTCCGCGCATCCGGGAAATGGACCGTGGCATATGCCGACGGATATACACAGGGCGACTACTACGTTGCCTCTGCTGCCGAGGAGGTCTATCTAAACCCCGTGGGTGAAGTAGCGTTCCAGGGACTTGCCACCGGCATCCCGTTCATGAAAGGTCTGCTTGATAAAGTGGGCGTGGAGATGCAGGTAGTCAAAGTCGGTACATTCAAAAGTGCTGTCGAGCCGTTCATACTCGACCACATGAGCGAGGCCAACAGGCTCCAGACCCACGTCTACCTCGACAACATGTGGGGCAAGATGACCGAAGCTATCGCCTCGTCGCGCAAAATAGATCAGGCCGCCCTCAACACCTATGCCGACAGTCTTGCCACGGTGACAGACGCAGTCAACCTCGTAGACATGAAAATGGTCGACGGTCTAAAATACGTGGATGAGATGCGCGACTATCTCAAGGGGCTTTGCAACGTGGATAAAGACGACGACCTCAATATTGTCAGCGTGGGCGAATACATGCAAACGTCGCCGGAAGTACCCAACACAAAATCAAGCAAAAACAAAATTGCTGTCTACTATGCCAGCGGCGACATAACCGTCTCTGACGACGAAGGCATAGCTTCCGACCGCGTGGTGCCCGACATCCTCGACCTTGCCGAGGACGATGACATCCAGGCGCTCGTGCTCCGCGTGAACAGCGGAGGCGGGTCAGCCTACGCATCCGAACAGATCTGGCACGCCCTTGAAGTGTTCAAAAGCAAAGGGAAGAAATTCTATGTGTCGATGGGCGACTATGCCGCATCCGGAGGTTACTATATCTCCTCCGGCGCCGACAAGATTTTTGCGCAGCCTCTCACACTCACCGGATCCATCGGCATCTTCGGCATGATTCCGTGCTTCAACGGCCTTCTGACCGACAAGCTCGGGGTCAACATCGACTATGTGACAACCAACGCCAACGGCGCCCAGCCCAACTCCTTCTATCCCATGACTCCGTTCGTGCGAGAAAAGATGCAGAAAATGGTGGAACGCGGCTACGAACTTTTCACATCGCGCTGTGCCGAGGGGCGACACCTCACGCAGGATTCGATCAAAGCCATTGCCGAAGGCCGCGTATGGGACGGTGTGACAGCACATAAGATCGGGCTTGTCGACGAGCTCGGCTCCCTGCAGGATGCCGTTGCGGCTCTCGCCAAACAGATGGAATACAAGAAATATGAAGTGGTGACCTATCCGAACGCCAAAACCGATTTCTGGGAAATGCTCTCCGCATTCAACAGCCAGATGCGTGTCAAGGCCCTCAAAGAGGAACTCGGACAGGCTTATCCCCTCTATATGCAGGTCAAGAACCTGAGAGACCTCGATCCGCTGCAGGCACGCATGGAGTATCAGGTGATATTCTGATACTGCGCGCAGGCTCCATGTCCATCCGAAAAACAGCAAAGCTTGGCCAGAAACAAGTTCATATCAACCCTATTGCTGCTCCCGCTGTCGAAAATCTACGGATTCGCGGTGGGAGTGCGCAACCTTATGTTCAAATGGCACATACTCAAGCAGCGGGAATTTCCGGTGCCTGTGGTGGTGGTGGGCAATATCTCGGCCGGCGGCACAGGCAAGACTCCACATACGGAATATGTCATTGACCTGCTGCGCTACAAGTATCACATCGGCATGCTGTCGCGGGGATACAAACGGAAAACCAAAGGGTTCGTGCTGGCAACTTCCCGCTCCACACCTCTCGACATAGGCGACGAGCCGTACCAGATTTACCAGAAGTTCGGGCGCGACATCTCCGTGGCCGTCTGCGAGGACCGCTGCACCGGCATAGAGGAACTGCTTCGGCTTGATCCCCGCATCAATCTCATTGTGCTTGACGACGCATTCCAGCACCGCTATGTGAAGCCAACCGTATCGATTGTGCTCACCGAATTCAACAATCCGGTGTTTTTCGACAAGCTGCTCCCGCTGGGACGCCTGCGCGAACCGGCCAAAGCCATCTACCGCGCCGACATGGTGGTGGTGACCAAATGCCCCCCACAGCTCAAAGCCATTGAATACCGCATATTCAAGAACAGCCTGAAACTGTTCCCCTATCAGAAACTGTTCTTCTCGCGTTTCAACTACACCTCCCTCCGCCCGCTGTTTCCGGATATCCGCAAGGACGCTCCCCACATGAGCTGGCTCGGACAGGACGACACTGTGCTGGTGCTTTCCGGAATAGCCAATCCCAAACCCCTTGTGCGCTATCTGAAAGGATTCAAGGCCTCGATAAAGGTCAAGGTGTTCCCTGATCACCACAACTTCAACCGGAAGGATCTGGATGCCATCACAAAACGTTTCAACGAACTTGAAGGGAAGCAGAAGATAATAGTCACCACGGAAAAGGACGCCGTACGGCTCATCAACAACCCCTATTTCCCCCATCAGCTGAAACCTCATATTTTCTACCAGCCGATCGACGTGACATTCGACCCGATGAATGTCGACTCATTCGACCTCGAACTACAGAAAATGTTGCTGAAAAGTATCCATTGACCTCCGGGTACAAACAAAAACAGACACAGCAACGTTACACATAAAGTCAAACCATAAAACACAACAATACCATCATGCTTGAAAAAATCAAAGAAACGGCCGGATTCCTTCGCGAAAAAGTGGCCGACATGCCCCATGTGGCTATAATTCTCGGCACCGGCCTCGGCCCTATCGCCGACCTCATCGAAAACAAAATTGTAATCCCCTACAGCCAGATTCCCAACTTCCCGGTTTCCACCGTGCAGGGCCACAGCGGCAACTTCATTTTCGGCGACCTCGGAGGCAAACGCGTAATGGCAATGCAGGGCCGCTTCCACTACTATGAGGGCTATGACATGAAGACCGTGACATTCCCCGTGCGTGTGATGCGCGCCCTGGGTGTAAAGACTCTCATTGTATCGAACGCTGCCGGCGGCATGAACAAGGAATTCAAGGTGGGCGATGTGATGGTTATCACCGACCATATCAACCTCTTCCCCGAAAATCCCCTCCGCGGCAAGAACTACGAGGAGCTGGGCGACCGCTTCCCGCCAATGACCGAAGCCTACAGCCACCGTCTGGTAGGCATCGCCGATGCAATCGCGCAGGAGAAGGGCATCCGCCTCATGCATGGTGTGTACGTTGGCACCACAGGCCCCACATTCGAGACTCCGGCCGAATATGAATACTTCCGCATCATCGGCGGCGATGCCGTGGGCATGTCCACCGTTCCTGAAGTCATCGTCGCACGTCACGGCGGCATGGAAGTGTTCGGACTGTCCGTAATCACCGACCTCGGAGGCAAGGACATCACCGACGTTCCCTCGCACGAAGAGGTGCAGCAGGCTGCCATCAAAGCCGAGCCCATCACAAAAGAGATCGTGAAGACACTTGTGGCACGTCTCTGAACCCGACAAGTCTTTTTTCCTTAACGATACATCATGCAGGAAAAACAAACCGAAATAGCAAGCCTCGGTGAATTCGGTCTTATCGACCGGATCACCGAAGGCATTGAACATGTCAACGCCTCCACACTCAAGGGTGTTGGCGACGATTGCGCGGTGATGGAATACAAGGACACCGACGTCCTTGTATCCACCGACATGCTCGTGGAAGGCATACATTTCGACCTCACATATGTGCCGCTGAAACATCTCGGCTACAAGGCCGCCGTGGTCAACTTCTCCGACATATACGCCATGAACGGCCATCCGCGGCAGATCACCGTGTCGCTCGCCGTGTCGAAACGTTTCACCGTGGAACACATCGAGCAGCTTTACAGCGGCATCCGGCTTGCATGCCAGATCTACGGAGTTGATCTTGTTGGCGGCGACACCACATCGTCACGCTCGGGGCTGATAATCTCCATCACCTGCATCGGCGACGCTCCACGCGACCGCATCGTCTACCGCTCAGGCGCCAAGCCCACCGACCTAATCTGCGTGACCGGCGACCTCGGCTCCGCATACATGGGCCTGCAGCTGCTTGAACGCGAAAAGGTGGCATCGGCCGGACAAGCCGATTTCCAGCCGCAGTTTCAGGGCAAGGAATATCTGGTAGAGCGCCAGCTAAAACCCGAAGCACGTCGCGACATTATCGAAGCACTCGAAAAGGCCGGCATAAAACCCACCGCCATGATGGATGTGAGCGACGGCCTCTCGTCCGAGCTGCTCCATATCTGTAAGGCGTCGAATGTGGGTTGCCGCGTGTATGAGGACCGTATACCCATCGATTATCAGACAGCGCTCATGGCCGAGGAACTCAACATGAACCTCGTCACCGCAGCCATGAACGGCGGAGAGGACTACGAACTGCTGTTCACCGTGCCTCTGCACGCCCACGACGAGATAACCAAAATCCAGGGCGTACGTGTCATCGGCCATATCACCAAGCCGGAACTCGGCTGCTATATGGAAACACGCGACGGCAATGAGATGCAGATCCGCGCACAGGGCTGGAATGCCCTGACCGAAGAAGCTGACCGGTACAACGCCCCCGGCAACAACGCTCCCACCCCCGAGGCCCCATCGGAAGGCAACGACTGATGTGAACCACAAAAAATCCGTCACCCTGCTATTGCCGTGTGACGGACTTTTTGTAACTTTGCCGCAAGAATAATTCGGACATTAGAAATTTATGATAAATCGAATTTTAATACGAATCAAGGTGGTGCAGATGCTCTACTCATATCTGCTTACCCGTAGCGAATTTCAACTGCAAGCGCCGTCGAACACAAGCCGCGACAGCAAATACGCCTACAGTATGTATCTGAATTTCCTGCTGATTATTCTGCAACTGTCAGGCTACCGCGTGGATAAGTCTGCCGCCAACCCGCTTGAGCAGCTCGGCGATGCGAACATGCTGTCCGCCAACAAGCTTGGCCGCGCTCTCGCTGCCAACGACGGCATCCGCGCCATCATAGCCAAAGGAGAATCGGGTGTGAGCCGCTTCAACCCAGCGCTCATGCGCCTGTATAGCCTTATCACCACCTCCGCCATTTATACTGACTACCGCAAGAAAAAACGTCATGATCTTGATGACGACGTGAAATTCTGGAGTGTGGTGCTCAACACCATCGTACAGAACAACCCGGTGATGCTGGAGGCAGCCCGTACCGACGAGAATTTCTCGCTCGCCGGCTACCAGAAAGGGCTGCAGATGGCCATAGAGTCGCTGCGCGAATACAACGATTCCGAACGCTCCTACACCGATGCAAAGAAATCGCTTGCCGAATCGCTTGAAAAGGCATATGAGCTTTATCATGCGCTGCTTATGCTTCCGGTGTTCATAACCGACCTCGAAGCCGAGCGTATCGAATCCGCCAAGGATAAATACTGTCCCACCGATGAGGAGCTGAACCCCAACATGCGGTTCGTCGACAATGCCCTTGTAAAGGCCATACGCAACAACCCCGACATGGCCGAGTACCTGAAAAAGCGCCCGTTCTCCTGGGAATCGGATTATTTCATGCTAAAGGAGATGCTCGACAAAATCAAGGAATCGGAAATCTACCGCACCTACATGGCAGCTCCGTCAACCGATTTTGCAAACGACTGCGACCTCTGGCGCAACCTGCTGAAAAACGTGGTGTTCCCGTCGGATGTCCTTGCCGAAGCGCTTGAAAACCGTTCGGTCTACTGGAACGACGACCTTGCCACCATGGGCACCTTCGTGCTGAAATCGATAAAGCATTTCGCCTCGGCACAGTCGGCCGAAGTATCGCTGATGCCGATATATAAGGATGACGAGGATGCCAATTTCGGCCCCGAGCTGTTCCTCACCGCCATCAAGAACCGCGACACCTACCGCGGCTACGTGGAGAGGTTCATCAACGGCAGCAGCTGGGATCCCGAGCGCCTGGCGTTCATGGATATCGTGATCCTTATCACAGCCATCTCGGAACTGATAAAATTCCCGGCCATCCCCCTTGCCGTCACTATGAACGAATACGTGGAGATAGCCAACTTCTACAGCACACCGCGCAGCGGCCAATTTGTAAACGGGGTGCTCTTCTCGGTTGCCAACTACCTCCGCGAGGAAGGCCTGATTCAAAAATAAAGAAACAGGCCAAGCCAACAAAGAAACTACAGTTGATAATCTTCATTTCTCTCATAATCCTTATCTGAAAATTTAAATCAAATTAATACATATGTTACAGTTAATCCCTCTTCAGCAAGCTCAGGCAGGCGGCGGTTGGTCGGGCATGATCATGATTGTGCTCCTCATCGCAATCTTCTACTTCATGATGATTCGCCCGCAGCAGAAAAAACAGAAACAGATCCGCCAGTTCCGCGAAGGTCTCAAAAAAGGCGACAACGTGATTACAGCCGGCGGCATCCACGGCAAAATCAAGGAAATCCGCGAAGCATACATTCTGCTCGAAATCTCCGACGGCGTTTCAATCCGCATTGACAAGGGCTCGGTTTATCCCTCAGCTGCCGATGCTCAGGCTGAAACCGAAGCCAAAAAATAAAGCCTGATTCCATCCGGGCTTCAAGTTCATTTTACGCAACTCATTAAACACCTGATTCCATTGGAATTAAGGACCATACTCAACAATATCCGTGAGGGGTTGCGCTCTGCAAAGGGGCGCAACGTCCTCACGTTTTTTGTTTTTTTGCTTATTTCGACCGTATTCTGGTTCCTGCTTGCCCTGAACGACTATGTTCAGAAGGACTACGCAGTGCCGGTGCAGATTGAAAATTTTCCTTCTGAAGCCACCATTCTGTCGGGACAGAATCCCGTGCTGAGCATAACCGTCAAGGACAAGGGGGCGGACCTGATGAAATTCAGTTGGGGCAACAACCCGTCCATGAAACTGAATTTCGCGGATTTCGCACAACCTAACGACAGCACACTGCTGCTGAGTCCGGCAAAACTGAATTCGGCAGTGCGCGGCATTTTCGGCACCGGAGCCACCATCGTGGCAACGCGCCCCGACTCACTGAAACTTATCTATACCACCCAACCGGGAGTAAAAGTTGCTCTGAACGTACTTAGCGACATTCACACGCAGCCGCAGTACGTTTATGCCGGACACCCGGTGACCGACGTGGATTCCGTAATGCTCTACGCCAACACGCCGGACCTGTATAAAATCCGATCACTGTCCACTGTTGAAGTGACGCTGGCCAATCTTGCCGATTCAGTTACGATGAACGTAAATGTGGCTGTTCCGAAAGGGATGCGTGCCATCCCGTCCTCTGTCACCGTCACATTCCCTGTAGAACCCCTTGTGGCAAAAAAAATCTCCGTTCCCATACATGCCATCAATGTGCCTATCGGCGTACGTCTGATTACCTTCCCGTCAATGACCGAAGTAAGCTATCTGCTTCCCAAGAGCATGTACGGCAGCGTGCCCCCCGACCTGAAGGCCACCGTTGACTTCAATGAGATAACCTCAGTTTCAACCACTCTGAGTGTAAACCTGCAGAAACTCCCCGACCTTTACAGAAGTGTGTCGCTTAATCCAGCGGAAGTGGAGTTTGTGGTGGAACATGCCAACTGAACCCTGAAGCCATGAACACCACCTGCACCACCCCTCTGCCACGCCTTATTCTTGTATCAGGAGGGATAGGATCCGGAAAATCCGTGGTGTGCCGCATACTCCGCGCGCTCGGCCATGATGTATACGACAGCGATGCCGAAGCACGACGCATAATGGACAACAGTCCCGCCATCATAGAGACCATAGCTTCCGAGATATGCCGGGAGGCAATCTGCCGCGAAAACGGCTGCCGAACCATCCACCGCCCCACCCTGGCCAAAGCCGTATTCTCCGACAAAGAAAAATTGAACAGACTTAACGCCCTGGTGCATGGCGAAGTGAAAGCCGACATTATGCGCCGGCGCGACATGCTTGCCGAAGAAGGGCGCTGTGACCGCCCGTTGTTTGTAGAGACAGCTATCCCACACTCATCCGGGCTTGACCGCATGGCCGATGAAATCTGGCTGGTGGAAGCTCCCGAAGAACTGAGAATTGAACGTGCCATGAAACGAGACAACGCATCGCGCGCAGCAATCGAGGCACGAATCCGGACGCAGACAACCACCGAATCACATCTGTGCAATCCGTCGGTTCATTCAATCATAAACACGCCTGATTCCCCCCTGCTGCCTCAGATTCTGGAGTTGCTTTAAGGCTCGAAAATCACCTTGAAATCATCCGCGTCGCGCCCTACGGGCAGATAGCTGCGGACTTTCTGCAACTGCGCCTTGGTATATACAGCCGTTATAAAATCGTCCGGGGCACCTGTATGTTTCTCACCACAGCGTGCGGTATCCTCAGCGAGCGGTGTCACTTTGCTGTTCCGCACTGCAGCATCGGGCGCGAGTTCGTAGCCGAACGGATCAAATATATAGCTCTGGTGGTCGTAATCGCCATAATCGTCATGTCCTGAACGGTTGCAGCCCACCACCACAGCCTGATTCTCGATGGCACGGGCTATGAGCAACTGACGGAAGGCGTAGCCTCGCGCGGCAGCCCAGTTGGCAACCACAAGCAGAACATCGTAGGTGGCACCCTCCCGACGGCACCACACAGGGAAACGGAGGTCGTAACACACAAGCAGCATCACATCCCATCCACGGAACTGCACCACGGGAGGCAGCTCTGAGCCACGCGTGTACACCCGGCTTTCGGCACTCAGGCAGAAAAGGTGGCGCTTGTCGTAGAAAGTCACCGTCCCGTCAGGTTCAGCAAAGAATCCACGGTTGAAATAGCATCCATTCTCCCGGGCAAGCACACTCCCAGCCACAGCCACACCGTATTTCCGGCTCCATCGCATCACCGCATCAAGCGACTGCCTGAAAGCGTCGTCGGCCATCGATGCAAGCAACTGCTCGTCCTGTATGAACCCCGTGGAGAACATTTCCGGTAACACAACGATATCCGTTCCTTCCGGAAGAGCCGTAAGTTTCTCGTCAACCATGTCGATGTTTCGCTCCACATCGGCCCAGACTATGTCGAGCGGCAATGCCGCTATCTTCAGTTCTTCGCCCATAATACTATAAATCAATTTAACCGGCAGACGCCGGGACACTCAACGCTGCCCTGTTGAGAACTTGTCGGGTTTAAGGCCGTGGAAACGGCTGTAAAACTTCTTTATCCGCTCCATGTCGGCATCGATATCGCCCGAGGGGTCGAACATCGTGGTCAGTTCTATGGTCTTGGTAGGGCCGTCGATTGTGGCAAGCGCCACTGGCACATGTGCAGCCTCTGCGATGCGCAGAAACCCTGAATGCCAGTTGGCCGTACGCTTCCGCGTACCTTCCGGGGCTATGGCCAGCGTAAGCCGCGGTTCGCTGTCGAACCTGCGCACCATGGCCTCCACAAGCGAACCTTTTTTCTTGCCCCTCTCCACCGGCACGCCTCCCATTGCACGGAACAGGCAGCCAAGAGGGAAAAAGAACCAGGAGGATTTCATCATGAAACCGGCAGTACGCCCTACAGAATGGATGGCCAGTTCACACAACACAAAGTCCCAGTTGGAGGTGTGCGGAGCCACACATATAATCAATTTCGGATAGTCGGGCACGCTGACGTGCACCGACCACCCGAAAAATTTAAGAATTCTTGCCGGCAGATTCATCAGTGAGCTTTATTGGCATCCTTCACGGCCTGAGGAAGGGCCGCATTCATATCTTTCACAATCTCCTGCACCCGGCTGTTGAACTTGGCACGGAGTGCGTTGAAAGCCTTGCGGTTGTAGGCCTGGCGTTCCTTGGTGTAGGTTGCGCCGTTGTCAAAATCGGAAGGAACCTTGTCGAATGCGAACGACATGTTGGCCAGTGTGGCTGTCTGCAGACGTGCTATCTCCGACACTATTTTCTGCATTGTCGTGCGGTCCACGCCTTTCACATAATCGGCTGCGAGCATGCATTCCGATGCCAGATCGCCACATATGTATCTTACCTGTTTCTTTAAGTCGCGTTTGTTAGCCATATCAGTTTTCGGTTATTTAGGTTGATATTATTGTTTCATTATTCTGTGAAGCGCCCCATGAGTGGGAGGAATATGGAAAATGCGCATAGGGAGGCCCATCGGCCGCTGCATGTTCTGCGGGCGCTGCGGCACGGTGCCTGTTGCCTTCATCGCCGCAGCGGCGAATTTGGCCGGATGGGCGCTGGCAAGTGCCACACCTGTTTCGTCGGGACGCAGGTGGCGGTTGATGGCGCGGAGCGCTATGGCTCCCTGGGGGTCGATGTGCATACCTGTCAGCTCAAGTGTCTCGCGCATTGTGGCCGCAATCTCGTCGTCGCCGTAGGCATAGCCTTCCACATCGCGGCGCAGCCGTGGGAGGTCGCCCTGATAGAGGTCGATAATACGTGCGATATTCGACGGATTACCTACATCCATTGCCCGGGCAAGAGTCTCCAGTGCCCGTTGTGGTTTGAAACCGCCGGTTTTCAGATATTCCACGAACACATCGTTGGCGTTGTTGGCGGCGAAGAAGCGTTCCACCGGCAACCCCATCCGCTTGGCCATCAGGGCAGCCGCCAGACTGCCGAGATTGCCGCACGGCACGGAGATCACCACTTTGGCGTCGTTGCCTGCGGCTGCCACGGCGCGGGCATAGGCATGAAAATAGTAAATCACCGACGGGAGCTCGCGTGCGGGGTTGATGGAATTTCCAGCCGTAAGCCGGTTTTCCCCCTTGGCTGCATCGGCACGGAGAGCCTCCATCACCAGATTCTGGCAATCGTCGAACGTTCCGTCCACCTCAACCGCTATCACATGCCGGAGGGTGGCGAACTGAGCCACCTGTTCGGGCGTGAGATCGCCCTTCGGGAAAAGTATATAGACATTGGTATTGGCCGAACGGCTGAAAGCATTGGCGATGGCACCGCCGCTGTCGCCGCTGGTGGCCAGAATAATGTTGCGCTCACGATGCAAGTCGGTCCAGGCAAGTTCGGGCATGAGCCGCGCCATGAACCGCGCGCCCACGTCCTTGAACGAGAATGTAGGCCCGTTGAACAGATCGAGCACATAGCGGTTGCCCGCCACATGACGCAGAGGTATGTCGAAATTCAGCGACTCGTCCACAATAGCTTTCAGCTTCGTGGAAGACACCATATCGCCAAAAAGCGTGTTGGCCACCACGTAGCCCACATCGCGCAGCGACATCTCGCCGATATTACGGTAAAATGCACGCGGCAACGTAGGCAGCGAATCGGGCATGTACAGCCCCCCGTCGGGGGCAAGTCCGTTTGCAATGCCCTGAGCGAACGAAACTTTGGGCGAAACGCCGTTTGTGCTGTGCAGAATCATACCACAAAACTACTAAATCCACGCATAAAAACCAACCCGAAGCATATGTTTAAAAACTCATTCCTGCCGTCAGGTGCCTTTCTTCGCCTTGCTGTTGCGGCTGACATAATCGGTGAGATACACGGTGAAGAGCGGAAAGACAACCACCCCGGTCACCGGCAGAACCACGAGCACGATCTTTCCTGCCACAGTCAAAGGTGAAATGGAACATCCCACGGTCACCATCTCCATCGTAGCCCACCAGAGCGCGGTCCAGTACGTGTCGACCTGCGGGTTAACCGGCTGCTCGCGCTGAAACAGAATAAGGCTGCAGAAGTAGACCACAAGCAGCAGGATTGACAGATAGCTCATGAACATGCTCGTGACGGCATTGCTCGACACATAGCCAATGACAATTGAAACGGCCAGTGCGCCGCGGGCCAGAGGGATGAAGCGTATGAAATAGAGAGCGTCTGTGCTAAGTGTGATATGGCACCAGTCGATGATATTGAGATAAGGGATGGACAGCAGCAGAAAAAACAGCCTCTTCCTGACAAAACGCCATTTGTCGTCCGCATAGCGGAGGCAAACGAAAAAATCTGCCACAAACGCCACACACACCCAGAACTGGAATGTCATATAATGACGGCTTTCGAGAATAGGAATCTTTTTGAAAGTGTCGATTGAAATAACCACAATCAGCAACACCGAAAGCACCAGTACAAGGATGTTCATGAAATCCACAATGTCTCGCCCTGAGCGGCCATGCCGCCAGGCGGTGTTTTTCCCCTGTGGGGATGTGGAAGCCGGTTGTACGCCGGCAGTCATATTATTGTTTTCCGACATAAGGCATAATGCAGATATATGTGATGACATAAGGCCGGACCGCACCATAACTGCATCCGGCCGCTCTCACTATTTTTAACAATCGGGGAGGCTTTTTTGTTAATGATGGACAGATTTCGGCAATTTTCGCTAAATTTGCATCAATGAGCACCACGGACATCACCTTACGAGGAGACGCCTGTGGGAAGTTTATGCTGCATCCCTTTGTACGACAATATTCTCCTACAATCTGGACATGACCTCTGACAATCTGTTACACGACTCCTGGGACCGCGACCATCTGTGGCATCCCTATACTTCAACCATAAATCCTCTCCCCACATATAAAGTAGACTCGGCACACGGGTGTGTGATACGCCTTGCCGACGGCACAGAACTGATCGACGGCATGTCGTCGTGGTGGTGCGCCATTCATGGCTACAACCATCCGGCAATCAACAAGGCCATCGAGCGGCAGATTGCTCGCATGAGCCATGTAATGTTCGGCGGCCTCACTCACGAGCCGGCCATAGAGCTTGGCAAGAAATTGCTGAAGATGGCACCTCCGTCGATGAATCACATCTTTTATGCCGATTCAGGCTCCGTGGCCACCGAGGTGGCCATGAAGATGGCCGTACAGGCTGCCGTGAGCCGCAGCGGCTCGCACCGCAAAAGCAATTTCGCCACAATCCGGTCAGGCTACCACGGGGACACATGGAACGCCATGAGCGTATGCGACCCTGTGACCGGTATGCACGGAGCGTTCGGTCCGGCGCTTCCGGTGCGATTCTTCGTGCCGCAGCCGCGCTCCCGCTTCGGAGGTGAATGGAACGAAGCCGACATCGAACCTCTGCGCCGTCTGTTCGACGAGAAATCGGACGAGATAGCAGCCCTGATTCTCGAGCCTGTAGTGCAGGGTGCCGGGGGGATGTGGTTCTATCACCCGCAGTTTCTGCGTGAGGCACGACAGCTGTGCGACAAGTATGGCATTCTGCTGATTTTCGATGAAATAGCCACCGGATTCTGGCGCACGGGCAAACTGTTCGCCTGGGAACATGCCGGAGTGCACCCCGACATCATGTGCATCGGCAAAGGTCTGACGGCTGGCTATCTCACCATGAGCGCCGTTCTGACCACAGCCGAAGTGGCACGCACTATTTCCGAAGGCGAGGCCGGTGTGATGATGCACGGCCCCACATTCATGGGCAATCCGCTTGCATGCGCCGTGGCCAACGCCTCGATGGACCTCCTGAATTCGCAGCCGATGGACAAGATTGTGGCCCATATATCCGAAGAACTGGAGAAAGGCCTGGCGCCGGCGCGTGAATTCACCGAATTTGTGGAGGATGTGCGCGTGCTCGGTTCAATCGGAGTGGTTGAGGTCAAACAACCTGTCGATGTGGGACGTTTTCAAAAAGAGTGCGTGCGCCGCGGAGTATGGATACGCCCCTTCGGCCGCATGATCTACATCATGCCCCCCTACGTCATATCCGACAGCCAGCTGCACACGCTCACAACGGAAATGTTGAACATCATCAAATCAGGACAATGGATGTAAGAGCACACCTTCAGAAACTTCACGCCGAAGGCAACTACCGCGAGATACCCACAGTCAGCCCGACTGTGGTCACCGACTATTCCACCAACGATTACCTCGGACTGGCCCGGGAGCCGGGGCTGCAGGCAAAGTTTTTCAGCGACCCCATATCCCAGACAGTACCGATGACCGCCTCGGCGGCACGTCTGCTCGCGCCCCGACAGATTGAGTACACCAACCTTGAAGTGTTCCTGTCGCTGCTATATAAACGTCACCGCGGCGACAACACTGCCGCGCTGCTCTACAACAGCGGCTATCATGCCAACACCGGTCTGATTCCCTCCATAGCCACCGGCAATACGCTGATTCTCGCCGACAGACTCGTTCATGCAAGCATAATCGACGGCATCGTGCTATCGCGCGCCCCGTTCACCCGTTTCCGCCACAACGACTTCGACCATCTCGAGCAGCTGCTCGCCGACAAGGCCGCGGCCTACGACCAGGTTCTTGTCATCGTAGAAAGCGTATACAGCATGGACGGCGATTCGGCCGACATCGAACGCCTCATACAACTGAAACGCGCCTACCCCAACGTGCTTCTCTACGTCGACGAGGCGCATGCGTTCGGGGTTCTCGGCCCTAAAGGGCTGGGGTTGAGCGCAGCATCGTCGGCTCCGGCCGAAATCGACGTGATTGTCGGGACTTTCGGCAAAGCTGCGGCATCGGCAGGAGCGTTCGCCATCACCGGGCTCGACATGCACGATTACCTGGTGAACACGTCGCGAAGCTTCATCTTCTCAACGGCCATCCCGCCGATGAATGCGGCATGGACACGCTTCACTCTCGGCAATCTGCTGCAGAAGGACAACCGCCGCGAACACCTGGCACGTCTGGGCGTTCAGCTGAGCCAGACTCTTTCAAAATACAGTGCCACGCCGGTGCACCCGTCCCACATCCAGCCACTCATCATTGGCGACGCCCATAAGGCAGTAGAGCTGTCGCGACAGCTTCTCACACGCTACGGAATCAAGGCCCTTCCCATCCGGAAGCCTACTGTACCGGCAGGCACCGAACGCCTCCGTTTCAGCCTGTCGGCCGACATGATGTCGCGCGACATAGAGACGCTCGACAACGCCCTGCGCGAGCTCATGTAACCACCACCGCCCCATGTGCGGTGAAACTGAATCACACCGCACATCCACCAAGCTCATTTATGGAAAAAGTCTTCATATCACAGTCACACCAGTCACGTCTCATTCTTGTTTTCCTCGGCTGGGGAATGGACGCCAGTCCGTTTGTCAACCTGCGGAAAAACGGGTTCGATGTGCTTGTTGTCTATGATTATACCGGAATGGATGATGCAGCTGCTCGTGACAATGCGTTTGCCCTACTGGTACGTGAGGCTGAACGGTATGAGGAGGTTGTGGTTGTGGCATGGTCGTTCGGGGTGCGCATAGCCGCCGATTTTTTGGCCGGATGCCGCATGCATCTGCCCGTCACACGTGCGATAGCCATAAACGGTACTACAAGCCATATCCACGACACCAAGGGGATTCCACAGGCCATCTTCAACGGCACGCTCGAACATCTGTCGGAAGCATCGGTGCGGAAATTCAACCGCAGGATGTTCGCTTCGGCAGCTTCCTTCGCCGATTACATGACACATGCACCCGCGCGCAGTTTCGACAGCCTGAAATCAGAGCTTGCCACCTTCGCCCGCATATCCCCTTCCGACAATTGCGGTATGTTCAACCTTGCCATTGCCGGCGAGGGAGATGCCATTTTCCCTGTCCGCAACCAACTTGCGGCGTGGGCCGGAGTGCAAACCGAGACAATGCCAGGTGCGCCGCATTTCATCGACCTCCAGTCTATCCTAGACAACTTCATCGTGGATAAACATCTGGTGGCCGAACGCTTTAAACGCGCAGCCGACACCTATTCCGACCACGCCGGCCCGCAGCTCGAAGTGGCCCGGCGACTTTGGGAACTCGCAGCTCCCCACGTGAACAAAGCACTTGGAACATCATCGCGGACAGTTGCGCCACGACTGCTTGAAATAGGCTCGGGATGCGGCTTCCTTACACGTCTGTACCTGCCATCGCTCCCCTCCGACACACAAGTGGAGCTGTGGGACCTGACCACACGGCCATCCTGGCTGTCCGTTAAGGCCGCAACTTTCCGGCAATGCGATGCGGAAACAGAAATATGCGCCACCGCGCCCGGCAGCTACAACTGCGTGTTGTCGGCATCAACCATACAATGGTTCAACTCTCCGGCCGACTTCCTCCCGCGCATGGCACGCGCCATGGCACCCGGCGCGATTGCCGCTATAGCAGTCTATGGTCCGGCCACCTACCGGGAAATATCCGCGCTGACAGGCCGAGGCCTGCGCTACCTTTCCATGGAGCAACTATGCGACGCAGCCGGAAAATCCGGGCTGGAGATTATTGCAGCCAACTCCGAAACGACGGTGCAGACATTCACGGATGCAGCCGCCATGCTCCGGCACATGAAACTTACCGGCGTGAACGGCAATTCTTCATCTACAGCACTGGCAATGAAAATAATGCGTGCGTTCCCCGCTGGGCAACCCGTGGAACTCACATATAACCCCATTTACCTGATTCTGAAAAAACATGACTGACATAACGACATCTGACCTCAAACCGATGCATGGCGCATGGTTTGTAAGCGGAATCGACACCGATGCCGGCAAGTCTTACTGCACAGGATGGCTTGCCGACAAACTGACAAGGCAAGGCATCCGGACCATAACACAGAAATTTGTGCAGACAGGCAACACCGACATGTCGGAGGACATTCTGCTGCACCGCTCGATAATGGGAACAGGTCTGCTGCCGCCCGACCTCGACCACACCACAGCACCGCTGATATATACCCATCCATGCTCCCCGCAGCTCGCGGCCAGACTTGACGGCCGCGACATACCGCTCGACATCATTGACGCATCCACCCGGAGGCTGCTGGAGATGTTCGACACCGTGCTCATCGAGGGAGCCGGCGGGCTTATGGTGCCGCTGACCGACGAATTCCTCACCATCGACTACATTGCCTCCCGCCACCTTCCGCTCGTTTTTGTGGTGCATGGAGCGCTGGGGTCAATCAACCACGCCATCCTGTCGTTCGAGGCGATACGCGCCCGCAATATCGAGATGCCGGTGGTGTTATACAACACCCATTTCGATTCCGATCCGCTCATAGCCGAAGATACCCACGGATTCCTCGAGCGCTACCTAAAGCGTCATTTCCCGGCGACTGCACTCGTGGATGTCCCCACAATACAGCCCCAGTGTTAACAATTGTAAACGTCTCGACAAACATAACCATACTGACGTTATTATATCAGACGTTTCATCTAAAATTATTTTCGTCATGCTGCAATTTGTCATAAAATCCACCCGTCAGGCCTCGGTTGCCGAACTGGCCCACATGGCCATGGAGGGGGGATGCCGCTGGATCCAGATATCAGATAAAGCCACAGGCGAACGCGAGCCGCGCACCAAAGCCCTGTCGGAGGAGCTTATCCCTGATTGTGAGGCACACGAAACATTCCTCATCATAGAGAATAACGTCGACCTTGTGGAAGAACTGAAAGTGCACGGGGTATTCCTGCGCGACTGCAACCGGTCGACCGTACTTGCGGCACGCGAACGACTCGGAGCAGAGGCCGTCATAGGCGTTCAGGCACGTGACATCGATGAAATAGCCGCACTTCACGGACTGGACGTGGACTACGTGATGGTACCCGCACCCGTAGGTCTCGACCCGGAGGGGATACGTGGATTCTACGACACCATTATCCGGCAGGCCGCCGAACGCGCCGTTGTGTTCCACATTGTGGCCGAAGGCGATTTCACGCCCGACAACATATGCATCCCGCTTGAGGCCGGGTGTGCCGGAGTTGCCGTGTCATCAACCATAGCCGACAGCGCCAACCCCACTCTCACAACCACTGCCCTGCTGGAACGGCTTGAGGCATTGCGTCAGAAATAAAAAAACATATCACATTCACACACCGACAATGGATTTCATAGGCATAATTCCGGCCCGTTACGCTTCGACACGTTTCCCCGGCAAACCGCTTGCCGACATGGACGGCAAGCCGATGATTCAGCGCGTCTATGAACGCGTAAGAATGAAAATGAACCACGTATGGGTGGCCACCGACGACAACCGCATTGCCGACGCCGTGCGCAATTTCGGCGGCAACGTGGTGCTCACCTCACCCGATCACCGCAGCGGCACCGACCGCTGTCTGGAAGCCTACCGCAACATAGGCTCACAGGCCGATGTCATTGTAAACATCCAGGGCGACGAGCCGTTCATCGACCCTCTGCAGCTGCAGCAGATAATGGACTGCTTCAACGACCGGTCAACACAGATAGCCACACTTGTACGCCCGTTCAATCCTTCGGCAGGCTATGAGGCTTTGGAGAATCCCAACAGTCCGAAGGTGGTGTTCGACAGCAATATGAACGCCATGATGTTCAGCCGTTCGGTCATCCCATACATCCGCGGAGCCGAACGCAGCCAATGGCAGACGCGCCATCAGTTCTACACTCATATTGGGATGTACGCCTACCGTGCCGATGTGCTTGACGCCATCACCCGTCTGCCTCAGTCGTCGCTTGAACTGGCCGAGTCGCTCGAACAGCTCCGTTGGCTTGAAAACGGATATACAATCAAAGTGGGCATCTCCGACTGCCCCACAATCGGGATTGACACTCCTGCCGACCTTGCCGCCGCCATCGAACGGCTGCGCAACAGCGCAAACTGACAAAACACCCGTACACCGTTAACTTCACCGACAACCACACTCCACACCGATGCAAAGCACTCACCCCGTTTCCCGCACCTGCCCCGCCCCGCCCGAAATACACGATCTGCCCGTCATGAAAGTTCCTCCCGTGGAACGTGAACTGCTGCCCAACGGAGTGGAGATAGTATGGCTCAACAGCGGACATCAGCCGGTGAGCCGCATTTCGGTGGTTTGGCCGATAGGAACGGCCGACGTTGATTCCGCAGAAACACTGGCGCTGCTGCGCGAGATGCTTCCCGAAGGCACTCCGGCACACACGGGCGCCGAAATTGCCGGTATTTTCGAATTCAACGGAGCGTGGACCAAGGTCACGACCGGGCGCCATTTCACAATGTTCACCCTGTACGCGCTCAACAAAACCGTGGATACCGTGTGGCCGCTGATGGGTGAAATCATAATGGAGCCGACCTTTCCTGAGGAATCGCTGGCCCGACTGCGCGAAAAAAGCGCCGCTGCCACAGAACTGTCCCAACGCAAGGTGAAAGTGCGCTCGTCGAACCTTATAAAACAGATGATTTTCGGCGCAGATTCACCCGCAGCGCGGATAAAATCACCGGAAATGCTGCGGCTTGTGGAACGCGACAGCCTTATCCATCTACACCGCCGGCTGATGCTTTCCACTCCGCCTACCATATATGTAGCCGGCCAGCTCTCACCTTTCATCATGCAGTTGGCACGCCGGATGGGCGAATCGTTTAGTTTCACCGGACTGACGCCCATGCAGCGCACTATAATCCCGCAACCGGAGCATACAGGCACAAGCCGGGAGGTGGACCGCGATACCGGTTCAATGCAGACCGCCGTAAACATTGCGTTGCCAACCATCGGGCGCATGCACCCCGATTACGTCCGTCTCCGCGCTGCCGTGTTTGCGTTGGGCGGACACTTCGGAAGCCGCCTGATGAGCAACATCCGCGAGGACAAAGGCTACACCTATGGGATAAGCGCCTCGATGCAACCGTCGCTCGAAGGAACCGACATACAGATAAGCTGCGAGAACGACAACCGTTTTACTGCCGAGGTGCTGAAAGAGACGTTTGCGGAAATAGACCGTCTCTCCACTGAGCCTATGCCGACAGAGGAACTTGAAGTGATAAAACGCACCTCGGTTTCGGGAATGCTGTCCATGCTCGACTCCCCGTTCTCCATATTGGATCATTACATAATGCTGAAAAGCTTCAATCTGCCCGACGACACATTCCGCATCCAACAGCATCAGCTCCGCAACCTTTCTGCGCACGACATTCTGGAGGCTGCACGCACCTACATTCTTCCTGCTCCCCGCCTCATCGCTTTGGCCGGTGATCCGAACTTGCAATGATGCCAAAACGGCACAAACTCTTAATCTACATTCAGTCAGCGCTTTCTAACTTCCTCATTATCAAAAGTCATATTTTTGAGTGTAACAGCCACACTTAATTAACTTAGTTTAACAATTGGGGGGGTAATTTTTACATATTATCCCTACCTTTGCCATATCAAAAAGCAGACGAACTGCTAAAATTTCATCTTAAATCACCGTAAACCTAACCACCAATGAAAAAATCATTTTCATTTCTGATGTCATGCGCAATAGCCATGTCGGGACTGACATGCAGCGCGGCTGTAGCCGATTATGACGGCGAAACAGCCCTGACCAATGCGAAAGCCGATATCACAAACTGGATGAAGTATCTGCCGGACGACATGTTTGCCGCTCACGTCTCTATCCCAGGCTCACACGACTCCGCAACCGGCCACAACGTAACATTCGAATCTTCCTCCATGGCACAGTCTGTGCTGCTTGAGGATCAGTTGAAAAGCGGTATCCGCGCCTTCGATTTCCGTCCCGGATTCTATTCAAAGACAGAAACCGTTGACGGCGAAGAGGTGACAACCTATTACATCAACTGCAACCATGGTATGGCAAAAACTGAGCTCACAATGGAAGATGCGTTCACACTCCTTTCCGATTATCTCAAGGAGCATCCCTCGGAATTTTTCGCCATTCACCTTTTCCGCGGCTACCCCACATCCGATCCCACAGGAGCCAACCGCGACAATTTTGACAAGGCTGCCGATGAACTGTTCAACAAGGGTAAATTCGCCGACATGTTCATTGACTTCGACCCCTATCTGACCGTGAAGCAGATGCGCGGCAAAGTGGTGGTGTTCCGCCGCGACCGCATCTCATGGTGCCACATCAACAAGGCAGGAAACCTCGGCGGATGGCCCGGTGACAAGGACCTGTGGCAGGAAGGTGCAGCTGCAACCGCCACCAACGCACTGGACCCCACAGTTTACGGCCGTGTGCGCGTCACCGACGTTTCATCTCCAAAGAATGAGACGGAACTCGAAACCAAGCTCAACTCAATAACCAACCTGTTCAAATCGAACTGCAACCAGACCCGTCCAAACGCCGCAAGAGCCGAAGGCGACTACAAACCCGAATGGTCTATGATTTTCACCTCGGGCGAGTACACTTCCGGCAAGAAAGGCTATCTTACTTGCGCCACCCACACCAACCCGCATCTCACAAAACTTATAAACGATGCCGAGGTTGCAGGTCCTACCGGAATCGTGTTCTCCGACTGGGTTCTCCTTGACGACTACACCGACAAAGAGGTGGTTTATGACGTGAAGGGCAAAGACCTCGTGAACGCCATCATTGAGAACAACTTCAAATATGCCGCCGACTATATCCTTGATGACGAGCTTTTCAGCGAAGAGAACAACACCACCAAGGAACCGGACGTGTTCGGCAACGACACATATTTCATGCGCCATGTCCAGACCGGTAAATTCCTTGCTGCCGGTGCCGACTGGGGCACTCATGCCGTTCTTGGCGACAACGGTATCCGTATCAAGACCTTCTTCGACAAGCGTTCGGGCAACTACCTTCTGCAGACCACATTCGTACAGGGCGGTATCCCCAACTACTTGGGCGACAACTGCTATATCGACAACGGTGCAGCCAACCCCTACAAAGCAATTAAGGCCGATGATGCCGACGCATACTACTTTACCTTCAACGGCGTTGTAGACGGCACTCCAACCGTATTGGCCCTCACCCCCGAAACCACTACCAACACCTACACCGACGGCACCACAATGCTTGTCAATGCCCCGAAATACGAGGCCGGCAACAAGAATCAGCTCTGGGAACTCGTGCGCGAGGAGGATCTTGTAAAAGAACTTGCGGCTAAGGCCACGGCCGAAAACCCCGTGGACCTCACGTTCAAGATTCATGGCTATAAGCTCGACCCCAACGATGACAATGAAAACAACATGTGGGTGCTCAAGAACGAACTCGCCAAGAACTCAACTTCCTATTGCGTGAAAACCCAGGTATGGGGTTCGAACGACTTGAATGATAAGGATATGATTTTCCGTGTGTATGTTGACCGCACAAGCGCCAGCTACCCCGAAAACTACGGATGGGAACTGACTCAGGACGTAACCGGACTGCCCGAAGGCATCTACACCGTCACCGCACAGGCCATGGCCGACAACATGCCCATGGAAGGCGAAGGCAAATTCGAAATGAGCGCCAACGATGTTGACATGGCCGAGGGAATTCACACCGAAAGCACCGGCGCGTTCACCTGCGACAAGGGTAGCGCCCTTGACGTGCTCCGCGACGAAGCTCTCAACAAATGTCTGGTGAAAGCAGAGAACGTTGAGGTCAAGGCCGACGGCCTTCTGCACATCCGCATGGCCAAACCGCTTGTAACTGCCGCAGGCAAGCAGAATTTCTTCTTCGACAACTTCAGCCTCAAGTATCATGGCCCCAAAGGCCAGAGCGCAATCGAATCGGTTGCAGCAGACAGCATCGAGGCCGACACTCTTGTGGACGTCTACAACGTATCGGGCATGAACGTCCGCATGAACGTGCCGTTCAGCAACGCACTCGACACTCTTCCCAAGGGAATCTATCTGGTACGCGCCGGCGAACAGGTGATGAAAATCGCAAAGTAACGATTAACCTTCATCCATAAAAAGAAACGGTGACCCATCTTCGGCGTCACCGTTCTTTTTTATAATATATCCCTGACTGCAGTGTTTTTCATTTGCCGGACCGGTACTGCGGCAACAGGGGAACAGGGAATTTGGAGAACAGGGTGTTGACAGCCTGATCTATCCCTTTAAGATTCTGATAGCCGTTGCCGCCGTTGTTGATGATGGTGGCCACCGAAGCCGAGAAAAGCGGCGTCTTGGTGTCGATGTTCACGAGGTCCATTGTCAACACGCCCTCCTTGTAGATACCGGTTATCACCTGCGCGTTTGAATAATAGGCCGGATTCCAGTATGGGCCGTAGTTATATCGCGGCCACATGTAATATGGATAATATGGGCCGTAATACGGGAAATAGCCGGCCGGCGGCATAAGCGGTTCGGTGGCTATCTCGCGGTGCGTGGTCACAGCAATATTGACAAGCAACGGCGACTCGGGCGATTCGGTGAATCCACGCATCACCAGCTCCTCGCGAATAGCCGCAGCGATATTATAGTAGGTAACCATTTCCATCCCCGGGGGAAGCTGCCCCATGTCGGGTGTCACGATGCGGAATGTGTGGTAATCCGACAGCTGCGCGTCATTGTACGTATCGCTGTTCACCAGCGTGTATGGAGAGCATGCCGTCAGCAATGCCAGCAGCCCGACCAAACTCAATAACTTCTTCATATCCTTAAAAAGCTAAAACGTTATATTTCCGCAGGCATACAAGCTGCCTGTCCGAAATATAACGTTTTAAACGGCATTTAGGTTCTGATTAAACCGGCACTCCGGAAGAACCAACCACGACTTATTTCAGGTCAAACCGAACGTCCTGTGTACTTGATTCATGTAAATTGAAGCCGCATCCATCAACTTGTAGGGTCGCGACCCAATGCTGTTTACTTAAGGAATTGAAAATGAAAAAGCGGACAAGGCCGCATGATTGTTATATTATTTTACCACAAATAAAAAACAATATGGCCAAGTCCGCATCAGCTACAATATTAAACGTAATTCAAGCTGAAATTGTTAAATACGGGAATCTAGAAACCCTGAAAAATTTTTACAATTCCAATTCCGGGAATGGAATCATGCCGGCCGGGGCGTTCAGCCGCCACCGACAGATGACCTTTACCGAACTGTTCAATTTCCTGTTGTATCCACGCAGCAAGTCTACCGACCTGGAACTACTGGAATACTCCCACCTCATCGGCAAGTCCAATGTGAACAAGAGTGATTTCAGCCGTCGCCGACAATATGTGGCACCCGGATACCTTAAGAAACTTAACACGTCGGCGGTGGCATCGATCTATGGGAAATGTGAGTTCTCAACGTGGAACAGCCATCTGGTACTTGCCGCAGACGGCACGACTTATTCCCTGCCCAATACTCCGGCCCTTAGGCTCAGGTATCTTCAGGGCAGGAGGACGGGACGGGAAGAACAGGCTCTTGCCAGAGGAGTGGTGCTGAAAGACGTCCTCAACGATATAGTCATAGCCTCGAATATGGAGTGTTATGGCAAGGATGAAATAGGGCTTCTTTCCGATGAACTCGCACATCTTCCGCAAGAAGTCCTCAGACACTCCCCGGTGGTTGTCCTTGACCGTAAATTCTGCGCCTATACTCTGATGGCCAAGATGATACAGTTGGGAATCGGCTATGTCATAAGAGTAAAGGCAAGATTCAACAGCGATGTCGATGAATTCATCCGATCAGGCAAACACGAGTATGTGACGGATATACATCCGGCTTCCACCACAATCAAGAAACTCAACCGCATCTATGGGAAGGGCGACTATACGTCTTTCAGGGTAAGGCTTGTCAGACTTTCATCGGACGTTGTTGTGATGACCTCCATCGCCGACAGTCTTTTCTCAGATTCTGCGGGTGACATCTACCATGCCCGCTGGGATGACGAAACGACAATCGGATTCTTCAAAAACTGTATGCAGGTGGAAGTATTTTCCGGAATATCTGAAACGGCCATCCAACAGGATTTCCATGCCAAGACGATATTGTATAATGTCCTGTCTGCCATATGCCGACAAGCCGCCATGATGCGCCATGACGGCAAGGACAGACGGATTAACAGAAACGTCGCCCTTGGAATACTGAAACTCAATGCGGTACTTGTAATTACAGGAAAGACCCCGAACCGTAACAATAATTTACTTTCTGTGTTAAATGAAATAGGCCGGTTTACCACTCCGGTTAAAAAGCATCGATCAAATCCAAGAGTATTCAGAAAGATGAAGCATTCCGGGAAATATATCACTCTTTACAATTACAGAAGAGCCATTTGATTGCTTAAGTAAACAGCATTGGGTCGCGACCCTACAAGTGGCGCACATAGGGTAGAGCAGTTATCTTAAATCGGATACTTATTTCGTGGGGAAGTTGGCGGAAGGGAGGGTGGCGAAGGTGGAATCGGGGGCGATTTTCACCAGAAGGCATTCTATTCCGTCGGTTGAGTTCACGGCTCTGAGGGCGCTGTCGGCATCGGATGCCATGCAGGCCGTGGCCCACGCATCGGCCAGTGCGGCCGTCGGGGCTATGATGGTGGCCGAGGCGACGTCGGTGTGCACCGGCATGCCGCTTACGGGGTCGATGGTATGGCCTATACGGCCATAGCGTGCGGTGGTGTGGAAGTTGCGGTAATTGCCTGAGGTTGCCACTCCATGCCGCCCGGTGAGCTTGACAATCTGCAGCGCCTCGTGGTGCGGGATGCCGGCTTCGTCGGGCTGAGGGGTGTCAATCTGTATGCGCCATGCCTCCCCTTCGGGATTGTGGCCGTCAAGGGCTATCTCGCCGCCGATTTCCACCATGTGGTTGTCTGACCCGTTGCGGCGCAGCATGTCGGCGATCATGTCGCAGCCGAAGCCTTTGGTGACCGCGCTGAAATTGAATGTGGTGGAAGGGTGCTTCTTTACAATCCTATGATTGTCTATGCGGCAGTCGCCGATGCCGACAAGGCGCAGGGCGCTGTCTATGTTCTCGCGCGGCACAATGAAGTCGGGCGAATCTCCGGCCTCCTCCATATCCCGGCGAGCCTGCCGGTCGTAGCCGAAGCCCCAAAGGTTGACAAGTGGCGACACTGTAGGGTCGAAACGTCCGCCGTTGGCGTGGCTCACTTCCCGGGAGATGGCGAACACTGTGTCAATCATGGCGTCCGTGCTGTCGGTCTCGTTGCGGTTGATTCTTGAAATGAGGGAATGCTCGTTGAAAGGCGACAGCGACATCTCAATGGCGCTCACGACGGCCTGAATGGAATCTGACAAGTCCTCGGGAGAGTTGTAGACAATGCGGTAGGTGGTGTTCCACACGGCTCCCTGTGCAAGCCGCCATTGCGGCGCCTTGCGGCATGAGGCGCAGAGCAGAAGCAGCATGGTGGCCATGGATATTGAACTCCACAGGGCGTTACGGCGTTCTTTCATATCTGTTGCGGTTTATTTTTGGCATGTTCCTTTCACAAAGTTAGCCATTTTGGACCTACAGTCAATAATTTTGAGTAAATTTGCAGTTCTGTTAACCTATGAATGTAGCTTTTACAGGCCGTTCAGTAAATATCCATAACCGTAGAAATGAGAAAATGGCGAGTTGAGGATAGCGCCGAGCTATACAATATTGGGGGCTGGGGCCGTCAGTATTTTTCGATAAACGAGAAGGGAAACATCTGTGTTACCCCGCGTCCGGGACTGATGCCCGTTGATTTGCGTGATGTGCTTGATGAACTGCAGGTTAAGGACATTACACCGCCGGTGTTACTCCGTTTTCCCGATATTCTCGACAACCGTGTCGAGAAAATCCACAATTGCTTCAAGCGTGCCGCCGAACAGTACGGCTACAAAGGCCGCAACTTCCTGGTTTATCCCATTAAGGTAAACCAGATGCGTCCGGTGGTCGAGGAGATTGTGAGCCACGGCAAGAAATTCAACATCGGCCTTGAGGCCGGCTCCAAGCCCGAGCTGCATGCCGTGCTTGCCACCAACATCAACGAGAACGCCATCATAATCTGCAACGGATACAAGGACGAGAATTATGTGGAACTCGCTTTGCTGGCCAATAAAATGGGACGCAAAGTCATTCTCGTGGTTGAGAAGCTGAACGAGCTGGCCATTATCTACGAGGCGGCCAAACGCATAAACATTACTCCATCCATCGGCATACGCATCAAGCTTGCCAATTCCGGATCGGGCAAGTGGGAGGAATCCGGCGGCGACAGCTCGAAGTTCGGTCTGAACTCGTCGGAACTGCTCGAGGCCATTGACTATCTCGAAAAGCACGGCATGACCTCGTGGCTGAAGCTCATCCATTTCCACATCGGCAGCCAGATTACCAAGATACGCCGCATAAAGAATGCCCTGCGCGAGGCCATGCAGTTCTACGTGCAGCTTGAGAAGATGGGCTTCGACCTGCAGTATGTCGACATCGGGGGCGGCCTCGGGGTGGACTATGACGGAACCCGTTCGAGCGCCGGCGAAAGTTCTATGAACTACTCCATTCAGGAGTATGCCAACGATGCCATTTTCTCGATTGTCGACGTGTGCGAGAAGAACAATCTGCCGCAGCCCGATATCATTACCGAAAGCGGACGCTCCCTGTCGGCCCACCATTCGGTGCTCATAACCGAAGTGCTCGAGACCACATCGCTCCCGGGATGGAAAGACTCGGAGGAACTCAAGGGCGACGAGCATGAGCTGGTGAAGGAGCTATACGACATATGGGACAAGATTGACCAGCAGCGCATCTTCGAGAGCTGGCACGACGCCATGCAGATTCGCGACGAGGTGCTCGAGATGTATTCGCTCGGAATGATTGACCTCCGCAACCGCGCTTTGGCCGAGAAACTTTTCTGGGAGATTGCCCGTGAGGTAGGTTCCATCGCCTCGCAGATGAAGCATCCACCGGAGGAGCTGCGCAAGGTGTCGAAGATGCTGCCCGACAAATATTTCTGCAATTTCTCGCTGTTCCAGTCGCTTCCCGATGCATGGGCGGTTGACCAGGTGTTCCCGGTTCTCCCCATCTCTCGTCTCGACGAGAAACCCACACGCATGGCCACACTTCAGGACATGACATGCGATTCGGACGGAAAAATATCCACCTTCGTATCGCCTCAGGGCACATCGTCGGCGCTTCCGGTGCATCCGTTGCGTCAGGGCGAACCCTACTACATAGGTTTCTTTCTTGTGGGTGCATATCAGGAGATTCTGGGCGACATGCACAATCTGTTCGGCGATACAAATGCCGTGCATATCTCCTGCTACAAGGATCGCTACGAGATAGACCAGGTGATCGATGGCGAAACTGTGGCCGAGGTGCTCGACTACGTGCAATACAGTTCAAAACGCCTTGTCCGCAACGTGGAAACGTGGGTTACCAAGGCCATGAAAGAGGGTAAGATTACTCCTGAAGAGGGACGAGAATTCCTGAGCAACTACCGTTCGGGCCTTTACGGTTACACCTATCTGGAGAAAGACTGACGATATTTCGTTTATAGAAACCCCCAAAAGAACTGAAGATATCCTGCTCCACACATGCAACGGCATTTCATCAATCTCGCTTATCTGGGCGCCCCGTTCCACGGGTGGCAGACACAACCCAATGCCGTGAGCGTGCAGCAGCGTCTGGAGGAGGCTTTGTCCACCCTTCAGCGCCGCAGGGTGGAGGTGGTGGGGGCCGGCCGCACCGACGCCGGGGTGAATGCCTCGATGATGATTGCGCATGCCGACCTCAACGACACCGTGACCGACGACACGCAGCTGGTGCGCGCGCTCAACAGTCTGCTTGGGCCGCACATAGCTGTTCGCTGGGTGCATCCGGTGCATGCCACGGCGCATGCCCGTTTCGATGCCGTGGCGCGCACCTACCGCTATTTCGCGCATGTGGGGCGCAATCCCTTCGTCCAGGGCTTGTCCTGGCAGGCTCCGCCTACCCTCGATTTCGAGGCCATGAACAGGGCTGCCCGCCAGTTGCTCGAGGTGTCGGACTTCACGTCGTTCGCCAAGCTGCACACCGATGTGAAGACAAACATCTGCCATGTCACCAAAGCTGAATGGCAGCGGCTGGATGGGGCAGAGGCGGCATTCCCGGGCTCGCCGCAATGGGTGTTCGAGATAACAGCCGACCGCTTTCTCCGCAACATGGTGCGGGCCGTGGTCGGAACGCTTGTCGATGTGGGGCGCGGCAAACTTACGGAGGCCGGATTCGCCGATGTCATAGCACGCCGCGACCGGTGTGCCGCCGGCACGTCGATGCCCGGTTCGCCATTGTTCCTGCACCACATTGAATACCCCTATCCGGTGTGACTTTATTCCCCGACGGATACCTCGTCGTTCGTTAATCCTCTTGAAAACATGTTTAATAACATGTGGGCAATCGCCGCTGTGGGGCGTCTGGGGACTATTATGGAAAATTTTCAGCAATTTTTGCCACTTATTCCAATAGTTTTTGTAACTTTGTGCCGTGAAAAATTGCCGACTGATTCATCCTTAGGTATTTTCACCTCAAACCAAGAATATTCATAATACAAAAAACTTATTATCATGTCAGAAATCGCATCTCGTGTAAAAGCAATCATCGTTGACAAACTGGGCGTAGATGAAAATCAGGTAACTCCCGCCGCTGCATTCACCACCGATCTTGGCGCTGACAGCCTTGACACTGTAGAGCTCATCATGGAGTTCGAAAAGGAATTCGGCATCACAATCCCCGATGACAAGGCAGAAGGTATCGCTACTGTTGGCGACGCTATTGCTTACATCGAAGCTGCTCAATAATTAATCGGGAGTTTCCCCTCCTGCATAATTGAACATGAAATAAGCCCCGGCTATGTCGTCCGGGGCTATTTTCAGAATTTTAGGGGGCTGTTTTATTGACGTATTCCCCCGTCCGATACAAATTCTTGCATTTGGCCCTGATGAGCCTGTAATGCGCCATTTACGTCACATAATTGGATAATATGGAACTTAAAAGAGTAGTTATAACCGGACTTGGTGCCCTCACCCCGATTGGCAACGATGTGGAAACCACATGGAAAAATGCCATCGACGGTGTAAGCGGCGCAGGCCCCATCACTCATTTCGACGCATCGCTGTTCAAAACCCAGTTTGCCTGTGAGGTGAAGGGATTCGACGCGTCAGCTCATTTCGACCGCCGCAAACTCCGTCAGCTCGACCTCTATGCGCAGTATGCCATGGTGGCAGCTCATCAGGCAGTTGAGGATTCGGGCATCGAGAAAGACGAGAACCTCAACCGCAACCGTGTGGGTGTTATCGTAGCCGCCGGTATCGGTGGTCTCCACACTTTTGAGGAGGAAGCCGGCTATTATGCAATGAATGCAGCCAACGGCCCCAAATACAACCCCTTCTTCATCCCCAAGATGATTGCCGACATCGCATCGGGTCATATCTCGATGGATTACGGTTACCATGGTCCTAACTTTGGCGTGGTTTCCGCTTGTGCTTCATCCAACAACGCCATCATCGACGCATTCAACCTCATCCGTCTCGGCAAAGCCGATGTGATGGTGACAGGTGGTGCCGAGGCTGCCATCTACCCTGCAGGTGTGGGCGGCTTCAACTCGATGCATGCACTCTCCACCCGTAACGACTCGCCTGAAACGGCTTCCCGTCCGTTCAGCAAGAGCCGCGACGGCTTTGTGATGGGTGAAGGTTCCGTTGTGCTCATTCTCGAAGAGCTCGAGCATGCCAAGGCCCGCGGCGCCAAGATTTACGCCGAAGTGGCTGGCGGCGGCATGAGTGCAGATGCCTACCACCTCACCGCCACTCATCCCGAAGGCCTCGGCGCTATCCTTTCGATGGAGAACGCCCTTGAGGATGCCGGCATGAAACCCTCTGATATCGACTACATCAACGTTCACGGTACATCTACTCCTGTCGGTGACATCTCGGAGGTGAAAGCCATCCAGCAGGTATTCGGTGACAGTGTACACGATCTCAACATCAGCTCCACCAAGTCCATGACCGGTCACCTGCTCGGTGCAACCGGCGCTCTGGAAGCCATGTTCTGTACGCTTGCAGTTGTCAACGACATCGTGCCCCCGACTATCAACCACGAGGAGGGCGACGAGGATGAGGAAATCGACTACACACTCAACTTCACGTTCAACCGCGCCGAAAAGCGTCCCGTACGTGCAGCATTGAGCAACTCGTTCGGTTTCGGCGGTCACAACGCCACCATCATCGTAAAGAAATACGAAGAATAACTTTACTACATAGAAGCAGGCCGATGCGGCCTATGCGCCACCACAACCTGCTCTGCCTATAAGAACGGTGTGTCAAAAATCAGATTTTTGACACACCGTTCTATGTTTTAGCTGAGGAACAGTAGGATGCGGGCGGGGATGGGGTAGGATTCCGGGAGCATGAAGGAGGGTATCTCGAAGCTCAATGGATGGAATGCCGGAGCGGTGGGGGTGTGCATGGCTCCGACGCCGGCGGTGATGAGGTGATTGTCGCTGTCGAACAGCGCGTAATTCAATGAAGCGGAACTCATGGGGGTGGTGCGGCGAAGCACCGCGTTAAGGCGCAGGCCGCGCGGCGAGATGTCTGCTACTTCGGCTTCCACGATGCTCACGCCGAGCACCGGCTCGTTCTCATGCTCGATTGTAAGGCGAGAGTTGAGCAGGGCTATTTTCTCCGCTACCGTCAGATGCCGTGTGTATTCCGGGTCGTTGCAGAACTCTTCTTTTGCGGCCTTTTTTGCGTTCTCGTCCTCGTTCGGGTTGTTGCAGTTTTCCTGATTTTCTGCTTTGACAGGAGCATAATCTGCGGCTGGTTCGGCGGCTTCATCGCCCGCTTCTTCCGCTGTCCTGTCGTGAATAGAGTCCCGTTCCTTCAGGTCTTTGAGGCTTAGCCGTTTCTCTTCAGGCGTAATTTTAAGCTGCAAACCGATGGCGCAAGCGTAGGCCTCGAGTACAGGAATGGCCTGATCAGATGCGAATCCGGTATGGGTTATGAAGCGTTCGAGCAGACGTTGTGTTTCAGGAGAATTCTCACCAAGCGCCGCCATCCTTGCGGCCACTCCGCTGCGGACGGCTGTGAGGAGAATGAATCGGGCCGACGGGAGGTGATGGAATGCGTCAAGGCCATCGAGGGTGCGCACGTCCTTTACGGTAAGCACCGGTGAACCCGATGCGTGCATCACCTTTTCGATGGCCTTGGCGAGTTGGTTCATAAAACAGTATCCGCTGCTTTAATGCAGACGGGCATAGGAGTGTCCGAACCGTTCGCGAGCTGCGCGGTCGAGCATTTCGCGGTCGGCAGGATTGGCGATGGAAATGAGCAGTTTGGCGCGTTCGGGGAGGCTGCGGCCACGGAGGTCGACAATGCCGTGTTCCGTTACCACATAATTGGCCTGGAAACGGGTTGTGACCACGCCTGCGCCGGGAGTGAGCACCGGCTTGATTTTCCCGACACCCTTCGATGTTGTGGAGGTCATTGCAAGGAATGAGCGGCCGCCCTCGCTGCGCGAAGCCCCGTAGACGAAGTCGTGCTGTCCGCCGATTCCTGAGAAGATGCGTGTGCCGATGGAGTCGGCGCAGATCTGCCCTGTGAGGTCAATCTCAAGGCATGAATTTATGGCCATCACCTTGGGGTTCTGGGCAATGATGAACGGGTCGTTTGTCCATGCCACATCCTTGAACACCATGTCCTTGTTGTAGTCCATGAGGTCGTATAGCCGTCGGGAACCGAGCGCCAGGCAGGCCACGGATTTGCCGGGCATCACTTTTTTCTCCGAGTTGTCAATCACACCTTTTTCGATGAGGGGAAGCACACCGTCGGTCATGGCCTCGGTGTGGAGACCGAGGTGCTTGTGGTTGCTCAGTGCGCGTATCACGGCATTGGGAATGCCGCCGACGCCGATCTGAAGGGTGGCACCGTCGGGGATGCGTTCGGCAATGGCGTTACCGATGGCTATGTCGGCCGCTCCGGGTTCGGGGGTGGGTACTTCCACAAGGGGATCATCCACCATCACGGCGGCCGCCAGACGCGATACGTGTATCACCGGATCTCCGAAGCTGAAAGGCATGTGGGGATTGAGCTGGGCTATGACGGTGCGGGCGCATTCGGTGGCTGAGGTGGCGAGGTCGGCCGATACGCCGAAGCTCACGTAACCGTCCTTGTCGGGCATGGAGCAGTTGAGAAGTACCACGTCAACCGGCCACGTGCCGTCGCGGAACAGCCCCGGCACTTCGCCGAGAAAACGCGGAGTGGTGGCGCCGTAACCTTCGGCAATCCAGCGGCGCACATTGTTGGATACGAAGCAGGTGTCCACCAGAAACGAGTCCTTGTATTCCGGCTTGCAGTAGGGTGCTTCGCCTTTCGACACCGAGAAACCGGAATAGAGCACCACGCCGCGCAGTTCATCTCCGCGTCGTGTCATAGCCTCCACAAGCGTTTCGGGTATGGAGGTGCTTCCCTGGATATAGACATGGTCGCCGCTTTTGATGAGCCGAGCGGCCTCATCGGCGGTCATGAGATTGGGTATTGTCATGGATTGTGTCAGTCAGGTTAGAATGGGTGGTCTTTATGGAAGGCAGCCAGCCGTTCGGCCAGGCGGTTGAATGTGTCGTCATCGCTGAGCATGGACACGCACACGCGCACGCCCTGCTGTTTGCTTCCGGTTGAGGGGAGCGAGATGGTCGACACTCCGTAGCGCAGCAGGTTCTGCTGCAACTCGTCGCCTGTCATTCCGGGATAGCCCATTGTGAAGAAAAATCCGTCGGAAATGGGCTGTTCGCCATCGCGGGCATAGACGAGATGGAATCCGTTGTCGGTGAACATCTTTTTGGCAATTCCGGCGCGTCGGCCGTATTCTTTCGATACGTCTACAAAATCGAGTGTGCCGTCGACGGCCGCGCCGAGCATGCTGGCAAAGGCGTACTGGCTGGAATGGGTCACGCCCGACGAAGCGCAATAGAGCACTCCGAAAATATAGGCGTCGCCCAGCGTTGGCATTTCATAGAACTGCTCGAAGAAGGGGTAGACCCTGTCGGCCACTTCCGGCGTCATGCACACCATGGCGATGCGCTGGCCTGCGTAGCTGAAAATCTTGGATGCAGACACAAGCAGGATGCATTTCGACGTGTAGCGGGCCACTGTGGGCACATACGGCTCCTGATAGGGGATGCCGTAGCGCTGGCGGAAGTCCATGCCCAGGTATGCGTGGTCCTCGATGATTATCACGTCGTGCTTTTCGGCCATACGGGCAATGATCTTATGCTCCTCGGATGTGAGGTTGATCCATGCCGGATTGTTGGGGTTGCTGTAGAGCAGGGCTGTGATGTTGCCTTTCGAGAGAATCTCGTCGAGGCGGCTCTCAAGGGCTGCGCCGCGGCAGTCGTAGATGTCGAGCGATTCCTGTTTCAGCCCGAGTAGCTTCACCTGATTGTGCTGGGCGGGGAATCCGGGGTCGAGGAACAGGATGGTGTCACGTCCCGGAAGGCGTTGGCCAAGCAGAAGGAAAAGTGTGAATGTGGCCTGCATGGATCCCACGGTGGGAACTATGCAACGCTCCGGAATATCGATGTCGAGGAATGCTTTCAGAAAGCGCGAGCCGTTCTTTTTGAGTGCCGGGATGCCGGCGATGTTGGGATATTGCGATGCGATGCCCGTGAGCAGGGCCTCGCGTTCGGCATTTATACCCACCTGTGAGGCCGGAAGGCCGGGATTGCCCATCTCGAGGTGTACGAACGGTTCGCCGAGATGGCTTTCAAGATGGTGTGCGAGTGCGAGAATCTGCCTGATGGTGGCTGTGGCGATGTTGCTGATGTTCATCGCCGCCATTTCGCTGCTGAGTGTGGCGTTTGAAATAGGTTTCATGGTTCTGACACTTGGTGTTATGGCTTATCTGCCGGAAATTTCGCGTGCGCGCTGCAGTCCGGCACGGAATGCGGCGAGGTTCGATTCAACGATTTTCTCACCTTTGGCGCCGAATACCGTGCGGATGCCATCCTCAATCTTTTCGGTCTCGATGCCGCACAGGAGGCTCGCCGCGCCGAGAAGCACCATGTTGGATGCACGCGGGGTGGCCACTTCCTTGGCCGTGGTGTCCATGTCGAACGAAATCACGTTGTCGCGGCTTTCAAGTGCGGCCATCACAGCGTCCATTTCCGGATAGTTCGGGATGTTGACGAACGGTACGGTGTTGGTCACTATCCAGCCTTGGGGCGAAAGCCACTGCACATAGCGGAGTGCCTCCATCGGTTCGAGCGACACGATGATGTCGGCACCGCCCATGGGGATAAGGTCGGATGCTATGGGGTCGGAGCTGAGGCGCAGGCACGACATTACGTCGCCGCCGCGCTGGCTCATGCCGTGCACTTCGGCCTGTTTGAGGTAAAGGCCCTCGCGGAGGGCGGCTGTTCCCAGAATGGTGGCGATGGAAAGGATTCCCTGTCCGCCCACTCCGGCAAGAATTATATCGGTTTTCATTCTGTTCTTGTTATGAGATTGGTTGTTTGGGAAATGTGAGGAATCGCGGCTGTCAGGCTTTCTTGGCGTGACGGCGTGCGGTCTGGATGCACTCGCGGCGCGACACGATTACCGAGAGGCCGCGGTAATTGAATTCCTCTGTGAACAGCTGCTTCATCTCCTCGTGGTTGCGTGGCAGCGAGTCGATGGTTTTCAGGTGGGCGGGGTCAACACCCAGGCCGAGGCATATCTCTTCAAGTTTTCCTGTGCCTTGCGAATCCTGTCCGCCGGTCATACCGGTGGTGAGGTTGTCGGAGATAATCACCGTCGTGGGTGAGTTCTCGTTGACGGCGTCGAGCAGCCCAGTCATGCCGGAATGCGTGAATGTTGAGTCGCCGATGATGGCCACTGCGGGATGCTGGCCGGCGTCGGCCGCACCTTTGGCCATTGTGATTGAGGCTCCCATGTCCACGCAGGTGTCGATAGCGTTGTAGGGGGCAAGCCAACCGAGAGTGTAGCAACCTATGTCGCCGAACACTTTGGGGCTTTCGAAGTTCTGGAGAGCAGCATTGAGTGCGGCATACACGTCTCTGTGGCCGCAACCCTGACAGAGAGCCGGCGGACGTGGAGCCACGATGGGAGCGGCTTCAGGCACGGGGCGCAGAAGTCCGTCCTTCATGTCCGGCACGAGCGATGCAATGGCGGCGGCCACGTTGTCGGGATTCAGTTCGCCCGAAGAGGGGAGCACGCCGTCGAGCTTGCCGCGGATGTTGAGGCCGCGGTCGAGCAGTCCGCGCAGGGCGCGTTCAATCACCGGCTGACCTTCCTCTACAACGAGGAGCACGTCGCATGCATCGGCCAGTGTGGCCACTGCCTTGCGGGGGAGGGGATATTGTGATATTTTCAACAGCGGGAACGGGCATCCGGCAGGGAAGCATTCACGCACGTAGTTGTATGCTATGCCGGAGGCGAGGATGCCTATGCGGCGGTCGGTGCCCGGTGTGTAGCGGTTGAAAGGCGACTCTTCCGAACTCTTTTCCAGTTCTTCCTGCTGGGCGAGCAGCTGGCGGTAGCGTACACGCGAATTGCCGGGCATCAGTACCCATTGGCGCGGATTGGCAGGGTAGGACATGGCGTTTTCAGCCGAGGCTGTTTCCTCAGCCTCAACCACGGCACGGGAATGGGCCAGACGGGTGACCATGCGCACCATTACCGGGAGCTGGAGCCGTTCGGACAGACCGAATCCGTAGGCACCCATGTCGTAGGCCTCCTGCTGGTCGGACGGTTCGAGGGTGGGGATGAGGGCGAACGAGGCGTAGAAACGTGAGTCCTGTTCGTTCTGCGAGGAATGCATCGAGGGGTCGTCGGCCGAGATGACAAGCAGGCCGCCGTTGGCGCCGGTCATTGCCGAATTGACAAACGGGTCGGCCGCCACGTTCAGGCCCACATGCTTCATGGACACTATGGCGCGCTTGCCGCAGAACGACATGCCAAGCGCTTCTTCCACGGCTGTTTTCTCGTTTGACGACCAGTGGGAATGGATGCCGCGCGATCTGGCTGTGCCATTGCCCTGTACGAACTCAAGAATCTCGGTTGACGGTGTCCCCGGATAGGCATAAGCGCCCGAGAGGCCGGCGTTGATGGCTCCCAACGCAAGGGCCTCGTCGCCGAGGAGTAGCTGCTTTCTTTTCATGGTTTCTGATTCAATATTCTGTGTGGCCGGACATGATTTTCCGGTTTTGCAAATATACAAAACCCTTTCGGTCTAAGGAAATCCACGGCACATGTTGTTCAGCATCATATGCCGTGGAGGTGATGTTTTTTCAGACTCCGGCTCATAACGTTCAAATTTTGCCGGATACTTACAATTAAATTCGTATCTTTGACTGCGTCTTAGATACTTTCGCTCGGCAAAGCTCAAATAAATTTGGCTTTGCACTCGACTTATTCGTATCTTTGTGGGATTGCAAGATCTATGACCGCTGAAGGAAACAATAACATAAAGAACATTTATGCCAGGGGAGCCGACGACGGTTTCCTGCTGGGAGTTTATTTTGTGGCCATGCTGCTGCTAAGTGCGCTCGGCTTCAAGGTGCCGGCGGTGAATCTGCTGGCATCTGCCATGGCGGTGGGTGTGCCGGTGCTGTGCTACATCTTCATGCGGCGTTCGCAGCGGGCGGCTCACGGACTGTTGACCTTCTCGGCCCTGTGGATGCAGGGAATCGTCACGTTTGCCTGCGGAAGCCTGATTTTCGGAGCCGCAGGGCTGGTGTATCTCAAATGGATAGACCCACAGTTCCTTCTGCATGCCATCGATTCCGCACTTGAATTCTACCGCAATGCGGAAGGTGCCGGAGCGCACGCTGCGGCCGAGGAGCTTGAAATGATAAAACAGAACTCAGGACTGATTTCGCCGCTGAATGTGGCATTCGGCTGGATGTGGCTCGGGATGTTTTCGGGCAGTCTGCTGTCGATGCTCGTTGCCGGACTTGTGAAACTCCGCAAACCGGGGCGTTACAAGTGAGTCGTCCGCAACGGGTGGTATTGAGGCATACCGTGCGCCAGCTGTGGAGTCAGGACACTTGGGTCAAAGAAAAAATTATAATCTGGATTTCGACATGGATATATCAGTCATAGTACCGTTGTTTAACGAAGCCGAGTCGCTGCCGGAGCTGCAGGCCTGGATTGAGCGCGTGATGGCTGCCAACGGTTTTTCATATGAAGTGATTTACGTGAACGACGGTTCAACCGATACCTCGTGGGAGGTGATCGAATCGCTTGCCAAAAGCAATTCTGCGGTCAAAGGGGTGTGTTTCCGCCGCAATTACGGCAAGTCACCGGCGCTGAACACCGGTTTCGAAAGGGCTAAAGGCGATGTGGTGATCACCATGGATGCCGACCTTCAGGACTCGCCCGACGAGATTCCGGAGCTTTACCGCATGATTACGGAGGAAGGCTACGACCTTGTGAGCGGCTGGAAGCAGAAGCGTTACGACCCGCTTTCGAAAACCGTCCCCACCAAGCTGTTCAACGCTACGGCACGCAAAGTAAGCGGCATCCACAACCTGCATGATTTCAACTGCGGACTGAAGGCCTACCGCAACAAGGTGGTGAAACATATCGAGGTGTACGGTGATATGCACCGCTACATCCCCTATCTGGCCAAGAATGCCGGATTCACCCGCATAGGCGAGAAGGTGGTGAAACATCAGGCCCGCAAATACGGCACCACTAAGTTCGGGCTTGACCGCTTTGTGAACGGTTATCTTGATCTGGCCACGCTCTGGTTCACAAATAAGTTCGGCATAAAGCCCATGCATTTCTTCGGGCTGTTGGGCTCGCTGATGTTTCTGCTCGGATTTGTGGCAGTGATTATTGTCGGTGCCTCCAAGCTTTACGCCATGCATGCCGGGCATCATTACATCCTTGTCGCCGACTCCCCTTATTTCTATCTGTCGCTCACAATGATGATTCTTGGCACGCAGCTGTTCCTTACCGGATTTCTGGGCGAACTGATTGTGCGCAATTCCAACCGCCGCAACGAGTATGAAATTGAACAGGAACTTAATCTGTGAGCCACGCCGGATGAGGCGGCTTTGGTGGGTGGTGGCTGCATTGGCCGGCATAACTGCGCTGATGCCGGCGCTCACCGGATGCAACACTGCCGGATGCACCGACAATCACAGCGCCCTACCTATGATGGGATTCTATAATATGGCCACGCAGTCGCCGGTGATTCTTGATTCGCTGGAGCTTGGCGGCGTGGGCGCTCCCGACGATTCGTTGCTGATCAAAAGCGGTTCGAGTGTGCAGTGGCTTTATTTCCCGCTGCGGTTCGATTCGGAGCAGACTTCGTTCCGGTTCCACTACGATTACAAGGAGCAGGGTCTCGACAAGCCGGAACTTGACGATATCCTCACTATCCGCTATACTTCCGAGCCATATTTCGCCTCCGAAGAGTGCGGGGCATTCTACGTGTACCGAGTCACAGGCATCAGCTACACAAAGCATCTTATCGATTCGGTCGCCGTGGTGGATTCGGTGATAAACAACGTTGATATGGAGCGCTTCAAGGTGTTTTTCCGCATCGCCGAGCCGGAAACTCCTGAGGAGCCGGATGAACCGGAGAATCCTGAAAACCCTGAGAACCCGGAGACTCCCGAGAACCCCGTCACGCCGGCAGCCGGAGAAAGGGGGATTGCCTTATGAGAAGGGTCATACACTTGGCATTGCTCCTTGTGGCTCTGGCAGCATGTGCTGTGGGGCAGGAGGGCTATGCGCAACGCAAAATCAACCCCGTGAAAAGCGCCTCGAAAGGGATTGAGGGGAAAAACGAGAACCGTAATCCCAACGATTCAATCGATTATTCCAAGCTCGCGCACATGCACGATGCAGCCGGAAATGTGATTCTTGTGGACACCATCACCGGCAAGGAGGTGGCCGACACGACCCAGACGCCTGAAACAAAGATTCCCAAAATGAAGTTCCCGCTTTTCCACGCGGCAGCAGTCGGGGTGGATGTGTGGGACCCGGTGATGCGTCTGTTCGGACAGCATTACGGGCTCATAGAGTTCTCAGGTGAACTGAATCTGCACAACCGCTACATTCCGGTGGTGGAAGTGGGTCTTGGCCAGGCCAATTACACCCCCGACGACGGCAACTACACGTACAAAGTGCCCATTACACCTTATTTCCGCATCGGATGCAACTATAACTTCCTGTATAACAGTAATCCGGACTACATGGTGTTTGCCGGATTGCGTTTCGGATGGTCGCACTTCAAATACGAGGTGAACGACGTTCGCCTCACCGATGGATACTGGGGGCAGGAGGCTGTGTTCAATCTGCCCGGACAGACAAGCAACGTCACCTATATGCAGGTGCTGTTCGGCTTGCGTGTGAAGGTGTTCGGTCCCATATCGATGGGATGGAGCATCAGATACAAGGCTATACTTCACCAGTCGGCGGCCGAATTCGGCGAGCCGTGGTACATCCCCGGTTACGGTTCGCGCGGCGCCATCACGGGTTCGTTTACGGTGAGCTATACGTTGCCTATAAAGAAGTGGGTGCGTCAGCAGTCTGATCCGCTTGCCGATACCGGCGGCCCTGTGCTCGACACTCCGCCGGCTCCCGCAGACGGCGGCGAGACAGTGGCGCCATCCGCCACACCTGCCGCCCGGATAGAGCCAGTAGCCTCCGGCGCAGCGGAATGACCACGGTGGTGGCACCCCTTCACCAGAAATCTATATCATTGACAAACCAAAAAAACAGAATATTATATGATTGGAATTTGCAGCGACCATGCCGGTTTCGAGCTGAAATCGATTGTGGAAGGCTATCTCGAGGCCAATAATCGGGAGTACAAGGATTTCGGCACATCCTCGGCCGAAAGTTGCGATTATGCCGATTTCGCGCATCCATGCGCACTGGCAGTGGAATCGGGCGAATGCTATCCCGGCATAGCCATGTGTGGCTCGGGCAACGGCATAGCCATGACACTCAATAAGCATCAGGGGATACGTGCCGCTTTGTGCTGGAACACCGAGCTTGCTTCGCTGGCACGCCGCCACAACGATGCCAATGTGCTTGTGCTTCCCGCCCGGTTCATCGCGCCGGAGCTGGCTCTTGCCATTGTCGACACATTCCTGCACACGGAGTTCGAGGGTGGACGCCATGCCCGCCGCATAGCGAAAATTCCCGTGCATTGAACGGAATAGTTCATTTTGTACTGATATAAAAATCACCGTGATATCGGATTTGCCCGATATCACGGTGATTTTTTTGTGCCCTTTGGTTATTTCAGGGGGTTGAGCAGGAAGGAATAGCTCAGGTTGCCGGCAAAGTGGCGATAGGGATTGTGGGGATGTGCGCCCCAGGAGTTGTCGCCGCCCACACCGCGCTGGAAAAGGTCGATGTACAGATAGTTGTGTCCGCGGTTGTGGCGCACGTCGGAATTGTGGATCTGATGCTTGTCAACTCCGAAGTCAAGGTCGGAGGGCTGCACATCGAGAGCCGTGATGCACAGGGGCTGAAGGGCCTCGACTTCCACACCGTAGCCTTTGGCGTCGGTAAGCGATGCGCGTGTCACATCGGTGAGGTAGCCCGTTTCCTGCGGACGAATGTAGGGGTGGAACATGTCGGCCACCTTCTTGCTGTAGTTGCCCACAAAAGCGGCTGTGTTGCGGTCGGAATAGTTTTCCCACGGGCCGCGGCCGGTCCATGCGAAGTTGTCCATATCCTTCGGGGTCTGGGTTATGATGCCGAAACGCATCATCTCCGGAAGAGCTTTCGCATTGTCGGGGGTGAATGAAGCATCAACTCCGAGGCTGCCGTTGGGGAACACCGTGTAGCGCAGAGTGTAATCGGAATTCACATCAGGAAGGCGGTATTTGCTGGTGACAATCACCTTGTTCCCTTCGGTGGTTACATCCATATTGACGAGCCGGCGGTTATAGCCTGCCGACCGCCATACGTTGCTGCGCACCTGAATGCCTTCGCCGAAATCATTGTCGGTGGGGGCACGCCAGAACAGCGGAGTGGGATTTCCGGCAAGCAGGCGGTGGCCGTCGAGCGAGTAGTCGGTGAGGTCGCCGTTCGATTTGCGGAATTTCACAGTCACGCCGTTGGCGGTGCGGATAACCACTTCGTCGCGGTTTTTGCGGTCGGATTTGTTCTCAAATGAGGGAGCGGCCATAGCTTTGCCGTCGGTGACCGATGCGTTCCACAGTTCGTCGATGCTCTTGGCATAGGCGGGAGTGCTGAGGGCGAACTGCTCGCGTGCCACTTCGTGACCGGCCGGGATGATGTCGTCACCTTCGGTGGCATAGGCGTAGACCGAAAGATGGTAGGCGTTGCCGTCGTTGCGGTCGAATGCGGGGAGCGGAATTTTCACGGCCTTTGTCTGGTCCGGTTTGATTGCCATGGCGGGGAGGGTTCCCTCGGCCATCACGGCGCCGTTGCGCAGCAGCTGCCATTTGTAGTTGTAGTTGCCGAGGTCGCGGAACAGGAAATGGTTCTCGATGTTCACCATCCCGTTGTCAAGGTCGGCAGGGGAGAAGCGGAGATCCTGGTACACCTTCTTGATTTCATACAGTCCGGGGTTGGGGGTGCGGTCGGGCATCACAACGCCGTTGATGCAGAAATTGTTGTCGTGGGTGTAGTTGTAGGCGCCGAAGTCACCGCCGTATGCCCAGTAGGCATCGCCGGCTTCGTCCTTGGTGAGCAGACCCTGGTCAACCCAGTCCCAGATGAAGCCACCCTGCATCTGCGGGCTCGAGCGGATTATGTCGTAGTATTCCTGGAAATTGCCGGAGGAGTTGCCCATGGCGTGCGCGTATTCGCACATGATGAACGGGCGTCCGGGGTTGGTGCGCGATGCATATTCGCGGATATAGTTCATGGAGGGATACATCGGGCATACAATATCTGTGTTCGCGCCTTCGCCGGCCTGTTCGTGGTGAACGGGGCGTGTGGGGTCAAGCTGATTTATGAGGTCGTAGGCGTAGTAGAAGTTTTTGCCGTTTCCGCTCTCGTTGCCGAGGCTCCAGATGATTACCGACGGATGGTTTTTGTCGCGCTCCACCATGGAACGCTCGCGGTCGAGCAGCGATGCCGTCCATGCCGGTTCCTGTGCGGGATGGCCGGGGCGGGCGTCATCTTTGTCGAAATGCACACCCATGCCGTGTGCCTCCACATTGGCCTCATCGAGCACGTAGAGACCGTATTCGTCGCAGAGCGCATACCACAGCGGCGACTGCGGATAGTGGCTGGTGCGGACAGCATTAATGTTGTGGCGCTTCATGGTGCGTATGTCCTTCATCATTGTCTCGCGGTCCACCACATGGCCGGTGATCTGGTTGTGCTCATGAAGGTTCACGCCGTGAATTTCCACAGGTTTGCCGTTGACCAGCAGCTGGCTGTTGCGGATTTCGACGGTGCGGAATCCGATTTTGGCCGATGTGGCCTCGATGGTTTTCCCGTCGGCACCGGTGAGGGTGAGCACGAGGCTGTAGAGATTGGGGGTCTCGGCGCTCCAGGATGCCACGTTCTTGAGTGAACCGCTGAACGTCACAGCGGCGTCAGCACCCGCGGGGACTGCTTTGCTCTGGTGCATGACTTCCTTGCCTGCGGCATTGTAGAGGGCCATCTGCAGGCGCGAGCCTTTGGCCGGAACGGATGCGTTGTCGGCGATCTTGACATTTACGTCAAAGGTGCCGTTGCGATAGGATTTGTCGAGGCCTGCCTTCGCAAAGAAATCGGCGATGCGCTGTGGTGCGGTGGAGTAGAGGTAGACGTCACGGTCGATGCCGCTGAGACGCCAGAAGTCCTGGTCCTCCCAGTAGGAACCGTCGGTCCAGCGGTACACCTCGCACGCCAGTTTGTTTTCGCCGGGGTGGAGAAAGCGGGTGATGTTGAATGTGGCGGGATTCTTGGTGCTCTGCACATATCCGGCCTTTTCGCCGTTCACCCATACATACATGCCTGCTGTGGAGCCGTCGAAATGAAGGAACACCTCGCGGCCGTGCCAGTCGGCGGGAAGGGTGAAGTTGGTCACATAGCTGCCCACAGGATTGTCGTCATGCGGGATGTAGGGGGGATTGGCGGGGTAGGGATAATTGGTGTTGGTGTAGATGGGGGTTCCGTAGCCCTGCATCTCCCAGTTGGAAGGCACGGGAATCTCGGCCCATTTCGATGTGTCGTAGCCGGGCTTGTAGAAATCGGCCGGGCGGTCGGCGGGGCGTTTCGAGAAGTTGAACTTCCACATTCCGTTGAGGCTCTTGAACCAGGGCGATTCGGCCGGGTTGTTTGTGAGGGCCATGGCGGCCGTGGGGTAGGGGTACGCTGTGGCGCGCACAGGTTCACGCCCTACGGCGAACACTTCGGGATTTTCCCAGTCGGGACGGCTGTCGTCGGCCGCGACGGGATGTGCGGCCGTGGCTCCGCAGAGCATTGCCGCACATATTAATGCATGACGCAGTTTCATGGTTGGTAGTGTATTGGTGTTATTTGATCAGTTTTTCAGAATCCGGTGTACGTGGATGGGGTGAGTGCGTGCAGCTCTGCGCGGACGCTGTCGGACACCTCCAGTGTGTCGATGAACTCCGAGATGCTTTCGGCGGTGACGGTGGTGTTGGTGCGTGTCAGGGCCTTCAGCGTCTCGTAGGGGTGCGGATAACCTTCGCGGCGCAGGATGGTCTGGATGCCTTCGGCCACCACATTCCACATGCCTGCCAGGTCGCGGTCTATTGCAGTGCGGTTGAGCAGCAGTTTGCCCAGGCCCTTGAGGGTGGAGTGGAAGGCGATGATGGAGTGAGCCATGGGCACGCCGATGTTGCGGAGCACAGTGGAGTCGGTGAGGTCGCGCTGCAGGCGTGACACAGGGAGTTTCTGAGCCAGATGGGCATAGATTGCATTGGCTATGCCGAGGTTGCCTTCAGAGTTCTCGAAGTCGATGGGGTTCACCTTGTGCGGCATTGCCGATGAGCCGACTTCGCCGGCCTTGATTTTCTGTTTGAAGTATTCCATGCTGACATACATCCACACGTCGCGGTCAAGGTCGAGGATGATGGTGTTGATGCGTCGGAGGGCGTCGAACATGGCTGCGATGTTGTCGTAGTTTGAAATCTGTGTGGTGAACTCCTCACGCTCTATGCCGAGGTGGTTTTTGAGGAACGAAGCGGCGAATTCAGGCCAGTTGTAGCCGGGATATGCTGCGCGGTGGGCGTTGAAGTTGCCGGTGGCGCCACCGAATTTGCCGCTTACGGGCACGGCAAGCAGCTGTTCCACCTGTTTGCGCAGACGGTAAACATAGACCATCAGCTCCTTGCCCAGGCGTGTGGGCGATGCGGGCTGGCCGTGGGTCTTGGCAAGCATGGCCACGTCGGCCCATTCGTTGGCGCGTGCCTCGAGAGTGTCGATAAGCTCGTTCAGGAGGGGAAGATAGGAGTTGTGCAGCGCGTCGCGCAGGCTCATGGGCACCGAGGTGTTGTTGATATCCTGCGATGTGAGGCCGAAATGGATGAATTCCTTGTGGGCAGACAGACCCATTGCGTCGAAACGCTCCTTGAGGAAGTATTCCACAGCCTTCACGTCATGGTTGGTTACTGCCTCATGGGCTTTGATGGCCTCTGCGTCGGCTACTGTGAAGTTCTCATATATGGCACGCAGACGTGCGGTGAGTGCATTGAGTTCTTCGGGCGATGCGGCAAGACCGGCCAGCTGCGGTAGTGGCAGGCTTGCCAGGGCGATGAAGTATTCCACCTCCACTTTCACGCGGTAGCGGATTAGTGCGAATTCTGAAAAATACAGGTCGAGGTTAGATGTTTTTCCGCGATAACGTCCGTCGATGGGCGAAATGGCGGTGAGCTGGTTGAGTTCCATGTGGCGTGACTGTTGAAATGTGATTTTTTTCGGTTTATCGGTTTTATGGCTAATCTTGGGAAAATCAAAGGTTATGCCATGTTTTCGGAGTGAGATAATGCAAAGGTACGAAAAAAATATCAGAAAAAAGTTGGCGTAAAATTTGCATGGTATGAAAAAGATGCCTAAATTTGCATCGCTTTTGAGGCGAGAAGGGCGCTTAGCTCAGCTGGTTCAGAGCGTCTGCCTTACAAGCAGAGGGTCGGCGGTTCGAATCCGTCAGCGCCCACACCGTTGAAAAGCGGGACATCAATAGATGTCCCGCTTTTTTTGTTTCTCTGTCGCCCTCTCAGTATGGGCGTGCTGTGGGGTGCCGTGGGCAGCTGGTGACCGGGGTGACTGACAGATTGCCCGTTTTTGTGTTAAAAAAAAGTGCTGTTTGTGAGTGATAAAAATCTTCAATCATTGCAAAAATCCATAAAATCACATATCTTTGCGATATTATGTCAGGTGAATTTTGAGATATCGTTATCATATTTTCATACCAAAACAATTTTCAATTTATGATTAAACGTCTACTGAAGTCCGCAGTTGCCGCGTTGGTGGCTATCTGTGGCGTGCATACGGCATCTGCTGCCGTTGGCGTTGTCAAAGTAAAGACCTCCGCACCTGCCGGCACAGAGCTGCGCATCATGGCGGAGCCTTACGAGTTTGAGGTGGCCGGAGCTGATGCCGGAACCTTTTTCGGCACTTATCTTTCGAAGGGGCCCGATACTGAGATAACAATTTCTTGCGAGGGCTTGTCGAATGTGGAGGTTTACGGATGTCAGCTAACTGAATTTACCGTGGTTGGCGCTCCTGACCTCAGCATTGTGCGCTGCTATAATAATCAGATTGAATCGCTCGATCTCTCGGGTAGTCCTGAATTGGCGGTGCTTGACTGCCACAACAATGCTCTGACATCGCTTGACGTGTCGGCCAATACCAAGCTCGAGAAGCTCAATGCCAACGACAATAAGCTCACATCGCTTACTCTCGGTGCGCTTCCCAAGCTTGAGGAACTGAAATGCGGTGGCAACCGGCTTGAGGCGCTTTCGGTGGGCCAGTGTCCGGCTCTGACATCGGTTGATGTGCACAATTGCGGTACGTCTAATCTCAATTTCAACCGCAACATCCGTCTGAGCCGTATAGACGCTTATGGCAACAATATAAAAGGTGACCGGATGGCAACGTTCATCGCCGACCTTCCAGAAATCAGTGGTTCGGGGTTGCTCTATATAGTGGATACGCGCGATGCCGCAGAGTCGAACGTGTGCCTCATGGAGAATGTGGCTGCAGCATATGTCAAGAATTGGCTCACGATGGACTGGCAGGGCGGCGAGAACAACGGCGCGGTCTACATGGGTGCCGACTATCAGCCGGAGGTTGGCGAGAATACCATAACGATGGTCACTTCGCGTGCCGTTGGCGAGACGATCAAGCTGAACATTGAGTCGAAGGCCGTGACAGTTTCTGGCGTGGCCGAGACCTCCGGTTTCACCGGCAGCCTGAAAACTTTCACCCTGACTTCGCAGACGGTTGTTATCAAAGGTGATGTGACAAAGCTTGAATGCTCCGGCAACGACCTTACATCTCTGAGCTTTGCAGGTGAAATTCTGCTGACCGATCTGGATTGCCGCAACAACAAGCTTGTCAGCCTGAATGTGGAGAACGCTTCCAAGCTTGCGAGACTCTATTGCCAGACCAACCGGTTGAAATCGGTCGACGTGGCCGGATGCGATGCTCTGCTGCGTATGGATGTGTACCAGAATGCAATTAAAGGCGGTGCTGCCAAGCGTATGATGAATGCACTCCGCAAAGGTGAAAAAGATGAGCCTCTGCTAATGGTGATTGACACCAAGGCTGCCGCCGGACTTGAAAACAATGTGATTACCACAACCGATGTGGCTATCGCCACCGGGAAGAACTGGGAGGTGAAGGACTGGTCGGACGGCGACCGTTATCAGACGGGCGTGAAATATGAAGGTTCCGAGCCTGTCGGCCCCGAACTGCCCGACGAATATTTTACTATAACTCAGACTCCGGCCGATCATCTGATGTTCTCCGTTAAATTTGCTGACGGCGCGTACGCCGACGCTACCACACCTCCCACAGTGGAAGGTGCTGAAATCTCGGGCTGGAACGGTGAGGCGCTCACGCTCAAGATGACCGAGGGTGTGCCCGCTGTGGTTTATGGCGATGCTGTTTCGCTTCAGCCAATGTTCTCGAATGTAAGTGCGATCGATGTCAGCAATCTCCCCAATCTGACAGAACTGTATATCGGCCTGAACGACCTTACGGAGCTTGATGTTACAAATAACGCCAAACTTACCACTCTCAGCTGCGAAGGAAACCTCCTTACGGCAATGGACTTGTCGGGCTGTCCTGACCTCACATATCTCAATTGCTATGGCAATGCCATCAAGGGCGCTGCTATGACGGCTCTTGTGAATTCGCTGCCGCAGCGCACCGAGGCCAACTATGGCCGTTTCGTTGTGGTTGATCCCACATATACGCAGTCGGCCAATGTGTGCCTGAAATCGGATGTGGCAATTGCGCGCTCCAAATATTGGGCTGCCTTCACGGTGAACCACGAGGGTTCCAGCCCTATGCTCGAGCAGTATGTGGGTGAGGATCCGGCCGGCATAGGTATGGTTTCGGCCGATGGCGCTGACCTGCGTTATGATGCCGCTGCAGGTGTGATTACGGTTTCTCAGCCCACGGTGATTGAGGTGTATGCCGTGTCGGGCGCACTTGCTGCCCGCGCCGACGGTGTCACCGAGCTTGATGTGACCTCTCTGCCAGCAGGCGTTTATGTGCTCCGCGCGGCAGGAAAGGTTCTGAAAATTGTGAAATGATTGGTGATTAAATAGGAATCTGCGGAGAGGCTGTGCCGATAAAGGCGCAGCCTCTCTCTTCTTTTTTTGCGGTAATCTTCTGAAAACATAATGCGGATCAAATCGAAAATCCGGCGCATTTGATTATAGTCCGGTGCATTTGATTTTAGTAAACCGAAGTCGGATTTACCAATTTGTAGGGTCACGATTCTATACTTCCGGCGCCCGGATGCATATGCTGCGCGTCCCTCGAAAAAATGGTGTGCCGGGTCGACTCCGGCACACCATTCAAATGAAAATAAAAAGATAATCCTAAATCTATGCTGTCTATTGAAAACTTGTGATACTCGTATATATTAAATTAATGTGTAGTGTGTGTTCCGTAGGATTAAGAACTGCGGTTGTGTGATTGTTATGACCTTAGAGCAAAGTTTTGGAAGGTATAATCTCATAGAGGTTGCGCTTGCGTGTGCCGGCTATGTTGTGCCGGGTGGGCTTGCGTTATGGTGTTACAGGTGGACAGGCTTGGTTGCGTTACCGCGGGACGGGTGTGTTGTTGTAGTCTCGGTTGTTACGCCCGCGGAGATGAATCAGAGGCCTCGGAATCATAGTGGGTTTTGCATCGGATGTCCGGAACATGGTTGCCGGGAGTGGTTGTTGGCCGCTGGCGGCTGATGCTTTCCGAATTCGTGTGGCGCTTGATTACTTGTAGTCCTGAAGCTTTTTCTGCAGGCGCTGGCGGGCGAAGAAGATGCGGCTCTTGACGGTGCCAAGGGGAAGGTTCATCTTCTCGGCGATCTCGTTGTATTTATATCCGGCAACGTGCATGGAGAAGGGGATGCGGTAGTCGTCGGAGAAGGAGTTGATGGCGTCGTTGATTTCGCCGGCGGCAAATGCGCCTTCGGGAGTGTCGAGGCCACTTTCCTGCGGGAGGTTGAGGTGATAAAGGTCCTCTGTCTGGTCGATGATTGTGGCTGAGCGCACAACTTTGCGGTAGTTGTTGATAAAGATGTTGCGCATGATGGTGAATACCCAGCCCTTGAAGTTTACGTTTTCCACGTATTTGTCTTCGTTGTCGAGGGCTTTGAGTGTTGTGTCCTGGAGCAGGTCGTAAGCGTCATCGCGGTTGGAGGTGAGGAGGTACGCGAAGTTGAGCAGATTGCTTTGAATGCTCAGAAGCTTGGTTTGGAAATTGTTCGAACTCATGATGCGATGTTTTTAGAGGTTGTTTTTAGTTGAATAATTGTAAACAACTTTGTGACTACATTGCAAAGGTGCGGACAAAATTGGGATTACCAAATTTTTTCGGAAAAAAATTCAATTTTTTTTGAGAAAAAATAGTTAATATACGTAAGTTGCAGAAAAATCAAAAGTATATAAATTGCGATTAGATTGCAGAATTGTTACAAATATACTTCTTTGTTTGTTTTATGGATTTAAATCGCAGTAATACAGGGGAATATATTAGATTGAACAATTTTGCTGGAAATAAAATAATAGCATTGTTCATAGCGCAAAATACAATTTTATATCAATATTTAGTGAAAATTGTTTAAATGTCATGTGTGATGAGTGTTGCTGATGTTACAAAAGTATTGCGGAGTTGGGGCTGTATAGTGTGGAGTTTGTGTTACAAAATCGGTTCGGCTGATGTGACAAGGTGTGAAATTGTGTTACAGAATATAATTTTGTTGTAACACGATTGTTTGTTTTTGGAGACGCATTCAAGCCGGATGTAAGCCATTCCGAGATGCGTGCGCGCACCGGTGAAGAACAGTGGAAGAGTGAGGGTGGGCGAACAGCCGACCACAAATTTGTTATTGAGATTAAAAAATGTGAGTAAAAAAGGCTTTTTTTAGATTAAATGTGTATATTTGCGAAAACAACGCCTTGATAAAACTATGTTTTCGGTAGCTATTAGCACCAATTATTAATCGAAATTTGCCGGAACATTAAATAAATAAGCCAAAATAAGGCGGCTCCTTTTCTAAGTGGAGCATCGGCGCCAAAACGGTTAATGATTGTGGAAATATAGATGGTTGTGATGCCCGGTAAGTTTGGTGTCATATATTATATATTATTAAGGTGAGATGACATATTGAAAATATTATTACTCATAATACATTAACCAATGAAAGAATGCGATATTGATTGGTCGGGTCTGGGCTTCGGATATGTGCCCACCGATTACAACGTGCGTTGCTATTTCCGCAATGGGAAATGGGGCGAGATTGAAGTGTCTTCGTCAGAGACTATTGAGATGCATATCGCGGCCACCGCATTGCATTACGGTCAGGAATGCTTTGAGGGCCTGAAGGCCTTCCGCGGCAAGGATGGCAAGGTGCGTGTGTTCCGGCCTCTTGAGAATGCCCTGCGCATCCAGCAGTCGGCTGAAGGCGTGATGATGGAACCGCTGCCTACCGATATTTTCATGGAGATGACAAAAAAGGTGATAGAGCTTAACAAGCGCTTCATTCCCCCTTACGGGTCGGGTGCATCGCTTTATATCCGCCCGCTCGAAATAGGTATGACGGCACGCGTGGGCGTGAAGCCTGCAGATGAGTATTGCTTCATCATGCTTGTGACACCAGTGGGCCCCTATTTCAAATCAGGCTTTAAACCTACCAATATATGTATCACCCGCCAGTTCGACCGTGTGGCGCCCAAAGGCACCGGCCGCTTCAAGGTGGGTGGCAACTATGCCGCATCGATGGTGGCCGGCGAACATGCCCATGATCTGGGCTACTCGGCTGTGCTCTATCTGGATCCCAAAGAGAAAAAATATCTTGATGAATGCGGCCCGGCAAACTTTTATGCCATCAAGGACGGAAAATACATCACGCCTGCATCCGAATCGATTTTGCCTTCGATCACAAACGATTCGCTCATGCAGCTGGCTCGCGACTTCGGTATGGAGGTTGAGCGCCGTCACATTACGGTCGACGAGATTCCCGATTTCTCGGAAGCTGCAGCGTGCGGCACGGCGGCTGTCTGCTCGCCGGTGGGCGAGATTCACGACCTGGACACCGGCAAAAAGTATGTGGTGGCCAAGGACGGCAAGCCCGGTCCTGTCACCTGCCGTTTCTACGACACGCTCAATGCCATCCGTAACGGCGAGGCCGAGGATGTGCACGGGTGGAACCTTGTGCTCGATCTCTGATCGGCGGAGTTGATTCTGAAGAACTTCATGTTCAACTATCAAGACATTATCGACAAATATTATGCGACGCAGCCCGAGCTGCGTCGCATATATATGCTGCACTGCCGGTCGGTGGCCGACAAGGCTCTGGCCATAGCGGCCGCACGGCACCTGCAGGTTGATATGGCTGAGGTTGAGGCAGCGGCCATGCTCCACGACATCGGCATAGTCCTCACCGATGCGCCAGGCATACACTGCCATGGTACGCAGCCATATCTTGCGCACGGAAGGCTTGGCGCCGACCTGCTGCGGAGTGAAGGCGCGCCTGAAATTTATGCACGCGTGGCCGAGCGTCACACCGGGGCCGGACTGACTCCGGAAGAGGCTGCGGCCATCGGGGGCGGTAAGCTTCCGCCCGACAGGTCGTATATGCCTCAGTCGCTCCTTGAGCGCCTGGTGTGCTACGCCGATAAATTCTACTCCAAAAGCGGCGACATGAAGGAGAAGCCGCTGGAGCGCGTGCGTGCCTCCATGGCGCGTTTCGGTGCGGATTCTTCCGCCAGATTCGAGGCGTTGCACCGTGAATTCGGAGCTGACGCCGCGCCCGTCGGATGATTGCAGTTTGCGCGGTGGCAGCCGGAATGTCCCCTGAATGTGGCGGATATCGGCTAAAACGCGCCGAAAGATGTGATTCTATGCAAAAAAATCACTAATTTTGCATGTTAATTCACATTTCTAACATAATCACCATAATAATCACCACGATTGATTCATGGACAGGAAAGTAAGGGTTAGATTCGCCCCGTCGCCCACAGGGCCGCTCCATATAGGCGGTGTACGCACCGCACTCTATAATTATTTGTTCGCCCGTCAGCATGGCGGCGACATGATTCTGCGCATCGAGGACACCGATTCTCACCGTTTTGTGCCCGGAGCCGAGGACTACATCAACGAGGCTCTGGCATGGCTTGGTATCGGTATCGACGAAGGTGTCCGCGAAGGGGGCGCCTATGGCCCGTACAAGCAGAGTGAACGCCGTGACATTTATCGGGAGCATGTGAAGATGCTGCTCGACGCCGGAAAGGCATACATTGCATTCGATACGCCTGAGGAACTTGAGCAGGCTCGCGCCAGTCATCCGAATTTCCAGTATGACGCCACTACGCGCATGCAGATGCGCAATTCACTTTCGCTTCCGGCCGAGGAGGTGCAGAGGCTTATGGCCGATGGCGTGCCTTATGTGGTGCGTTTCCTCATTGAGCCCGGCCGCGACGTGGAGGTCAACGACCTTATCCGCGGCAAGGTGGTGATCAATTCAAGCATCCTTGATGACAAGGTACTCTACAAGAGTGCCGATGATCTGCCCACATATCATTTGGCCAACATTGTTGACGACCATCTGATGGAGGTGTCGCATGTGATCCGTGGCGAGGAATGGCTCCCGTCGGCACCGCTCCATGTGCTGCTTTACGAGGCGTTCGGATGGGCCGACACACGTCCGGACTTCGTGCATCTTCCGCTGCTTCTCAAGCCGGACGGAAAGGGCAAGCTTTCCAAACGCGACGGCGACCGTCTGGGCTTCCCCGTGTTCCCGCTTGAATGGCACGATCCCAAAAGCGGCGAGATTTCGTCGGGCTACCGCGAAAAGGGCTACCTCCCCGAAGCTGTGGTCAATTTCCTGGCTCTTCTTGGCTGGAATCCCGGCGATGACACGGAAATAATGAGTATGGATGAGCTGATTGCGAAATTCTCGCTCGACCATTGTTCGAAAGCCGGCGCGAAATTCGCTTTCGAGAAAGGGAAATGGTTCAACCACGAATATCTCATGGCCATGCCCGGCGAGCGTCTGCTTGAACTTTTCAAGCCTGTGCTGAAAGCCAACGGCGTGGATCCGGCCGATTTTTCCGACGAATATATCATACGTGCCATCGATATGGTGAAGGGACGCGCCAATTTTGTCAACGATCTGTGGGATCAGGCAAAATTCTTCTTTGTCGCCCCGACAGAATATGCCGAGAAAGATATCCGCAAGCGCTGGAAAGAGGATACACCCGAGCGTATGCGCGAGCTGATAGAGCATCTCGAGGCTCTGTCAGACTTCTCTTCGGCGGCCGCCGAGCCTCCCATTATCGCGTGGATAGAGAGCAACGGTTATCACTTGGGGAATGTGATGAACGCATTCCGTCTGGCCGTGGTGGGTGAGTGCAAAGGCCCCCATATGTTCGATATCACCGAGTTGCTCGGCAAGGAGGAAACGGTGGCGCGTATCAACCGTGCCATAGACCATATCCCTGCGCAGGCATGAGGAATTGCAGATATGCAGAATCCAAATTCAGATAATACGCCAAATCAGATTAATACGCGGATTTGTGAACCAGTTGTATAACACGGGAATACGCCTTTATGGTGTTGCGGCGCGGATCGCGGCTCTACGTAGCCCCAAAGTGAAGAAAATGATCCGTGGGCAGCATCGCACTTACGACATACTCGCCCGCCGTCTTGGCCATAAACCGGGGTGCATCTGGTTTCATGCATCATCGCTCGGTGAATTTGAGCAGGGACGCCCCATGATTGAACGGCTGCGGCGCGAGCATCCCGAAAAGCCGATACTTCTCAGCTTTTTTTCGCCCTCGGGCTATGAGGTGAGAAAAAACTATCCGTATGTTGACGCGGTGGTGTATCTCCCGTTCGACACGCCGCACCGTGTGAAGCGGTTTCTTGATCTCGCGCGCCCGTCGATGGCGATATTCATAAAATATGAATTTTGGGGAAACTATCTGCATGAGTTGAGACGGCGCGGGATTCCCACTTATATCATATCGAGTATTTTCCGTCCCGGCCAGCGCTTCTTCCGCTCGGTAGGAGGCATGTTCCGGAAAATGCTGCGCTGTTTCGACAGGCTATATGTGCAGGACGAGCGTTCACGGCGCCTGCTGAAGCTTATAAACGTAGAGAATGTCACTGTGGCGGGCGACACCCGGTTTGACCGCGTCACCGACGTGATGCGCTCCACGGTTGACATACCCGGATTTCCCGGTTTCGGAGCTGATGCGCCGTTGCGTTTCATTGCCGGAAGCTCGTGGGAGGCTGATGAAGATGTCTACGTACCCTGGCTCAATGCGCATGAAGAGGTGAAATTCATTATCGCCCCGCATGAATTCAACGAGACGCGCCTTGAGGCTCTGCGCAACCGGTTCAACGGGCATGTGATTCTGCTTTCCGAATGGACGCGCGAGATAAAGCGCGCCGGATTGCCTGCGGGTGTCGTTCCGGAGCATCTGAAGTGCGTGCGTGGCATGATTATCGACTCGTTCGGCAAACTCTCGTCTCTTTACCGCTATGCCGATATCGCGTATATAGGTGGCGGGTTCGGCGCCGGGATTCATAATCTGAACGAGGCGGCAGTTTACGGTATGCCGGTGGTGTTCGGGCCGAACCACGCCAAATTTAAAGAGGCGTCCGACCTTATCGAATGCGGCGGCGGCTTCGAGGTGACGTGCAAGGAGGATTTCAACGCCACGGTCGATGCGTTTGTGTCGTCGCCTTTGTCGCTCAAAGATGCCGGGCGCGCCGCAGCACGCTATATAAGTGACCACCTTGGCGCCACGGACCTTATTTACGGTGACCTTTTCGGGCGCGAATCCTGACCATCCATAAACCGGATTGCTGAGGAGGCGCCGACGGTTGCCTCCATTTACCATATTAACATAGTTGGATTTACGTTATGAATAACAGAAAAATACGTCTCCCTGAGATTGTCGACATACTGACGCGCCAGTTCATCTCCTCGCAGGAAGAGCTGAGCCGGCAACTTGCCGTGCGCGGCCATGCTGTTACGCAGGCCACGTTGTCGCGCGACCTGAAGCTGCTGAAAGCCAATAAAATCTCGGACGAGCGCGGCGGCTACCGTTATGTGGTGGGCGATGTGCCGGGCTATGTGCGTCCGCGTCAGCGCTCCAAAGGCGCCGCTGAGCCTGTTGTGAATCAGGCTGTGCTGTCGGTGGCCATGACCGGCAATCTGGTGGTGGTCAAGACCCGCAACGGTTATGCCTCCGGGCTTGCGTACGATATTGATATGATCGGTTCGCCGCTTGTGTTGGGCACCATTCCGGGCTCGGACACGGTGTTTGTGGCTATTCGTGAGTGTACGCCCCGAAGTGAGGTGTTTTCACTTCTCAGCACATTTGTGCCTCAGGCTGTTATGACTGCGGCTGCGCCGATGTTTCTTGACAGCGCTGCCGACGAAGACTGCTGACATTCCCGACGGCAGGTCAGTGGTGCGCTCTTGCCAGTATGCGGATGCATCTCCGGCACGCCGGTTCCCGTTTTTTTGTCGTTTTTGCAGGTGTGTAAATATTTGCAGAAACAACGTTTTTTGCGTATCTTTGTATCGTAAAAGGCGGTGTGGCGCCGAAGGTGGCGTCTGATGCCTGGGAAGGTGAAAAGTAATTGTACGACAAAGCATTATAGATTTATTTATGTCAGAAGAAACATTCGAATTGGACGCACGCCAGCCGGAGGAATACAGTGCGAGCAACATTCAGGTGCTCGAGGGGCTGGAGGCAGTGCGTAAGCGTCCGGCCATGTATATCGGTGATATCAGTGTTAAAGGCTTGCATCATCTTGTATATGAAGTTGTTGATAACTCTATCGATGAGGCGCTTGCCGGTTTTTGCACTCATATCGAGGTGACGATAAACGAGGATAATTCGATAACAGTTGTGGACAATGGCCGCGGCATCCCCGTGGATATGCATGAGAAGGAGCACAAGAGCGCCCTTGAGGTGGTGCTGACAGTGCTGCATGCCGGCGGTAAATTCGATAAGGGCTCTTACAAAGTGTCGGGCGGTCTGCACGGCGTGGGTGTCAGCTGCGTGAACGCGCTGTCGGACTATCTGCGTGCCGAAGTGCGCCGTGGCGGCAAAGTGTACATGCAGGAATATTCAGGCGGCAAGCCCACGTGCGATCTGCGCGTAGTGGGCGAGACCGATACTACCGGAACCTCCATTACATTCCATCCCGACGACACCATTTTCACCGTAACCGTTTACGACTACGCCACTTTGGCCAACCGTCTGCGCGACCTGGCTTTCCTCAATGCCGGCATCACGCTGACACTGACCGACAAGCGTACGCTCGACCAGGACGGCAATCCCGTGCGTGAAGTGTTCTATTCGCGCAAGGGCCTCAGTGAGTTCGTGCAGTATATCGACTCGAACAAAGAGAGCCTCATCAACGATGTGATTCATCTGAACACTGAGCGTCAGGGCATCCCGGTGGAGGTTGCGCTGACCTACAACACATCGTTCAACGAAAACATCTATTCGTTCGTCAACAATATCAACACCATAGAGGGCGGTACGCATCTCACAGGTTTCCGCCGCGGCCTGACCTCGACGTTGAAGAAATACGCCGACGACAACCGCCTGCTTGAAAAGAGCAAGGTGGAGATTGCCAGCGATGACTTCCGCGAGGGCCTCACGGCTGTGATTTCCGTGAAGGTGATGGAGCCGCAATTCGAGGGCCAGACCAAAACCAAACTCGGCAACAACGAGGTGATTGGCGCCGTGCAGACCGCCGTGAGCGATGCGCTGCGCACCTACCTGGAGGAACATCCCAAGGAGGCCAAGACGATTGTGGAGAAAGTGGTGCTCGCCGCGCAGGCCCGCCATGCCGCCTACAACGCCCGTGTGAAGATACAGCGCAAGTCGCCCCTCTGCGGGGGCGGCCTCCCCGGCAAGCTTGCCGACTGCTCCAGCCGCATTGCCGAGGAATGCGAGATTTTCCTTGTGGAGGGAGACTCGGCCGGCGGTACGGCCAAGAGCGGCCGCGACCGCAGGTTCCAGGCCATCCTTCCGTTGCGCGGTAAGGTGCTGAACGTGGAGAAGGCCATGGACCACAAGGTGTTCGATTCCGAACAGATCACCAACATTTTCCGCGCCCTGCGCGTGTCGATCGGCACGGAGGATGACCCCAAGGAAGCCAACCTGTCGAAACTCGCTTACCACAAGGTGATAATCATGACCGATGCCGATGTTGACGGTGCCCATATCGCCACCCTGCTCATGACCCTCTTCTTCCGCCGCATGCGTCCCATTATAGAGCAGGGGTATCTCTATCTGGCCACTCCGCCGCTCTACAAATGCTCGAAAGGGAAGGTGGAGGAATATTGCTGGACCGAGCAGCAGCTGCAGGCGTTCATAGCCGAGCACGGCGAGAAAACCAAGGTGCAGCGCTATAAAGGTCTTGGCGAGATGAGCGATCAGGAGCTGCGCGACACCACCATGTCGCCCGAACACCGTCTGCTCAAGCAGGTGCAGATCAGCGATGCCGCCGAGGCCGACCGAATCTTCTCCATGCTCATGGGCGAGGATGTGGCGCCCCGCCGCGATTTCATCGAGGCCAACGCCAACTATGCAAACATCGACGCCTGATGTAATGTGCTAAATTATCACCCGCTGTGTGGTTGTTTCCCGGAGGGAAAGTCAACCACATGGCGTTTCTATTTGTTATCGCAACAAAGCCAACTCACATATGCCTAAGACCTCAACTAAAAAAACAGCCGCACAGCTGCGCGCGCAGATAGATGAATTCGTATCGCGCCAGGAAAACAACACGTTCAACTACAAGCAGGCAGCCGCAGCCATCGGCGCCACCACGCCGCAGGCGCAGCGCAGTGTGGCCATGATGCTGGTCGACATGGCTTTCGATGGCGAGATTGTGGAGGTGGAGCCCGGCCAGTACAAGGCGCTCCAGCGCAACAACGTGGCCTACGGCACATTTGTCCGCCGTTCAAACGGTAAGAACAGTGTTGTCACCGACGAGGACAACGAGGCTATTTTCGTGGCCGAACGCAATTCGATGCATGCACTCAACGGCGACAGGGTGAAGGTGAATATTTCCGCGCACCGCCGCGGTCAGGAGCCCGAGGCACAGGTAATCGAGATTATTGAGCCGAAGGACCAGGTGTTCATCGGCACCCTGCAGGTGGACAAGAGCATGGCTTTCCTGAAAACCGATTCCAAATTCCTTGCATGCGACATATTTATCCCCAAGGCAAAGCTGAAGGGGGGTAAGACGGGCGACAAGGCTATCGTCAAGATTACCGACTGGCCCGACGATGCCAAGAATCCGCGCGGCACCGTGGTTGACATCCTCGGCAAGACCGGTGAGAACAACGCCGAGATTCATGCCATTCTGGCGGAGTATGGGCTGCCGTACAAATATCCGGTTGCCGTGGAGAAGGCCGCCGACAAGATTGACGCGGGCATTACCCCCGAGGAGATTGCCAGACGTGAGGATTTCCGCGGCGTAACAACGTTCACCATCGACCCCAAGGACGCAAAGGACTTCGACGACGCGCTTTCCATCCGCCGTCTGCCCAACGGCCACTGGGAAGTGGGTGTGCACATCGCCGATGTGACCCACTACGTCACCCCCGGCTCCATTATCGACCGTGAGGCGCAGAGCCGCGCCACATCCGTATATCTCGTCGACCGCGTGGTGCCCATGCTCCCCGAGCATCTCTGCAACGGCATCTGCTCCCTCCGCCCGGATGAGGAGAAGCTGGCCTTCTCATGTGTTTTCGAGCTTGACGACAACTCAAACGTGCTCGACAGCCGCATATGCCGCACCGTCATAAAGAGCGACCGCCGCTTTGCTTATGAAGAGGCCCAGCAGGTGATTGAGACCGGTGAGGGCGACTTCGCCCAGGAACTGCTGACGCTCGACCGTCTGGCCAAACAGTTGCGTGCACGCCGCTTTGAGAACGGTTCGGTTGATTTCGACCGCGAGGAAGTGCGGTTCGATATCGACGAGACGGGCCACCCCGTAGGCGTGTATTTCAAGGTGTCGCAGGATGCCAACAAGCTCATCGAGGAGTTCATGCTCCTTGCCAACCGCACTGTGGCGGCCACAATCGGAAAGGCGGAGAGCCGCCGCAAGGGGAAGGCGTTCGTATATCGCGTTCACGACCAGCCCGACACAACCAAGCTGACAGATCTTGCGGCAATTGCCCGCACTTTCGGCTACCGCCTGAAGACCCAGGGCTCGGCCACCGAGATTAACCGCTCCATCAACAAGATGCTTCAGGACGTGAAGGGCAAAGGGGAGGAGAACTTCATCTCCATGCTTGCCATCCGATCCATGGCCAAGGCCATCTATACCACCGAAAACATAGGCCACTACGGCCTTGGGTTCGACTATTACACCCACTTCACATCGCCCATACGCCGTTATCCCGACATGATGGTGCACCGCCTGCTCGAGCGTTATCTCGACGGCGGCCGCAGCGTTAACCGCGAGAAACTCGAGGAGCAGTGCAACCACTCCTCGGCCATGGAGCAGCTGGCAGCAAATGCCGAGCGTTCCTCCATCAAGTACAAGCAGGTGGAATACATGGCCGACCACCTCGGCGAGGAGTTCGAGGGGATGATTTCAGGCGTGACCGAGTGGGGCCTCTACGTTGAGATCTGCGAGAATAAGTGCGAAGGCCTTGTGCCGATGCGCGATCTGGCCGACGATTACTATGATTTCGACGAAAAGAATTACTGCCTGCGCGGACGCCGCCGCGGCAACGTCTACCGTCTGGGCGACATTGTGCGCGTGCGCGTGGCCAATACCAATCTCGATCGCAAGCAGCTCGATTTTGTCATAGTCGATCCTCTGGCGCCCACCCGTCCCGCTCAGGACGACATGGGCAACAAAGTGTCTGTGGCCCAGGCGCTGTCGGGAAAGAAAAACAAAGGAAACAAGGGCGCATCCCGCCGCGGCGACAAGAAGAAATTCAAGGCCGAGGAGCCGGTGTCTGCCGATACCACACGCCGTTCGCGGCACGAGAAAGCCAAGGCGGCTGCCAAGGCGGCTGCCGCAAAGAAAAACGCGCGTGAGCATCATGGCGCGCCGCGCCGCCGCCGCTGATGGCCTCCCCCGGGGTGCGAATGTTCACTTCCGGCGCTGATGCCTAAACCGGACTTTCAAGCGGACTTTTACGGTCGGGCTGCATGGGTTTCACCTTGCGGCCCGGCTTTTGTTTTGTGGCTTTCAGGTTGGCGCGCCTTTTGGCTGTAATTTTCCCGGAGTTGCCTTGTGCGGCACCTGACCGTAGGGTGGGATGAAAATGTATTACGGCGGAATCACCCCTGGTGGCCAGTCCGACAATGTTCGTATCTGTGGCTGCCGCATTGCCGTCTGCTTCCCCGACGGGTGCGATTTGCTCCTGCGCGGCAGCCGCGCGTTGCGTCTGCCTGCTGCATTGTGTTATTGCTGTGATCGCTACAATTATGGCCAACAGTGCTGCGAGAACCGCAAGCCCTCTGAATTCGCGGCGTGTCATTCCCATGTGTGAAGTGGATTATGTGTTTGTAGGTGAAATTTTGGCCTGCAGTCGGGTATGTGAGGTGAGAGGATGGAGAGAATCGGCAAAAGTGGAGGGTCAGGGGCGCGGTCACCAGAGGTTGAAGCGGAATCCGGCCGAGGCTTCGAACGACAGGTTGTTGGCCATGAGCGTGTGCTCGCGGTCGTATATAAGGGCCATGTCCCAGTTTGCTATCCCGCCGAAGAACCATTTTGTCTTGTAGTTATATATTATGGAGAGGCGCATCTGGTTGCTCATGCCGAACGAGCTGCGTTCCTTCGTGGGGTCGTTGATGTAGCCCTTGCGCAACCCGACGATAGGGGCTTCAAGGAATCCCACCACCCATCCGCGGTGGAACACCCAGTTGTAGGCGTAGCCGAGCTTGAACGCATAGTTGCGGTTCTTCACCATATAATAATAGCTCCAGGCCGGGGGGAGGTTGGGGCGGTCGGCCGGTTCGAGGTCCCAGAAGTCGAAGTTGTACCTGTCGCCGGAAAACGACAGTCCGGCGAAGAATGAGCCCTGGCTGCGCATCTGCAGCTTGCTGTAGTTGAACGCAGCAGCCTGCGAATATTTCTTGTGGTTGAAGAAGTAGAACAGGTTTATCCCCCACGAGCTGGTGTTTATCCCTTTGAAAGGGATGTCGACCTTGTGGGTCGCCCCTTCATAGCCCATGCGTTTAATGGAGGTGCCGATGTCGTTGCTGGTGGTGTAATATTCAAACGTGAACAGCGAGCAGCTGAACTGGAAGCGGAACCGCTTGCGTGCGCGCTCGCCGCCGTTGAAGTATTTCCCGATGTTCATGTCGTAGCCGGCCGACACCGCCATATAAGTAAGGTGGAATCCCAATGTCGACGAAGGGTTCGACAGCATCTCCATCTTGTAGCCGTCGTCGAGCCGGAAGTTGTAGAGGTCGCTCCACGAGTCCACCTTGACTTTGAGGTTGAACTTCTTGCCGGTGCCCTGCACGTAGAGCGAATCGTAGGTGTTGAAAAAACGGTCGCCCCAGCGATAGGTGTTCACGCAGAAGCGCGGGAACTTTCCCCATGCGGCAATTGAATCGAGGTTCAGCCCGAATGCGCCCGCTTTCGCCGGAGCGAGCAGGGTGCAGAGCAGCAGCATGAGCATTGCCGGGCTCATGCGCAAGCACCAGGGGTGTGAAGTGCGTCGATGCTGCGTTGTCTCCATTCAGATGCGAAGCCTTTCTGTAAGGCAAAGATAGCCAATTGCCGCGTGGCGGCAAAATTTTCAGCTGTCAATGTTCGCGGTCTGGCGCGGCGTGATGCGCCGTTTGGGCCTCTTTTCCGGCAGTTTTGTCCGGAGCAAATGCTTTAACACTTGTTGAAAGATGCATTTTAACATTCTTTTGCTTTTATTGAAAATGAATAAAAATTCAGTGCTAAAATCGGTCAAAGTGTTGATTATTAGTATGTGACGCCATTTTGTCAACAACGCTTAAGTGTACACTATGACATACGACTATGTTAAAGAGCAGAAACTTTGTTAGCGGAATGTATGTTTTATTGACATTTTGTATTAACTTTGCCTAATACATGTTCCTCATGCACCGGTTTGCATTGCAAACAAACGTGAAAGAGCCTTGAAAACCGTTGGAAAAAGTAGCCGGATGGTCTACAGATTTCCCTGTTTCGTGCCAGGTTGTCAGGCCGGAAAGCCGGCATACCGCAACCTCCGCTACCGCTCACAGGAACATCACACACAGCGTGCAGTTAAAAATCTAAATAGATCCAATCGATTATTTAATTCTTTATGTCTAATTAATTATAGTGTATGAAAAAGCTGTTTCTATTACTGACGGCGGTGCTGATGACCGTGGCTTGCGCCCTGGCGCAGACGCGCGTGGTCACCGGTACAGTCGTTTCAGCCGCCGATGACGAGCCATTGGCGGGCGCAACGGTTATGCCCGTTGGGGGCGGACAAGGAACCTCGACCGACATCGACGGTAACTTCTCGCTCACCCTCCCCCAGAGTGTTTCCCAGCTCAACGTGTCCTATGTGGGCTTCACTCCCCGTAAGGTATCCGTATCTTCAAGCAAAATGCTCATCAAGCTCGAGAGCTCTGATACCAATCTTGATGAGGTGATGGTTGTGGCTTACGGAACGGCAAAGAAATCGGCCTTCACCGGTTCTGCAACCGTAATCAACAATGATGCGATTGAAAAGAGCCAGGTTACCAACGTGCTCGATGCTCTTTCCGGTAAGGTTGCAGGTCTGCAGCTTTCAAATGCTTCCGGTGCACCCGGTGCTTCGAGCCCCACTATCCGTATCCGTGGTTTCTCTTCAATTAATGCCGGCAACGCGCCTCTTATTATAGTAGATGGAACTCCTTACACCAACGATATCAATTCTCTTAACACTAACGATATCGAGTCGATGACTGTCCTCAAGGATGCTGCATCTAACGCTCTTTACGGTGCCCGCGGTGCCAACGGTGTAATTCTTATCACCACCAAACGTGCTAAACTCGGCGAAGCTAAAATCACCGTTGATGCAAAATGGGGTCTGAACACCCGTGCCACTCAGGATTATGATTATATCAAAGATCCCGGTCAATATTATGAGACTTATTACGGCGCCCTTTACAATTATGCACGTTGGGAGAAGATAATGAAGCCCAACAATTCTGGCGGTGAAGATAATGTCGGTGGTCTTGGGCTCAATAATCATGATGCTTATGTCTGGGCAAACCAGCATCTTACCCAGAATGATGCATATGGTCTCGGTTACAATGTGATGACAGTTCCGCAGGGTCAGTATCTCGTCGGAGAAAATGGCCGTCTGAACCCGCAGGCTGTGGTCGGCCGCCTGGTAAACTACAAAGGTGCAAACTATTTCATGCAGCCCGACAATTGGCTTGACGAAGCATACAAGAGCAGCCTCCGTCAGGAATATAACCTCAGCATCACTCAGGGTACTGACAAGAGCAATTTCTATGCATCAATCGGTTATCTCAACAATGATGGTATCATTGTAGGTAAATCCGATTTCAAACGTCTGACAGCCCGCTTGAGCGCTGATGTACAGGCAAAATCCTGGTTGAAGATCGGTGCGTCGGTGAACTATACGCACATTGATATGAATGCAATGGACAGTGAGGAAGGTTCTTCAAGCTCCACAGGTAACATATTTGCCGCAGCAACCGGAATCGCTCCCATTTATCCGCTTTATATCCGTGACGGACAAGGAAACATCTTGGTGGACAAAAATGGATATCAGCGCTATGACTATGGTGATGGCGAGAACGGCGGCATGAAACGTCCGTATCTCACAGAATCCAATGCAATCGATGCTTCTATTCTTGATACCAATAAATCGGAAGGTAATATTTTCAGCGGTACAGGTTTCTTTGAAATCCGCTTCCTCAAGGATTTCAAGTTCACATCGAACAATAATATCAATATTCAGGAAGTGCGCCACACCTCTGTTACCAACCCCTTCTATGGAGCATATGCAACTCAGAACGGTGTAGTATCAAAGGAGCATACACGCAACACTGACTATACATTCCAGCAGTTGCTTAACTGGACCCACATGTTCGGAAAGCATAATGCATCGGTCCTTCTGGGTCATGAATACTATAAGACCAAGAACTATGACCTCTGGGCAACCAAGAGCAATATGTTCGACTGGACAAATGATGAACTTGCCAACGCCATCACCAAAGGCTCAGCATCATCTTCGACATCCGAGTATAACAACGAAGGTTGGATTTTCCGTGGCCAGTACGACTACGACAGCAAATACTTCGCTTCTGCTTCGTTCCGTCGCGATGCATCTTCCCGTTTCCATCCCGATCATCGTTGGGGTAACTTCTGGAGCCTCGGTGGCGCATGGATTCTCTCGAAGGAGAGCTTCATGGAAGATCTGACATGGATTGACATGTTGAAAGTCAAGGCTTCTTATGGTGAGCAGGGTAACGATAATATCGGTAACTTCCGCTACACCAACACATACACCATCGAGGATGCCAATGGCAATCCTGCAGCAGTTCCCGCCACCCTTGGTAACGAGAATATCACATGGGAAAAGAACGGCAACTTCAACGCTGGTATTGAATTCTCTGTTCTCAATGGTCGCCTGAGCGGTAACTTCGAGGCTTTCTATCGCAAGACCTCCGACATGCTTATGTACTTCCCCCTCCCGACTTCGTTCGGTTACACCGGATATTTTGACAATGTCGGTAATGTGAAGAACTCCGGTATCGAAATCGAACTCGCTGCCACACCGGTTAAAACCCGTGACTTCCGTTGGGATGTGAATGTCAACCTTACATGGTTCAAGAACAAAATCTCCATGCTTCCCGAACAGCGCAAGGGTCAGAGTGCGTATGTCTTCACTGACGATTTCCGCGCTGAGCCCGTTTGGGGTTATAGCTCCGGCAACTATTTCTATGCACAGGGCGAGTCACTCTACTCAATGTACATGCCCAAATATGCAGGTGTAGATGCCAATACCGGTAAACCATTGTATTATCGACTCGTTCGCGATGCCAACGGCGAAGCAACCGGCGAAGTTGCCACTACCGACGATTATGCACTTGCAGATCAGTTTATTGTGGGTACTTCTCCCGCTCATGTTTACGGCGGTTTCAGCACCTCGTTCTCTTACCGTGATTTTGACCTGTCGTTTGCTTTCAGCTATCAGATCGGTGGTAAGCTTTATGACAGCGGCTATGCAAACCTGATGGGAGCACCTACAAGTACAAGCAAGGGTAACAACATCCATGCAGATATGCTCAAGGCTTGGACTCCCGAAAATCATTCGACTGAAGTTCCCCGTTTCTATTATGGTGACCAGTACACTGCATCGACCAGCGACCGTTTCCTGACCAATGCAAGCTATCTCTCGCTTGATAACATCAACTTCGGCTATACTCTGCCCGTTAAGCTCACCCGTAAGGCTTATCTTGATAAGGTGCGTGTATATCTCGCATGCGAAAATGTTTGGGTATGGTCCAAGCGTCAGGGTTTCGATCCCCGTCAGTCCATCTACGGCAGCTCGAACAACACCTACTATGCACCCATCCGTACCATCTCGGGCGGTCTCACTGTCAACTTCTAATTTAAGACCTCACAACAATGAACAACAAATATAAAGCACTATTGGCAGCGGCTATGGTATCACCCATGCTGCTCACCACCAGCTGTATCGAGGAGGTATTTCCCACCAGCGGAGTCGTGCAGTCGCAGCTTGACGGCAACGACAAAGCTATCCAGGCTCTCGCCTGGGGTATGTCATCCCATCTTAATCAGGTCGGTACAGTGGATGATTCTCAGGCCTACGACTGGGGTTATGCTTCGGTGATGCATGCCCGCGACGTAATGATTGACGACATGCCTATTGCATACTCCGGATATGACTGGTTCCAGGCCTGGAGTACGGCAAACGATGCTCTGAATGAGCAGTACATGGTCTGTCAGTTCACATGGCTTTACATGTGCGAACAGGTGTTGACAGCAAACAACACCATTCGTGCCGTTCCCCGTGGCACCACAGATCCTGAGCTTATGGGTCTGCGCGGTGCCGGTCTGGCTTTCCGTGCCGCTACATATCTCGACATGGCGCGTATGTATGAGTTCCTGCCTAACAACTATCAGCCGAACACCAACTCTTATGGTAATGATGTGCGCGGTCTTACTGTGCCTATCGTGACAGAAGAGACCACTGAAGAGCAGAGCCGTAACAATCCTCGTGTCACCCATGAGGAAATGGTGAAGTTTATTTTGGCGGATCTTGAGGAAGCTGTTGATCTGCTTAAGGCAGGTAATCCGACGGCCTCCAAGCTCCTTCCTTCACTGGCGGTTACTTATGGTCTGCTGGCCCGTACTTATCTTTGGGATGCCACTTATCATGAGATGGGATATGAGCATGCCGGCGCAGGTTCTGCATCTGATCTTTATAAGAAAGCTGCCGATTATGCGCGTCTAGCAATCACAACTTCTCAGGCAACTCCCACCTCTCAGGAGGAATGGCTGAGCACAACCAACGGTTTCAACGACATGTCTGTTTCTTCCTGGATGTGGGCAATGAAATATTCGGCCGAGGACCGTGCTGTAACTTCCGCTCTTCTCAACTGGGTTAGCTGGATGAGTAACGAGACTGAGTTCGGCTATGCTATCGCAGGTCCGTATGTTCAGATCAGCAAATCTCTTTACGATAAGATCAGCGACCGCGACTTCCGCAAACTTTCATACGTCGCTCCCGAAGGCTCGCCTCTCTCTGGCCGCGAAAGCTACATTGACCCCGCTTTTGCAGAGGAAAATTTCAGCGAATATTTCTCGCTTAAATTCCGTCCGGGTTCCGGTAACATGACCGATAATTCCATTGCATGTGCTACTGCGGTCCCGCTGATGCGAGTTGAGGAAATGTATCTTCTCGAAGCTGAGGCACAGGCTCATATAAATGCATCTGAAGGTGTACGTCTGCTCAACGATTTTATGCAGCGTTACCGCTACAACACCTATCGTTGTACAGCTGCGTCGACTGACGAGGCAGTTACGGAGATTATTCTTCAAAAACGTATCGAGCTTTGGGGTGAAGGTCTTCTCTTCTTTGACTACAAGCGCTTGAATCTTGATATCACTCGTTATTACAACGGCACCAACTATGACAATGCGCGTGCTCTTTACAATACTTCCGGCCGTCCTGCATGGATGAATTATGTAATAGTTCGTTCTGAAGGAAATACCAACAAGGGAGTGCTTGAGTACAACAATCCTCCTTGTGGTGCGCAGATGTCGCCTGTAGGTGGTGAATAAGCTACAAGCATATAGTTGTCTTATTTTAAACAACATCAGATTATGAAATTCAACAAAATATTTTCAGCACTTTTCAGCGGAGCCATGTTGCTCGGCACTGTGGCCTGTACTGACGAAGTTGAGTTCACACCGGCCGATCCAGTGGCAGGGGAGGGTGTGTATTTTCCGGAGGATGTAACATCCGCCGAAATATTGCAGGGCTCTTCAAGCGTGACTCTCGATCTTCTGAGAACAAACGACAATGGCCCCCTCACTGTCAATCTTGAATCGAGCGTGACTGACAAGGATGGTAATCCTCTTGCCAATGATTTCACGATACCCACTCATGCTCAGTTTGTTGCCGGTTCATTGATGGCACCCATCGATATCACATATGATTGGACCAAAGTTGAGGCAGAGGTAGACTTTTATGTACACATCAAAGTGCCCGCTGAATTGTCCACTCCTTATGGACTTTCTGAGCAGACATTCGTTCTGAAATATTCTCCGTGGAGCGAATTCAAGCGTTACGGCGGAACCGAAATGGGAACCGGAACGCTCAGTGGCTTCGGCATGTCTGATATTGAGGTTCCCGTATATGAGTCGGAGTCGCTTGTTGGGGCAGGAAAACAGTATCGTTTCGGCGGTTACCTTGTGGACGAAGCTTATCCTGAGGCTCAGGGTTATCCCGGGTCGTATGTCAACGGCTATAACTTTATCGTGCGTGTGTCACCTACTTCGCTTGGTGGCAAGTATAGCCATCTGTATCCTGCTACTCTCGAACCTGTTGCTACCGGTGACGATCAGTCGTTTGGTGAAATGATTATGATTACCGACGTGTACACTTTCCGTACAAGAGTTGGCGGCAATATTTATCCCGGAAATACGGATGAAGAGCTCCAGAGAGTTTCGGTTTATAATTCCCAGACTGGTCTGTTCAGCATACACTGTGTGTATTATACCGGTACGACAGCACAGCTTACAGCTGATGAATATATGCAGCTTCCCGGATTTAAGGACTACAGCCTTTCGTTCTCTTACAAGGGCAACATGGTAGCTCCTGATGGTTCTGAATCAGTTATCATCGAGGCTTACCGTTCCGATGACGTGGCTTCGTACTCGTATGCAATCAAGGCCGGCGAACTTACAAATGATGAGATCGCGCAGACTGTAACCGAAATCCAGAACGATTCGGAGGCAGAGCTGATTTACGATGCTCTTACCAACCTTGAGTTCACTCCCGATGAACCCGGCGTGTATACTATCGTTGGTGTAGGTTACGATGCAGCTGGCGCTAAAGTCTGCCAGCAAGCTTTCACTTTTGAATTTGAATCAGTGCAGAAAGAATCTGACTGGGAAGAAGCAGGAACAGTCCTTTATACCGACGGTATTCTTTACGGATTGTTCAACAATATTGGAGGAGAGACTTATCAGGTGAAACTTGAGAAGCATAAGACAACCCCCAACTATTATCGTCTGGTCAATCCCTATGCTCCCTATGCAAGTGCCGGCATCGTTAGCTCTGGAAAGCACTATATCAACTTCTACAAAGGCTCTACTTCGAATTACGTAGCTCTTGACTGGAGTGAAACCGGCTTGAGAGTCAATGGTGACAATTGGTCGGTTGCTTCGATGGTTTATCCGCTCCTCGATCAGTATGACGTGGATGTGATTGCCCGTTCGCAGTATTCGTACGTTCTTGGTACTATGGAGGATGGCGTGATTGAATTCCCTGCTGGTCTGATCAACCGTTACATTTATCCCGAGGGTACTGAAAATGATGGTTATATCAGCAACTATAGCGATGACCTGATTGATGCGTTCAACAATCTGCCGGATGAAAACGATCCCGGTTTTGACGCAGCCTTGAATGCACTCTTCTCTGGTATGCAGATTCATGCTTACGGTATGGGTAAGTTCGCAATTGACATGATGGATATTGCTGCAGCACCTGCCCGTTCGAACTTCGGTGGAGTCAAGGCCGGAGTTAATGCGGAATTCAACAGTGCCGCTCGCATGGTTAAGGCTCCCGCAGTGGTTACCAGCTTGCCCGGCAATATGCCTAAGCTTGCCCGTAAGCCAGTAGAAGCCAAAAAAGTTGATGGTAAATTATTCCGCAAGGGATATACATTCAAAATTAATGACAAATTCTGAATTTTAATTCAAGATTAATCACCCTATAACCGGGGCGGTCTGAAATCAATCAGGCCGCCTCGGTTGCTGTTACATCATGCCTGAAATGGCTTAATTGTCCTGATATTTCTGGATTAGAAATTATTCCCGGTTTCAATTCGTTAATATTGCAAAAAAAGAGGTGCGCTATTGTTCGTAAATTTGAAAAATACGTTATCTTTGTGTTCTAAGTGTTATAGCGTGTGTCATGCTATGATGCAAACTATGTTGTATTAGACATTAAAATCAGATAACCCCAATCATTAAGAAAGTAAGCCGCATTATGAGAAAAATTTATGCAGCGCTGTTAGTCGCAACTCTTTCTGGGCTCACGGCCACTGCTCAGAGCAAATTTGATGCCCGGGCAGCTCAATATCTTGACAATGCCAACGAAAATCAAATTGCGCGGTTCATGCATAGCCGTGGCGAAACCGTATCAACGATAGCACCGGAAGTGAATCCTGAATATCATGTGTCTGTCATGGTGACATTCCGTGACGCATCGGATGCCTCTGCGCTTTCGGAGAAAGGGTATGATGTGACAGCCGTTCTCGGTCGAGTGGTGGTTGCAAATCTTACGCCTGCAGAAATGCAGGAGGTAGCATCTCTTGACGAGGTGTTGCAGGTGTCTTTGGGACAGGAGAATAAACTCATGCTTGACGAAGCTCGTTCAGTAACAGGCGTAAACACTGTTCACGATGGGGGCGATGGATTAGAACATGGCTATAAAGGAGCCGGCGTAGTTGTCGGAATGATGGACAGCGGTCTTGATGTCGGTCACCTTAACTTCCGTACCAGTGATGGCGAAACCCGTTTCAAGCGCCTTTACGTTTTCTATGGCACCCGCGAGGATGAGCTTGGAAATGTCGAACCTGGAACGGAGAGAAAGTATGAGACCAAATCTGCCATCGACACTTATATAAAGGACTATGGTACCGATAAGTCAAGTGGCACTCATGGCACGCATGTGCTTGGAATCATTGCAGGTAGTTACGATAAGGCTCCCGGCGCAAATAATGGTGGAGTGGCTATCGTGCGCCGCGGAAACGCAGTTCAGATGTCATCCACTAAAGTGCCGTTCTATGGGGTTGCGCCGGAAGCAGATCTGGCCGCATGCTGCGGTGAGTTATATGACCCGATCATCATAACTTCAGCGGTCCGTGTACGCGATTATGCAAAGAGCGAAGGGCGCCCCGGAGTGTTTAATCTGTCTTTAGGTAATAATACCGGGCCGCATGACGGAACTGATGCAACCTGCCTTGCCCTCGCAGAAGCCGGTAAGGATATGCTTATAACCATTTCGGCTGGAAATGAGGGAGGTGAAGCATTGTGGCTCAATAAAAATTTCACATCTTCAGATAACAAGGTGCAGAGCCTTTTCGGCAATTATAACAATTCCGGCCTGTTGGATCACAGCGCAACTGTAAGTGGTGTGATAGATGTATGGGGGGATAATGCCTCGCCTTTAACTGTTAAGCTCGCAGCTGTGGATGCTTCCGGCAACATAGTCTACACTTATACGTTTAATCCCTCTACTGGGATGCAGTATGTTGGTGGCACCGGCCTGAATTATAGCAACGTAGCCAAGGATGCGGAGTTCAGCAAGTATTTCGGTACAAAGGGCTTCATCGGATGGCGTACGAATGTTGACCCCAACAACAACCGTTACAATGTGTATATCACATCGCGTCTTGATGGCGGTTCTGCGAATGGTTATATGGCAGGTCTGATTATCGAAGGTGGTAGCAATACCGGCGTTAATGCTTATGGACGAAACATAGGTTTTTATAATGCAAATCTTGCCGGTTATCAAGCGGGTTCGGTTGAAAATACTATCAATGGTATGGCCTGCGGCGATAATGTCCTGGTAGTCGGGTCATACGTCAATAAAGACGAATTTCCGGTTGCTTTGCCTGGTGGTCTGGCTGATTTGATACATTTTGTCCCGAGAGTGACAAAAGGTGCTTTAAGCACATTCTCTTCGCATGGTCGCACTTTCGCAGGCCGATTGCTTCCGGATGTTGTAGGTCCCGGTCAGGGAATGATTTCGTCGTATAGCCGTTATTATATGGCTGCCAACAGCAAGGATGAGTATAACATTGACGGCTCAGCAATCAGTGCATGGGTCTATAATGAGTCTTCTAAGAAGACCAAGAGCTATTGGGCCGAGATGAGCGGCACGTCGATGAGCTCGCCGTTTGTGGCAGGCGTGCTGGCACTCTGGGCCGAGGCTGCTGCAGAGCGTGGCGAGGTGCTCACCATGGACCGCGTGAAGCAGATCATCAAGGAGACTGCCGATAATGACGAATTCACTGCTCAGCAGCCCGAACGCTGGGGCATGGGTAAGATCAACGCCCTTGCCGGACTGAAGAAGATTCTGGGCCAGAGCTCGGTGAACAGCGTCGGCGCCGACGACCCCGAGAAGAGTCTGATCGTGGAGAACCGCGGAGGCAAGCAGTTCAATGTGTTCATGGGCGGAACCGACGGTTTCACTGCCAACCTGTATAACATGCAGGGCGCGCTGGTGGCTTCGGTTGCAACCGAAGGCGACAACATCGACCTCGATGCGTCGGCCATGGGCGACGGCATCTATCTGCTTGAGGTGCAGGCACGCAACACCCGCGTAGCCCGCAAGCTTATGGTGAAATAAAAACGGTGACTGGTGTTCCGGGAACATCTTTCACTATTATGAAATATCAGTGTGCGGCTGCGCGGCGTGAGGCTTCACGCCGGTGCGGCCGCACTCAATTTTGCCGTTGCCGCACAGAACACTTGCGGCTTCCGGCTTGTTGGGATAGACAGGGGGATAAACTTTGATTCGATTATGGGATTTTTAGACAATATAAAGATGATGCCTGCCGTCACCAAGAACCTCATTGCCATAAATGTGGTGGTGTGGCTGGCCATGGCGCTGGTGCCGTCGCTCGCTGGGACGATAGAACGCTATTGCGCACTCTACTATTTCACGTCCGACCAGTTCGTGCCGTCGCAGCTGATCACCTACATGTTCGTGCACGGGGGTTTTGTGCATCTGTTTTTCAACATGTTCGCGCTCTATATGTTCGGCGTGACGATGGAGAGGGTGCTGGGCGGTCCGCGCTTCCTGTTCTACTACATCTCGTGCGGCCTCGGAGCTGCACTGGTGCAGGAGGGGGTGTTCGCGCTGATGATACATCACTATGCGTCGGTATTCCCCAATCCGGGCGAGGTGACCGAGCTGCTGCGCCATTCGGTGGTGCGTCTCACGGAGCTGTGGAGCATCGGGGTGAATCCGAACGAACCGCTTGTGGGGAATCTCTACGGGCTGTATCACACGCCCACGGTGGGTGCCTCGGGTGCGGTGTTCGGCATACTGCTGGCATTCGGCTATATGTTCCCGAATGTGCGTCTGTATCTCATATTCCCGCCTGTGCCCATCAGGGCCCGAGTGTTCGTGCTTATCTATGCCGGCATCGAGCTGCTGCTGGGCATCTATAACAGCCAGGCCGACACGGTGGCGCATTTCGCCCATCTTGGCGGCATGCTGTTCGGGTTGCTGATCCTGATTTACTGGCGCAAAAAGCGCGTGATTGGCGGCCCGTATTTCTGATACAGCCTTACCAACAGAACGTCAACGCTCAACCACGTGACAGCAAAACGTTTTAATCCGTTACAACAAAACGTATTAAAATATTGTGACAATCAAACGTAGGGTCGCGACCTGTCGCGACTGCAAACGGGTTTCGAGTTGTGAATATGCAGAATAAACTTGTAGGTTGTGCATGTCGGCAGTCGCGACAGGTCGCGACCCTACGTTGAGGCCGTTGTTTGAGGATAAACATTTATCCCTAGATTCCGGGGACATAAAAAATCACCTCGATTTTTGGGGCTAAAATATTAACACTAAACAGACAAACGTATGAAATCGGCAATGGTGCTGGTATCGGTCAATGTGGCGGTGTTCGTCCTGCTGAAAGCCGTCTGGGCATTTGCACCCGGAGCGGTGGACGGCCTTATGACGCTGCTTGCCATGCCGTCAGAGCCGGGGGAGGTGCTGGCGCATCCGTGGTGCGTGGTCACTTATGCGTTTGTACATATCGATTTCTGGCACATGCTGGTCAACTGCCTGTGGCTCATATGGTTCGGGCTTTGGCTTGGCGGGATGGCCGGAAATGCCGCTGTGGTCAGGAGCTACGTTGCCGGAGCATTGGCCGGGAGTGCGGCCTATCTTTTGGCCTGTGGACTTACGGGTGGTGCACAACTTGTCGGGGCATCGGCCGCCACGCTGTCGGTGGTGGCGTTCACCCTGGTGATTGCGCCAAAGCGTCGCGTGCAGCTTCCGGGCGGTTTCGGCGTTTCGCTGAAAATGCTGTCGGCCGCGGGGCTGTTGCTCCTTGTGTGCGCCTCGACAGAGATGGCGGCCGCGCAGACCGCCGCACATCTCGGCGGACTGCTGGCCGGGATGGCTCTCGGCGTGACATACAGGCGCATGGAGCGGAAGCGCAGCCACGCCGACGAGCACTGCAGGCAACTCCGTTCGGAGCACGACGCACTGGTTGACAAGGTGCGCCGGATGGGCTACGAATCGCTGTCGCACGACGAAAAAGTGCGTCTGTTCAGTCTCTCGGAACGTGACATGTCGCATCCACGAACCGGCCAACAAATTTGATTACTGAATGATGACACCGATATACGGCAGATTGGCACGATGGGCGTTGTGGACGGTCAACACACTGGCCGCCTGCGGCACGGTCGTTGCGGCCTATGGCGGCGCGGTGAACCCAGAGGTGACGGCCATACCCGCCATTCTGGCCATGACGTTCCCGGCATGGCTCGCCCTGACGGTGATTCTGCTGGCTATCGACCTGTTTCTGCTGCGTCGGGCTGCCATCGTGGCCGGAGCGGCCCTGGTGGCCTGTGTCGGGCCGATAATGAATTTCGCGCCCCTTAATTTCGGCACGGGCGTCGCGGCCAAAGGGGAAGGCGTCGGGGAAGCGCCGACATTCCGGTTGGTCACCTACAACACCTACGAGATGCACGACATCTATGAAGATACGACTTCCGAGGGGCAGCCTGATTCCTTTTACCGGAAGGCTATGGCGGAAGGGAAGCGGAACCCGCAGCTGAGCTATCTGAACCGCGTTGACGCTCAGGTGCTGTGCATGCAGGAGACAATGATGTGGAACATGAACGCCCACAACTTCTGCACACCCGAGCAGGTGGACACATTCCGGAGGGAATATCCACACCTGACGGAGTGCAACGGAGTGAGTGTGCTGACAGCACTCCCGATGAAGCCAGTGAAGCTGCGCCAGTTCGAGGGGAGCACATCGGTGTCGTGGGCCGCAGGGGAGGTTGACATTCTGGGACACACCACACTGGTGGTGAGCGTACACCTGCAGTCTATCGGTCTGGACGACAGCGACAAGGCGCTCTACTATCAGATTACAGAAGGGGAGGGGCGGCACCGGATGGGGGCTGTGCGTCACCGTCTGCTGGGCAAGCTCAGCCAGGCTTTCAAGCTGCGTGCGCAGCAGGCACGGATGCTCAGGGAGCAGATCGACTCGCTCGGCTATGAGAACGTGATTATAGCCGGCGATTTCAACGACATACCCGACTGCTACGCCATGCGTGTGCTTGCCGGCGACGATTTCAACAGCGCATTCCGCCGTGCAGGGCGCGGGCCCACCATAACCTATCATGTCAACCGCTTCTATTTCAACATCGACCATGTGCTGTATCGCGGCGACATGAAGGCTGTGTGCTACAGGAGAGGCGCGTGCCGCAACTCCGACCACTATCCGGTGGAGGTCACCTTCCGGTGGGAGGGCTGACAGCCGGAGGCCGGTTTGGAGGCCGGTTTAGAGGCCGGTTCCGAGGAACCGACACCGGGGACAAAATTCGGCTGTTTTTTCAGCTGACCTGACTAAATAGAAAAACATTCACATATTAATTTAATTAAAAACCGATTATGAAAACATTTGCAATGGGAATCTGTCTGGCGGCCGTTGCCACAGCCGCGTCAGTTTCATCGTGCGGCAAGCAGGAGCGGCAGAATCCGTTCATGCAGCCTTACAGCAACGAGTTCCAAATCCCACCGTTCGAGGAGATTCAGATCTCCGACTACGAGCCTGCATTCGATGCCGGCATCGCCGAGGCCAATGCATCGATCGACTCGATTGTGAACAATCCCGAGGCACCCACTTTCGCCAACACTATTCTGGCTCTCGACAATGTGTCGCCCACGCTTGAGCGCGTCATGTCGGTGCTCATGTCGCTCACCGAGGCCAATTCCACCGCCGAACTTCAGGAGGTGTCGGAAAAACTGCTGCCGCGCTACAGCACATTCTCTGACGAGATGATGATGAACGCCGGACTGTTTGACCGCGTGAAGTATCTCTATGACCGCAAGGACTCCCTTGGGCTGGCTCACGACGAGATGCGCGCCCTCGAGCAGACCTACAAGGACTTTGTGCGCAACGGCGCCCTGCTCGACGACGACAACAAGAAAGCCCTCAAAGAGGTGAACAGCCGTCTGTCGAACCTCTACATCAAGTTCAACAAGAATCTCCTTGCCGCCAACAATGCCTTCGAGATTGTTGTTGACAACGAGGCCGACCTCGCCGGAATCCCCGCCAATATCGTTGAAAACGCCGCAGCCGAGGCCAAAGCACGCGGGAAAGAGGGGAAATGGGTGTTCACCCTCCATGCCCCCAGCCGTCTGCCCGTGCTGCAGTATGCCGACAACCGCGACCTGCGCGAGAAGATGTGGAAAGGCTACACCGGCAATGCCCAGAGCGGCGACACGGACAACCGTCCCGTGATTGCCGACATCGTGAAGGCCCGTGCCGAGAAAGCCCGTATCATGGGTTACAAGGACTTTGCTTCCTATATGACCGACGCCGTGATGGCCAAGACACCCGAGGCTGCCGAGGCTCTGCTAATGAGCATCTGGAATCCGGCCAAAGCCAAGGTGGCTGAGGAAGTGGCCGAAATGCAGGCCGTTTCGGATGCTGCCGGCAACGACTTCAAGATTGCTCCCTGGGATTACTATTATTTCGCCGAAAAGGTGCGTCAGAAGAAATATGCCATGGATGAGAACGCCATCCGCCCCTATTTCGCAGTAGATTCCGTTGCCAAGGGCATTTTCGCAATGGCCGGCAAACTTTACGGCGTGACTTTCGAGGAACTTCCCGATGCCCCCAAATATCATCCCGATGTGAAAGTTTACGAGGCTAAGGATGCCGACGGCAAGCACCTTGCCGTGTTCATGACCGACTATTTCACACGCCCCGAAAAGCGTCAGGGCGCATGGATGGAGGAGCTGAAAACCTCCTGGGTCAATGCCGACGGTTCGGTTGAGCGCCCCATCGTCTACAACGTGGGCAACTTCACCAAACCCACCGCCGACGCCCCCGCGCTGCTGTCGATCGACGAGGTGCTGACCATGTTCCACGAGTTTGGCCACGGCCTGCACGGCATGCTGTCGCGCGCACGCCTCAAGAGCCAGAGCGGCACAAAGGTTGACCGCGATTTCGTGGAGTTCCCCTCCCAGTTCCACGAACATTTCGCCTTCCAGCCCGAACTGCTCAAGGAGTATGCCCATCACTACAAGACAGGCGAACTTATCCCTGATTCGCTGGTAGCGCAGATCAATGCCGCATCCAAGCACAACATGGGCTTCATGACCGCCGAACTTTCAGGCGCCGCCCTGCTCGACCTTGCATGGGGTCGCTACAATCCCGAAGGCGATTTCGATGCTATTGAATTCGAGAATGCATATGCACAGAAACTCGGCATGCCTGCCGAACTGACATTCCGTTACCGTTCGCCCTATTTCAAACACATCTTCGGTGACGACGGTTATGCGTCGGGCTATTACACCTATCTGTGGGCCGAGGTGCTTGATGCCGATGCCTTCGAGATGTTCAAGGAGAACGGTGTGTTTGACCCCGCCACAGCCGCCAAGCTGAAAACCGTGCTCGAAAGCGGTGCATCGGAGGATCCGATGGTTCTGTACGAGACCATGCGCGGCCACCGTCCCACCTCCGACGCCCTGCTGCGTCAGCGCGGACTTGCCGAATAAAACCCATCTGCCGGTGTGCAGTAGCTTGCCGGCAGGAAGGATACAATTTTGATTTTCCCATAGGCGCTGTGTGGCTGATGCCGCGCAGCGCCTTCGGTTTAACCATACCGATGGGTATAAATCAGGACAGGGGAAATAAAGTTGTTGCCAATTTGGATACTTTAATTGTTAAAAATACAATTGTTAATTTTGGAATTCATCGCCGGTGGTTCTTAAACATCGTTTTTTTTGAAGCAGTTTCTCTGACAAACTTTTTTTAATGGCCTCCGGGGCGGTTTAAAAGTTAAATTTTACAGCATGTTTGCAGTATGAGGTTTGACTTCGTTTAGTGCTGAGGTGTAGGGAGTTGTGCCGAATTGAAATGAAATCGACGTTGTATAATTCTCAGTTTTTTTCTAATTTTGCGGTAGGAAAAACACGGGCAATCCGGCATGATTTGTGCTGTTTTGCGCGCTGTTTTCCGGTTTTACTTTTTTACCACTATTCTATTGCTTGTTTCAACTATGGACTCGAAACCGGAATTGACACGAACCGAAGATTGTGGCATTAAGGTTCACATCGGTTCTCTTATCAGCAATGAATTGCGCCGGCAGCGCCGCCCGGCGGCATGGCTCGCGCAGGAAATTTGCTGTGACCGCACCAACGTCTATAAAATTCTGCGTAAAGGCAGCATTGACACAGAGCTGTTGTGCCGGATTTCGGTAGCTCTCGGTCATGATTTTTTCGCAGAACTGCAGCAGGCGTGCGGTTTTTGTCAGCCAGCATCGAAAGCACAAAGCGTTTAGCCACGCTTACATGCATCGCTGCTATGACATATTCATGTATCTATCTCCTCTTTTAGTTGCCCGCCGGCGTTGCCGGGAGCATTTAAAATTCGCGCCGGAATTTCCAATCGGAATTCCGGCGCGAATTTTTTTTCGAACCTTCCCCGTTACAGTCGATGAAAAAGTATGGAGAAAGAAGAAGTGGAGAAATAAGAGGTGGAGAAAGAATAAAGAAAGAATGGGAGAGAAAGGATGAGGGAGAGGAAAGTAGAATTACTGAATGTAGATGTCAAAATTTAATTGTGCATTGTGCATTGTGCATCATGCATCGTGCATCGAAAATTGTGCATCATGCATCATGCATCATTTGTAGATGAACCTGCGTATTGAATGTTTCGGGGTCTTTTCAAATTCGTCGCGGTGAATCTCGAATGCGCTGACACGCGAATATGCAGGGAGCATTTTATTCAAAACTGGCAGATTGTCCATCACCTTCTTCTCGGTTTCGTCCTCGGTGAGCCCCAGTTTGCGCCCCTGGTCATAGTCCGGGTGAACGAGAGCCACGATGCGGCCGTCGCGGTCAACTACAATCGATTCCCCGACCAGAGGGAGGTTATTGAGCTTGACCTCGATCTCCTCAGGATATATGTTCTGCCCCGACGGACCCAGAATCATACTTTTGTTGCGTCCTCGTATGTACACATAGCCGTCGGCATCGATGGTGCACACGTCGCCGGTGTTGAGCCAGCCGTCCTTGTCGAGCGCCTCGGCCGTGGCCTCGGGGTTCTTGTAATATCCCTTCATCACATTGGCGCCTCGCACAAAAAGTACGCCGGGCACGTTGGCGGCATCCTTGCTTGCAATTCGTGCCTCCATACCGTCCACCATCTTGCCGCAAGAGTGCGGGCGCTGGTCTGACCAGTAGCAGTAGGTGAGCAGGGGAGCGCATTCTGTCATGCCGTAGCCCACGGTGAAGGGGAAACGGATGGTACGCAGCAGCTCCTCAACCTCCGCGCTGAGCGCCGCGCCACCCAGAATCAGCTCTTCGAGTCGGCCGCCGAAAGCATCGAGCAGCTGCTTGCGGATGCGGGCGTATATGAGGTTGCGCACGCCGGGAATCGCTGTCAGCAGCCGCACCGCAGGTTTGCGGAGCACCGGGAACACTTTCCCCTTTATGATTTTCTCGATAACAAGCGGAACGGTGATTACCAGTTTGGGTTTGACCTGCGCGAACGCTTTCAGTACAATCTGTGGCGACGGTATGCGCCCCAGGAATGTTATATGGCAACCCAGCGCAAGTGGGAAAAGGAACTCGAACACAAGCCCGTACATATGTGCCAGCGGAAGCATGCTCAGCATGCCGTCGCCGGGATGCAGAAACGGAATGTTGTTGATGGCGAATCGGATGTTGCTCCAGAGGTTGCCGTAGGTGAGCATCACCCCCTTTGAATTGCCAGTCGACCCCGAGGTATAGTTGATCAGGGCCACTGTGTCGGGAGCCGGGTCTGCGAACTTCAGGTCGGGCGCGCTCCACGTGGGATGGATGCGGCTGAAAGCCTCATCGAAATTTTCGAGCAGACAGGCAAGCTTGTCGTTCCGGCACACTGCCGGCTCATATCCGGGAATGAGCAGCAATGCCTCCAGTCCCGGCATCCTTTCAGTGTCGAGATTGTCGGCAATCTGCTTTTCGGAGAACAGAATTTTCGCTTCCGAATGGTTGACGAGGTGCTCGATGTTTTCAGGATGGAATTCATGTAGAATGGGCACCACCACGGCGCCGTAGGAGAGTGCTCCCAAAAATGTGGCGGCCCATTCGGCCGAATTGCGCGCGCAAAGTGCCACCTTGTCGCCGGTCTTTATGCCCGCTGACGAAAGCATCATGTGGATGCGCGCTATCTTGCCGGCGAGCTCTCCGTAAGTGGCCGTGCTGCCGTTGAAGTCCGAGAGTGCCGGAAGTTGGCTGTTGTCGGTTATACTGCGTTGCAGAGTCTGGAATAGTTGATTCTGTGGCATTGTAGGAAGTAAAAATCGTATTGTTTGAGCGGGCGTTGTTCCCTCTGTTATATTCTGTGATTCAAATCGCTGGTGCAGTGTCGGCTCATTTAAACAAATTAACCAAACACATTTCTATTATAACAAAAAAATTCGTTACTTTGTCAGAGCATAGAGGCTGAAAACGTGCCTCCAGATGCCTTTTATATCCACAAAAGTAACAAAACGAAACAAAAAATACAATTATGAAGAGCAAATTACTCGCTATTGCGGCCGGTGCGCTGCTTGCGGCGTGCAGTGCCGCGGCCGCCACAGACACGTATAAAATCTCTGCCACCATGCCCGAGGAGTTCGACGGGCTGACGGCGTATCTGGTTAATTTCGATACTGGTGAGAAGATGGACTCGGCTGTGGTTGCCGACAGCCGTGCGCTTTTCAACGGCACCGTCGCACAGCCTGCCCTGGCACGCCTCATCGTCGACGGCAACCGCATGGGTTCGCTCATTGTTGAACCTGGCGAAATCACCGTGGACAAAGGCCGTGTGGCCGGTACGCCGCTGAACAAAATCAACGCCGACATGCAGGCATACAGCCGCGAGCTTGGCGAACGTTTCCGCGCCCTTCCCGCCGACAGCACTTCGGTGGCCGCGCAGCAGGCCATCATGGCCGAATATGAGGCATACACCGATTCGCTTTTCAAGGCCAACGTAAACAACCCCGTGGGTTATGCGCTGTTTATAGACATGGCCTATTCGCTCTCGCTCGACGAGCTTCAGGACATGCTCAGGCAATATCCCGTGCTCAAACAATATAAGCGCGTCGAGAAGCTGCTGGCAGCCGCCGTTAACAAGCAGGCCACACAGCCCGGCAATAAATTTGTGGATTTCACCATCCAGAACGATTCCGTGAAGCAGAGCCTGAGCGACTTCGTGGGCAAAGGCAAGCCTGTACTTGTGGATTTCTGGGCAAGCTGGTGCGGCCCATGCATCCGCGAGACAAAAGTAATCAAGGAGATTCTGGAGGAATATGGTCCGCAGGGGCTCGAAGTGCTTGGCGTGGCCGTGTGGGATGAACCGCAGAACACGGTGAACGCCATCAAGCAGCATCAGCTGCCCTGGCCCCAGATTATCAACGCACAGACTGTGCCGACCGACCTGTACGGCATTTCGGGCATTCCCTGTATCCTTATAATCGGTCCTGACGGGACAATTCTCAGCCGCGACAAGCAGGACAGTGAGCTGAAAGCCGACGTGAAGGCTGTGATGGAGGGGACGCTCACCCCGGCCACATTCGCTGCTCCGGCGCCCCCTGCCGATTCAGTTGCCGCCGGTAAATAACCGCCGGACAATCCACGGAGTAAGCACAGCTGCCAAAGCCACTCCCGCGCCGTCGGCTACGAAATCGAGCCAGTCGGCGCTGCGCCCCATCCGCATGGCGTCCTGCGCCAGTTCTATGGCACCCCCGAAAAGCGCGCATCCCATTGCCGCAAATATCGTAAACTGCATTCTCTGCGCCGGATTCCATCGGATCCGGCGCTTTCTGTACGTGCCGTCACGGTCAAGATAGACCATGAAGAACAGACCGCCGAACATGCACGCATGCACCACCTTGTCGGCCCCCGGAAACAGCTTCATGCCGGTGCTTGGAAGCGGGTCGGGGGCCAGCGTGAGCCATAGGATTGCCAGGATTGTGAGTATGGTCAGAGTGCCTGCGGGCAGACGGGTGATTGCTGCGCCGAGGCGCGGGAAAAGAGGCTTGTAGTTGGCGTTCATTTATGCTTGCGTGCTTTTGTGACTGACGGGGCAAAGTTAGTAATATATGTGTAAAATTTCCTTAAAGGCCTCTGCGATTTATGCCGAATATTTGTATATTTGCAATTGGATATAGTGTGGCATAAAAGGCTCATCGGGCTCTCTCCGCATCCACCCCGAAGTCTGGCCGACTATCGCTTTGCAGGCCAAAGGCTTGCACCTGAAGGTCCTTTAGGGCCGTTTCATCATATATGCCCTCCATCCTCTTTCTCCCGCCCGGCCATGCTATGGGGCATCTGTGCCGAGCCTCCTCCAAGCCAATAAAAAAACAACATAAATGACAGGTAAATGGAATTATTTACCCCTGACACAAGAAGAACAGAAGATAGAGACGGCGCTGGCACAACGCTACGCGTCGTGTCCGCCTGTGAGCCAGCTGCTTGTGCAGCGTGGAGTGACTTCGGTGGAGGAGGCCGACAGATTTTTTAATCCGAGGCTCAAGAACCTTCACGACCCCTACCTCATGCCCGACATGGACAAGGCTGTGGAACGGCTCAACCGTGCCATGGGGGCCAAAGAGAAGATCATGGTTTACGGCGACTACGACGTTGACGGCACAACCGCTGTCGCGCTGGTCTACAAGTATCTCAGCAACTTCTACTCGAATATCGACTATTTCATACCCACCCGTTATGAGGAGGGATATGGAATATCGAGCGAGATTATCGACGATTTTGCCGGTCAGGGCGTCAAACTCGTTATTATCCTCGACTGCGGCATCAAGGCCAACGAGGAGATTGCCCATGCGCGTGAGCATGGCATAGACTTCATCATATGCGACCACCACGTGCCTGATGAGGAGCTTCCGCAGGCAGTGGCCATCCTGAATCCGAAGATGCCGGGTTCCACCTATCCGTGCCCGCATCTGTCGGGATGCGGTGTGGGCTTCAAGTTCATGCAGGCGTTTGCTCAGAGCAACGGCATTGCGCAGGGTGAACTCGAGGGGATGCTTGATCTGGTGGCTGTCTCGATTGCCGCCGACATAGTGCCGATGGTCGATGAGAACCGTATCATGGCATATTACGGCCTGCGTCGCCTCAACACCAATCCCAACATGGGCTTGCGTGCCATTATCCGCATCTGCAACCTTACCAACCGCGAAATCACCATCTCGGATGTGATTTTCAAGATAGGTCCGCGCATCAACGCCTCCGGACGCATGCAGAGCGGCAAGGCGGCCGTGGATCTGCTCGTTTCGCGCGACATAGCTGACGCCTACGAGCGTGCCAAGGACATCGACCAGTATAACCGCGACCGCAAGGAGCTTGACAAGCGCATCACTGAGGAGGCCAATGCCATCCTTTCAAAGCGCCATGAGGCAGAGAGCGACAAGAAAACCATAGTGATTTTCAATAAGGACTGGCACAAGGGCATCATAGGCATTGTTGCCTCACGCCTTACCGAACTTTACTACAAGCCCGCTGTGGTGCTGACGCTTGTCAACGGTCTGGCCACCGGCTCGTCTCGTTCGGTGCAGGGGTTCGACATCTACAGCGCCATCGACTCCACCCGTGATCTGCTTGAAAATTTCGGCGGACACACATATGCCGTGGGATTGTCGCTGAAAGAGGAGAATATCCCCGAATTCACACGGCGTTTCGAACAGTACGTGGCCGACAATATCCTCCCTTCGCAGCTGTCGCCGCAGCTTGAAATAGATGCGTTCCTCACTTTCTCTGAACTGACTCCAGAATTCCTGGCCACTTTGCGCAGGTTCAATCCGTTCGGTCCGGGCAACCAGAAGCCGGTGTTCTGCACCCGCAACGTCATGGACTTCGGAACGAGCAAGCTTGTCGGGCGCCAGATGGAGCACATAAAGCTCGAACTGGTAGATGACACTTCCGGCAAGGTGATCAACGGTATCGCTTTCAACAAGTCCGAGCTGTTCGACCGCATCCATGCCGGAGGCCGCTTCGACATCTGCTACACCATTGAGGACAGCAAACACCGGGGCAGCGGAAGCATAAATACAATTCAACTGCAAATCAAGGAAATCCACATGAAGGATGCGGACAAAGCCTGACGCGCCACACCCGTACAGGTTGGCGCACCCGCCTACGCCACAGCCATGAATTCCGATCTATCCGGCGATATAATGTCGACGATGCTCCGCGTGCTCAAAAAGCACTGGGGCTACGATGCATTCCGTCCGATGCAGGCCGAAATTATCAGGTCGGTTCTGGAGGGGCACGATACTCTCGGCCTGATGGCCACCGGCGGAGGAAAATCCATAACCTTTCAGGTGCCGGCGCTGCTTATCGACGGCCTTACCATAGTGGTTACGCCGCTGATTTCGCTGATGAAGGACCAGGTGGACAACCTCCGCGCGCACGGCATAACGGCATTCTTCATGCACAGCGGCCTGACGCCGCGTGAGAACCGCCTGATTCTCGACAAATGCCGTCTGGGGAAGGCGCGCATCCTGTATGTGTCGCCTGAAAAGCTACAGAGCAAAAGTTTTGTGGGCGAACTGGCGCGGCTGCCGGTGAAGTTCATTGTGGTCGACGAGGCTCACTGCATATCGCAATGGGGCTATGATTTCAGGCCATCCTATCTGCAGATCATTTCGTTGCGCAGGCAGTTTCCCGACGCGCCTGTGCTGGCCCTGACGGCATCGGCCACCCCGGATGTGGTGGCGGATATCGCCGCCCAGCTCGGATTCAGGGGCGGTCACAACGTATTCCGCCTCAGTTTTAACCGCACCAATATCAGTTATGTGGCGCGCTACTGCTCGCTGAAGGAGGAGCAGCTTGTGCACATCCTGCAGCGTGTGCCGGGTTGCGGCATTGTGTATGTGCGCTCGAGAAAGCGGGCCAAGACACTGTCCGACACGCTGTGTGCAGCAGGCATTACGGCGGAATTCTATCACGCCGGGCTGCTGCCCGAGGAGAAGGACGAGCGTCAGAACCGCTGGAAAGACGACCGCACGCGCATCATGGTGGCCACCACGGCTTTCGGGATGGGTATAGACAAACCGGACGTGCGCATTGTGGTGCATTTCGATGCGCCCACGTCGCTTGAGGAGTATTATCAGGAAGCCGGGCGTGCCGGACGCGACGGCAAGGAATCCTATGCCGTGGCGCTGGTGTCTGATTCCGACAAAGGGGTGCTCACCCGTCGCCTCAACGATTCATTCCCGCCCAAGGACTACATACGCCAGATCTACGACCGCGTGTGCGTGTTCAACAACGTGGCGGTGGGCGATGGGTTCCAGTTGCTTTGCGAATTTAATTTCGACAAATTCTGCGAACGTTACAGCCTTCAGCCCGCACCTGCGCGGAGTGCGCTGAAGATACTGACGCAGTGCGGCTATATTGAATACATAGAGGAGATTTCCACGCGGTCGCGCCTGATGGTGCTTATGAACCGCAATGAACTGTATTCGCTCCGTCTGGACGATGAGTGCGAGCGCGTGTTTCAGGCGGTGCTCCGCAGCTACACCGGCATCTTCGCCGATTACGAGCATGTGAGCGAATCGCTCATAGCATCCGGACTCGACCTCACCGAGCGCACCGTCTATGAAAATCTGCTGAAGCTCGGCCGCATGAAGGTGATAAGCTATGTGCCGAGGAAAACCACGCCATATGTAATGTTCACCCGCTCGCGCGATGATTCGCGCCACCTTGTGTTTCCTGTGAAGGTGTATGAACAGCGGCGCCGGCAGATGGAGATGAGAATTGCCGCCATGAAGCGCTTCCTTTTCGATGGGAGCACATGTCGTGTGGCCACCCTGTTGCGCTATTTCGACGAGACCCCCGGCAATGATTGCGGCAAATGCGATGTGTGTCGCGACGCAGCCCGTGAAAGGAGCGCCTCGCGAGGCTCCCTTGAGTCTGCAGATGTAGATTACGACGCAATGATTGCCTATGCTCTGGGCAATGCGCGGAGCGGCATGACAATAGCTGAACTTGCCGGGTATCTGCGTGTCGGTCCGGAAATTGTGGCACAGGTTCTGCGCCGCTTGCTTGATGATGACAAGGTGCGGCTTGACCAAGCAACAGGCTGCTTCCATCTGCACTGATTGCCTTATGCCACGGGGTGCAGAGAGCGGCTTGACGGCTTAAACACTATTTAAACTCTTTTAGTGCAGTGACATTCAACGAGCGGCGTATTATATTGTTATACATATAAAGAACAAAAAGGGGTGCAACGGACCGCCGGTCCGGATGTACCTCAGCAATCTAACATCCCTCGTCCTTTTTATCGAGTAGTGATACTGGGTACTAAGGCTCTCATAAATAAATAGTTGAAACGTGAGGAGGCTGTGCCTGAGAATGGCGCAGCCTCCTTTCGTCGGTCATGCCGGAATCATTTTCACCCAATTGTAGGGGCGCAATAAATTGCGCCCACAAATTAATCCCACAGATTATAATAATGAAATGGATTGCTTTACATGGATGATGTGGGTAACGATGATGTGGGCGCTATGTATAGCGCCCGTACAGTGGTGAGCGACTGCAAATGGGGGGATGGGGGCAAAGGTGGTGTGGGCAACGGTGGTAGGATCGCGACCAGTCTGGCACATGAATACACACCGTGCTATGCCACTAAGTTAAGGGACTTGGACATGAAGATTTGTTGGCTTTCCATGCACCGTTATTTTATTTCCGCTTGACCCGTAAAAAACAGCATCTTTATTGCGTTATCAGGGTTTTATCGGACAGCAATAAAAAGATATAAGCCTTTTGGTTGAAAGGATGAGGATTATATCGGATTTAATTCGTAAATTTACGGTGTCAATCAGAAGATTGGCAGAGACATAATGACTTAATAAGAAGCGTATTGCTTATCTTGCTAATGAAAACGTAGGAAATTTTCAAAAGGTGCAAGGATAAACAAGCGGTTCTCACGCCATAGGCGTGGGCTGCTATTCCTGCATCTGCATCTAAGGTTTCCTACGACCATCATTAGCGATGTGGCAATTCAGCGCACGCTTTTTATTATTTATGAGGTATTTGCAAATCCTGATTGTGACTTACTAATCAATCTCTTTTATTTTCATTCTTATGAAACCATTCATGTTTCTTTGCATCGGATTATGTTGCACTATGCTGTCCTTTGCCGAAGATAAAAATCTTGATCTTGTGCAAGGCGATATCGAGATAACTCCGCAGGGATACAGCCAGGGTGGAAACTCAGAATCCGGCTCTTTTACCTATGTCATCACATCTTCAACACCTACGTCTAATTCGACATTTTCCACGATAGAGGGTTATGAATATGTCACTATCGATGTCAGTGAGGGGGATGTCAGGATTACAGAGGATGGATATACCGTCGGAGATGTGTTTACCCAATGTTCCGGCCCATACATTCTTACAACTTCATCAACTACTACAAATGCATTGGAGATAGTTGGCGGAAGTAAAGACAAGCCGTTGGTCATTGCCCTTGACAACCTGAATATCGATCTCTCGAATGTAAGGCGTGATAACGGTCAGAACAACAATGGAATGAACATTGTTTCGGGATATGTCAATATGATATTGATAGGTGAAAACAATATCTGCGGCGGACATGACAGTGCCGGAATCTGGCTCCCGGCTGAAGCGACGCTGCGCATCTCGGGCGACGGCAAGCTGGTGGCAAAGGGCGGCTCGACAAAGACCGGGTCATGGATCGCAGGTGCCGGAATCGGTGGAGCTGTAAGCAGCACCTCTGTGGGCACTCTGATTATCGATTCAGGGTCGGTCTACGGTTATGGCGCTTTGGGAAGTGCCGGTTTCGGCTCGGGAAGTGTGTGGAACTATACCGATACATTTTCTGAAAATCATGGTGTACTCATCATGAACGGGGGAGATGCCCACTTCTTTGGCTCGTCGGATAATAAAGGAGGCAACACAATCGGCATACCTGAAGGAGTGGGGTGTGCTGGCAATGTCCCAACTTTGGTTTACCATAATGGCGGGACGCTTGAGGCTACTCTGAAAGAGGGCACCCCTACAATCACCAACGGTCTCGAATATCATCAACACATTCAATACGGGTTGTCTCCCAACAAGACATATGTATTGAAAAACCATTTAGGCCAGGAAGAATATACAGCCACTACCGATAAGAACGGCCATTTGTTCTATTGGCTTGCCGAGGACCAGACAAGAAAAGACATCACCGGCTATGATTATGTAGTGGAGGTATATACCGAAAAGGATGGATTCGGTTCAGTCACCGGTGCCGATTTTTATAACGACGGTGACGAGGCTGAGATTGCATTTACATGGAACAGTGGCAATCACGACTTTAAATGTTGGGATAATGGTGCAACCGAGAATCCCTATCGCTTCACTGTGACCGGTGACATTAAACTGACAGCGCTTCTTGAACCGAATGAACTGCGCGCATGGAGAGTGGAAAAAGCCCGGGATGCCGAAACTTGGGCTGAGTCTGAAACCGAGTGCGGAGTTGCGCGTTTTGAAGGATCGGGTTTTGATATTAAGGAGTTGGAAGTTCCGTCTTCATTTGTGATTGACGGTAAGGATTACATCACCACTAAGATTGGTTCTTCGATGGAAGGCTGGTTTACGGTTGATTTGTCATACACACTGGATAATTTCATTATGCCTGCAACAATTACCGGCGTTTCTTCCTATTTGGGACGGGTCAAAACCGCTGTGTTTACATCTCTTGCCACCACGCCTCCGGCCATTATGAAGGATCGTTTCAGGCCCGAAGATGAAGAAACCGGTTTTCAGAAAGTGGATGAAAACGCGGTTTTGCGCGTTCCGTTCGGGACATCAGCAGCCTATAAAGTGGCTGCCGGATGGAAACAGTTCAAGAATATTGAAGAACTGAGACCCGCCGATGAACAATGGATAATTAATACGCATTCTGACAGCGAAGCCCATATTCTTGCCTACGCCCACCCGGAAGGTTTCTCCAGAGACATACTTGAAATTCCGTCAACGATTGAAAAAGACGGCGAAACATACGTCGTGACTTCAGTTGGACATCCTGACACGGGAGAGATTAATCTGCAAGTCGACTATGAGCCTTCCACGTTGGTGATTCATGATGCAGTTACGAAGGTAAGTCCCTATCTGTTCGGCAGTGGCCACGCACGGTCGGCAAACGGTCTTGATAACCTGTCATTTGTCAGGTGTAACGCGATGGATCCTCCGGCGCTGATTTATGTGGAAGGGTTGAACCGTTTCAGTAATGTTCCTGCCAAAGCCGTTCTTATTGTCCCGCGCGGTACACTGGCCTCATATAAGGCTGCCCCCGGATGGAAGGAATTTACTAATGTCAGAGAGGCGGTGACGACAGGCATTATCTCTGTCCAGGATAATCAATCATCGGAGATGGAATATTACCATATCGACGGAACCCGCGCGACTTATTTAACCCCGGGTCTGTACATAGTGCGCCAAGGTAATTCAACCCGTAAAGTGATAATTGATTAGAAGGTGCTTATAATGCTTTAATAAATAAATAGTTGAAACGAAAAGAGGCTGTGTCGAACAGACACAGCCTCTTTTCGTTGGTCACGCCGGTATCATTTTCACCCAATTGTAGGGTCGCGACAGGTCGCTACTGCAACCCAGTAAATTTCAAACCATTACCTTATAAATTCCGATCGGAGAGCGCGGGCTAATCAACCGCAAGGCAGTCGCGACAGGTCGCGACCCTACAATTGGATGCCTTCAGGATTTTGCGTATGCTGGCAAGCTCCTCCCCATAGTATCGCCTCCGGCGATAGCATCCGCGCGTTCTACAAGGTCCGGTAATGCCATTCGGTTTTGCAGTAGGGGTTCTGCAACACCCCCCGTACAGGGGTGAGCGACTGCAAATGGGGGATGTGGGCAACGGTGGTGTGACGCTTTTTTATTGGTCTGGCTGAAATAATGAAGAACCTGAAAAAAGGCGAAAAGTTTAGTTTGTAAGGCTCGTTTAACTTTATTTAACTAATGGGGGGGGGTAAATAGCGAATTATTGTTTAATTTCGTGACATAATCAATACAATTTATTGAACACAGTACAAATTTATCTCACTATTTTATCACACTATGAATTTCTTCAAAACAATCAGCAAAGCCATGCTTGTGGTTATGGCAGTAGCCATTCCCTTCACATCCAATGCCAATGAAACAAAAGGGAAACCTAACGTCCTGATCGATTACTTCTGGCGTCCGGCCAACATCCCATTCAGCTGCGCCGAACAGCTCCGCAGCTATGTGATGGAAGGTATCACCAACACCAACCGTGTGGAACTTATCGACGTAGACTCGCAGGATGCCCTTGCCATCGAGGCTTCGCGCCGCGAGGCAGGCGTTGATGCCGGCGATGATGCAGAGCGTCTGAAAGTGATGTCGCAGCAGGGTGCCAACTTCCTGATCCAGGGCCGTATCGCATCGCTCAACATCGAGGAGAAAACCACCGACGACGGCAGCAAGTATTACACCGGTCAGCTCTCCTACACCCTCAAGGCCATCAATCCCAACGACGGCAAGCTCGTGCTCACCAAGACCTTCAAGCATGGTGGCGAACTCCTGAACATGGAGACCTCCAACACCCCCGACGAGGCCGTGACCAAGGTGTGCCGCAGCGCCGTGAAGAGTGTTGTGCCCTTCATTCAGGAAGCCTTCCCGCTTTATGGCACTCTTCTGGAATGCAACGAAGTGAAAGGCGACAAGGTCAACTCAGTGTATATGAGCCTCGGCGCAGCTCACGGTGTAGCCGAAAAGGACCGTTTCGAGGTGTGCATCGTCCGTGAAATCGCAGGCCGCAAGTCTACAAAAGCCATCGGCGAATGCGAGATTGCTTCGGTTGACGGCGATGACATTTCTTCTGCCAAAATCAAGAAGGGCAACAAGGAGATCAAGGCTGCTGTGGACGGTGGCCAGACAATCGTATTCAAGTCAGTTCCCAAGAAGGAGAACGTGTTCAGCGGATTCAAGCTCTGATATATGACATATACGAGATTCCTAAACCTCGTCGCTATAATTCTGTGCTGCGCCATTACGGGCGCGGCACAGAATTACAGTGACGATGTTCAGTTTGTAAGCGGCGACGAGAACACCGTAACGGTGACAGCATCTGCTGTGGCCCCGAAGAAGAAGGATGCCGAGACGCTTGCCGCACAGTCGGCGTTCAACTGCCTGATGCATACAGGTGTGGCCGGCCTGAAGGATGGCAATCCCATACTTTCGGAGACCAAACGCGATTACGATTACCGGTTTTTCAATGAAGGCCGGTATATCACGTATATTATAGGCGCTCCCAAGACGATTTCAACCAAGAAGGTGGCCGGGAATCAGCATGCCACCGTCACTCTGACCATCAACCTCAAGACTTTGCGTGCCGACCTGACGCGCAACCGGCAGGTGTTCTCGCCGGCATGGGCCGATGCCAAGAAGCAGGAACCCACCTCGGCGCTGAATCCCACGATTGTAGTGGTGCCATATACCGATTCGTCCGACGGCTACAGCTACGAGGCAATGCGCACGCGCATTGAGAACAATCCGGTGGAGCGGTACGCAGTGGAGCGTATGGCCGAGGCTTTCCAGAATCACGGCTTCAAGACCCGCGATTTTATCGCGCAGCTGCAGAATTCCAAGAACCGGGATGTGCTGCGCGACGGCACACAGGCCGACGGAGCCACTATGATGGTGCGCGAACTGCCGGGCGATATCGTGGTGACCGTGGGATTGCGCACTCAGTCGCAGGGCAACACCACACGCGTAGGTCTCGACACCCGCGCCGTGGAGAAACAGACTGCCGGACGCCTTGCCACAAAAACGTTTGAGAGCGGCTACTACCACACCACCGACACCGCGTTTCTCGTGCGTGAGGCCATCAAGCAGATTGAGGACGGATTCTTCTCGCAGCTTGCGGCCTCGTTCGAGCAGATGATCAACAAGGGGCGTGAGGTGCAGCTTGACCTCAACATCTCGGAGACAGTATCCGACTGGGATTTCGAGCAGGACGGTCCGGCCTCAGGCGAATATTTCAAGGATGCTCTTGACGAATGGCTGAGAGAGAATGCCTTCCACGGCATCTACGACATGAGCCGCAGCACCGACAAATATATCAGCGTCTCCATCAATGTGCCTCTCTGGAATGCTGCGAAGAACCGCACCTACACGTTGTCGAACTTCGGCAGCGACCTGCGCAAATTCTTCAAGAAGCATCTGGGTGAGGATTATAAAGCCAGCGTTACCGCCATGGGCCAGAGCATGACAGTAATTATAGAATGATATGGTCATGAAAAGATTCCGACAATCCGTTTTTGCGTTGCTGCTCCCGGCGTTGTTGGCCGGAGAGGGTATGTGTGCGCAGGAAAACGCCATCAAGTTCAATCTCCTGCCGATGGAGAGCGACGAATTGCCCGCAGCCACCATATCCACGCTGAGCCGGAAGCTGGCCACGGCGCTCGACCGTTCGCAGGCATCCACCGAAGATGCCTACAACGTGTTTGCCGTGCGTCCCGCAATCACTCTTACCGATGCAGCCGAGACTGAGGGGATGATCCGCGAGGTGGCACGTGTGGCAGCCGATATGACCCTGTCGGCCTTCAACACATTCGACGGCACCGTTTACCATTCGGTGACAATTCCTCTGAAAGGTACGGCCACCGGTGGCAAGGATGCGGCCATGAAAGCCATGGCCAACTCCATGAAACCCACTGACCCTGTGTATGTGCGGTTCGTGCGCACGGCCCGCAACCGCATCAACGATTATTATGCGGAAAACTGCGGTCTGATAATCGAACAGGCCCGTAAGCTGATGACACTGCAGAGATATGCGGAAGCCGCCAATTATCTTTCGGGCGTGCCTGCATCCGTGGCCTGCTACGACCAGGCATCGGTGTTGCTCGAGGAGATCGCACCATATCTCAATCAGGCTCCCGACACTGTGGTGGTGGAGCATGTGGTTGAGGTGCCCGTAGAGCAGATTGTGGAGGTGCCGGCCGAACCTGACACCGTGGTTGTGGAGAAAGTGGTGGAAAAGGTGGTGGAGCGTCCGGTGTTTGTGGAGCAGCCCTCAGTGCCTGTAATCCGCAACACTCCGTCGGCGCCTTCTTCGCCGCGTCCGAAAATCACCATCGACGGCACTGAACTTGATTTCGTGGTGACGGGATGCACCGGAGACATTTCGCGCGGACGCATAACCATAACCGCGAAAATCACCAATACGGATGCCCGAAACAGCAAGCCGTACGTGTACTTCAACACGGCCATTACCGACAGTGGCACGGAGCTTACGGACCTCATCATAAAGGAACGTAACTACCGCAGCGGCAACATCTCCATGCCCGACGGAGTGCCTGTGACAGTGACGTTTGAAATAACCGGCGTGCGGCAACAATACGCCATGCTTTCATACGTTGATATAAGTGTACGCTCCATCAAGGTATCAATACGCAATCTGGCCGTGAAGTGGCAATAACAACAATGGAACCATGAAAAGATTACGCCAAATAGCACTGTTGCTTCTCTCCATTGTGGCTCTGCTGTGCACATCCGCACAGGCCGAGGACAAGGTCGTTGAGAAGAGTGCCAAAAAGATACCTGAATGGCTCACCGGAGCGGCCGACGGCTTTCTTGTCGTCACTGTCGAGGCTTCGTCGATAGCCGATGCCCAGAGGCTTGCCCTCGATGAGGTGACGGAGCGCATAATCCGCTCGGTTGCAAGCAATGTGAGTGTGGATCAGCGCACCGAACTCTCCGAGACCGTTACCAATGGCTCCGTAAGTTCCTCCACCGATACGTACACGCGCAACTCGCGCATCCGTTCGGCCAATCTGCCATTCCTCAAGGGGATATCCCTTTCGAAGGTGGCCGATGTCTATTGGGTGAAACTGCGCGACAAGCAGACAAAGGCCGAACGCTATGAGTATTCGGTGAAGTATCCCTATACCCGCATGGACCAGCGTATGCTCCAGGCGGAATTTGAGGAACTCGAAGCTGAAAAGGATTCCGAACTTACAGCCCTTGAACAGAAGCTTGACAACATCACTTCGCTTGATGACATCAGCGCCGGCATAGCCGGTTGTGATGCGTTGGCGGAATACTTTGTCGACAACGTGCGTGCAGCCAAGGTGAATGCCTTGAAGGCTCGCTACAACGGGTTGTACAAGACTGTTGGCGTTCTTGCAGCTGTCACCGGCAACGGAACTGCCGAGTGCGCGCTCAGCGTGAACGGCAACGCCGTGCGCAGCGGACTGGTGCCCACAGTCACCTCCAATTGCGCTTCGAATATCAATGTAGTTCCCACCGACGGGACCTACCGCATAACCTACGATACCTCAGACTGCCTGCCGGATGAGGACAACTACCTGACTGTGTCGTTCCGCGTGCGCGGCAAGCGCGTTGAACACCGCATGTCGCTCAACGGCGGTGGTATGCAGTCCGGTAAATTTTCTGTTGTTCCCGAAGGAAGTGTAATCCTCACGGCCGACACCGTGGCCGTGGAGTCCGGTATCATAACCGGCCTGGACATACGTCTGACACTCAACAACCGGGGAACCACCGATTTCGGCGTGAAGTCGCTCGAACTGAATGTCCCGGGACTTGTCGCCCCCGTCATCATAGATGATATCGATGCCGAGTATACCTCCCGCGGACTTGTGAAAATCAACTGCCGCGTGCAGGGCGACATACGGCTCGCTCAGCAGTCCGCGAACGCATCGCGTATGCTTTCCGGACGCATCATGCTTGTCAACCCTCTCACAGGGTCGGTGGTCAGCACCCGCCTCTCCCTCCCGTTTACCAGGAACTGGTAAACACATTTTTAATCATAAACCAACAATATCATTGTCATGAAAAGAATCATCACTCTCATCGCGGCCATGTTCCTGTTGATGGTCGGAAATGTAGATACAATCAGTGCCCAGCAGCTTACAAAACAGCAGGAAAAAGCGCTCCAGAAGGATGTGAAGAAACGTGTGAAGGAACTCAAGAAGGCCGGCTGGGAACCTCTTGCAAGCACCCAGACCCTCGACTATGCGTTGCTCAAATACCGTACATACATTGAATCGGACGAGGACAACCGCATTCCCATCACGGGTATCGCAATCGGCCGCAACAACAAAATCGGCCGTGAGAACGCCATCCATTCAGGTATCACAAGCTATGCCGGACGTGCAAAGGCTCAGGTAGTGGGCAAAATGAAATCGGTTATATCGTCCGACGCCAACAACAGTTCGCAGGAGGAGATTGACCGCTTCGGAGCTGCCTATGAATCGGGCGTGAATACCCGCATCGCAGGTCTTGTGAAAGAGCACTTCGTCCTTGTCCGCACAGCCAAGGATGGCTCCAAGGAGTACAACGTGTTCATGTCGATCGACGAGACAGCCGCCCGCAAGGCACGTGAGGAGGCTGCGCGCAAGGCCAAGGAACAGGCATCGCTCGGCGAACTCTCCGAAATGGTTGAAGAGTTCATCGGCGAGCCGGTTGCCCCCGACGAATAATATTATCTATCAGACAAATACATGAGACTCAGACATCTCCTACTTATTGCGGTGCTTGTCCCCGTTGCGGGGCAGGCGGCGCAACCTTTCGATGACTTCGATGCGTTCATTACCGGCTGCATGAAGGATTTTGATTCGTTCATCACGGAGGCCAACCGCGAGTATCTCGACTTCATGCGCAATCCCTGGAAAGAATATCAGGGGGAGAAACCCGTGGAGAAACGCGTGACGCCCGAACCGGACAAGGCTCCCGTGTTCAATCCGCAATCGCAGGAGAGCAAGGAGCCTCCCAAGCAGCTGACCATTCGTGAGATTCTTGACCTCACCTCGGCCGAAGGTAAGCAGGGAAAAACGGTGGATGCCACGCCGGTGTTCAGTGTGCCGGAACAGTCGGTAAAGCCTGAGCCTCAGCAGCCTGTCACGCCCAAACCGACACCTGAAAAGCCGTCACAACCCAAGAAAGTCATCATCCGCGACACAATCAAGGCGCAGCAGCCGGCGCCTGTATCGCCCACAAAACCAGCGCCGGTAAAACAGACTCCCGTACAGACCGCGCCGGCAACACCTGTGAAGCAGACTCCCGAAACCCCGGTGACGAAGCCGGTAAGCAAGCCTGTGAGCAAACCGGTAGCAACGCCTTCACAGCCCCGGCGTCAGGAGCCGCTGTATGCCGGCGGAGAGGGACGCAGACGTGTCAATTTCTATGGGATAGATTATTATGTGAGCGACGGGCTTGACCATGCCATAACCCTTTCAGGAGTAAACGAAAAGGCTGTTACGGCCGCTTTCGAGTCGCTGTATACATCTGATTACAAGCCGCTGCTTGAGGATTTGCGCACGCTTCGCGCCAACGACCTGCACAACGACTGGGCTTTGTATCTGCTTGTCAAGCAGATTGCCGAGATGTTTGCCGGACGCGACGAGAGCGTGGTGATGCGGCAGTTCCTGCTCAATTCGCTCGGATTGCGTGCACGTGTGGCACGCGTGGCCGATACCGGGCGCCTGTCGCTCATGGTGGCACCGTCCGTGCAACTCTACGGATGTCTTTATGTCACCGAAGGTGGGACACGGTTCTATGATGTAGAGGCTTCCAAACCGTATGCGTTCTACATGTGTCCCAAAGAGGCGCCTGATGCAAAGCGTAAAATCGATATGAGCATGGCACAGATGCCGCGTATGGGTAATGCGCGTAAATCGGCCACCCGTAAGGCTCCACGATACGGCACTACAGTGCAGACCACCGTGCCGACGCAGAAGATGGAATTCTACAACCGCATACCGCAATGCGATTACAGCGTGTACGCCAACGCGCAGGTCGACAGCGAGTTCGCCGAACGGTTGCTCTCTTCATTACGTCCGGCCATCGAGGGCAAGAATGAAAAGGACGCTGCCAACATCCTTCTCGATTTCTGCCAGAATGGATTTGAATACGCCACCGACCCCGAGCAGTTCGGCTATGAAAAGCCGTTTTTTGCCGAAGAGCTGTTCAATTATCCCAAATGCGATTGCGAGGACCGCTCCATCCTCTACCGCTATCTCGTGAAATCGCTTCTTGGCCTTGATGTGGTGCTGCTGGATTATCCCAACCACATAGCAACCGCCGTGAAATTCGCCGGCGATTATTCCGGCGACCATGTGATGGTCAATGGTCGGAAATATCTTGTGTGCGATCCTACCTACATGGGGGCTTCCATAGGTATGGCAATGCCGCAGTTCAAAAACGTAGCCGCCAATGTGCTGAAATATTAATCGCTTCATTACACAAAGCAGGGACGTCCGATGTCAGGCGTCCCTGTTTTGTGTGATGCAGTATGATGTCTCAGGGTTATGATTAAAGGCTGTCCTTCTGCGATAGATAAAGTTCGCAGGCCTGGGCAAGTTCGTCGTACCACTCTTTCCCGAAGCGTTCGGTTAGCGGTCCCCGGAGGAACTGGTAAAGTCGGATTCCCTTTTTGCGGCCGTTGGCCACGGCATCGCGGCAGATTTTCCACCGGTGATAGTTCACGGCTGTGAAAGTGGGGTAGGTGGTGAGGCGGAGCGGATAAAGCGAACATGAGGCAGGCTTCTTGAAGCTTGTCTTCCCTTCGCGGAAGGCTTTTTCGAGCGCGCACAGGCATATTCCTCCCGGTGCGTAGCATGTGAATGCACAGTTTCGTCCGTCAAGTATGGTGGTCACAAGGTCGCCCTCCTGATCCACATATGCCACACCGTTCTGACGCACTTCCTCAACGGCGCGTGGAAGCATCTCAGGCTCGACAACCGGAAGAACCTCCTCTATCTTTTCCATTTCATCAATGGTTACGGGCGCGCCGGCATCGCCTTCGATGCAGCATGCACCGAGGCATTTTTCAAGGTCGCAGCAAAAGAACTCTTCGGCAAGATCGAGAGTGACAATGGTGTTCTGAATCTGGAGCATCATGGCTCGGCAGTGACTGTTTTAGCGTTTGACTGTTCGGTTTGTTCGGGGAGATGCACGTCCAGCTGCGGGAACGGGAAGTGTATGCCGAACTTGGGCAGTTCGTTGTAGAATGCTTCGTTGTAGTGGTAGAACACATCCCAGTAGTCCTGCGTTTTGGTCCATGCGCGCACAGTGAGGTCAACGCTCGATGAGGCCAAAGAGTCCACAAACACACGCGGGGTGAAATTTGGCTTGGGCACGAGCGCCAGAATCTGGGCATCGCGTTTTTCCTCCCATTCGGCGAGTGCCTTACGGGTTTTGCGGTGACGGTGCAGCAGGCGGTCCATAATCGAACGTTTAGGGGCATTTTCGCTTGCTGCATCAGCAGGTGTTTCACCTTTGCTGTTATCCACAGCGCTGTCATCGTCAAGCACCGAAGTGATGTGCCCGTGTTTGTCGTCTTCGGGTTTGAGCACTCGGGTGTCGTTCTCGAACATGTCGAGAATGGCCTGACGTGCGGCGTTCACATCATCGCCGTAGGAGATTGACACCGTCCACGACACACGGCGGTAGGCTTCACGTGTCCAATTGTTCACGCTGCCGGTGGACAGGCCGCCGTTGGGGATGGAGATGGACTTATTGTCGTAGGTGGTGATTACGGTGAAGAAAATCTGAATCTCCTTTACCGTTCCGGCGTAGCCCTGTGCCTCGATGTAGTCGCCGATCTTATAGGGCTTGAGCAGCAGAATGAGCACGCCTCCGGCAAAGTTCTGGAGTGTACCACTCAGCGCCATACCGACAGCGACGCCGGCCGAGGCGAACAGCGCGAGGAACGATGTGGTCTCTATGCCGAGAATGCCGATTACGGTGACTACAAGTATGAAATACAGCACCATGTTGATCAGGCTCAGCACGAATGTGGAGAGAGACCGGTCGATGCCCCGGCGCACAAATATGGCGGCTACAACGCGGTAGATTTTCTTGATTATGAACCGGCCTACATAGAACACCACAATGGCTATGGCCAGATTTATGGCGAAGTTGACCGTTGACTCGGCAAGGCGGTTCAGAAGGTCCTCGAGCGACATGGATTTTAGCTCGGCTACCTCTTTGGAGATTTTGCCGGCTTCGGCAGCAGCGCTTCCTTTCCCGGAGTCCATTCCGGGGAACACTGATTGCAGGGTTATAAGGTTTGGCAGAATGTTGTGAATCATTAGCGACAGTTAAAACGTGGATTGCTGTGACGTGGGGGCAGCCCTGAGCAGGTGCCCGGTTATTCTACAAACAACGCCGAGGTCACTTCGGTTGCCCAGTCAAGGTTGGTGTAGTTGTTTTTTGTCTCCATGTCGGTTTTTGACAGGGGAATGTAGGTTGTAAGTCCTGAATGGTGGTCGACTTTCACCTCATAAATCAGCATGCCGCCCCAGATGTAGGGGGTGGCTGCTTCATAGAGCACGCATGCGCTCATGGCGGCGTCGAAATCGGCCATCTGCTCAGGAGTGGCGATCTGTTCCACGGTGTGGCGCAGGTCGAAGTATAGGTTGTAGTTTGTGCGGTCGTTAGGGTTCACATACTGCTGCACTGCCGTGCGGTCGGGCACGGAAGTTGCCGAGGAATATATCCCTTTCACCACCTGTGCGAGGTTGTCGAGACCGTCGGTGCTGATGACCGACATTGTGTTGGTGCGGTCCTCGCGTTCAAAGGCGTTGAAGTAATTGAATGTCTCGGTAGCGGCAGCCACCAGATCGGGGTTGTCGGGCATGAGATAGCGCAGGGTGCGGTCGTAAGGCATGCCTTGCGACGGGAGTTCCGACGCCGAAGCCACTATGCATGGTGTGGCATGGCGGAGCTGATAGGCCACTTCCACACCGCTCATGAAGCAGCAGTCGAAGTAGACATAGTCGAAGTTCTGGTTGGCCAGCACATCGGCCAGCACGGTTGTGTTCATCCACCAGTGTCCTCCGTTGGGGTTCTGATGTGCGCCGAACGAGCGCTGCGGGGCTTTCTGCTCCTTGCCGTTCTCAAGCCATCCGCTTCCGTGTCCCCAAAGGATGAGGCCGTAGTTTTCGGCGGGCGCGAATGCCTTTACGTCGGTTATTACCTGCAGCATGGCATCCTTTTCAACTGGAATGAGTTCGGCCGGATATTCCTTGAGGATGGAGATTCCTTCCGGAGTGATTTCCTTGAGGGCGGGCGTGCCGTTCCAGGGATAATGGAACACAAGCAGACGGTTAGCCCCGAGCAGCCCGTTGGCTGCGGCGGTTTTCATCTCTTCAAGGTCGTCGGTGTCGTAGTGATAGGATGTGTAGCCCAGGTTGTTGTGGGCAGACATGTAGACCATCACGGTGCGTTTGCCTGTGGCCGTTGGCGGTTCAGGTGGAGTAGGCTCGTCCGGCTTGCTGTCGGAACAGCCGGCGAACCCGCAGCAAAGGCAGATGGCGGTGAATATGTTGATGAAATATTTCAGGAGCATGTGTAAAATATGGGGGTCAGCGTTCGGCACGCATGGCGTTGTTGAGGAAATCGTCGTAGGCCAGTTTGAGGCCGTCGCGCAGTTCGGTGGAATAGGTCCATCCGAGTTTGCGGCTTTTTGATACGTCAAGCAGCTTGCGTGGTGTGCCGTTCGGTTTGGATGTGTCCCAGAGGATCCGTCCGGTGAAGCCCACCACCTCAGCCACCATTTCGGTGAGTTCCTTGATGGTGAGTTCCTTGCCTGTGCCGGCGTTCACTGTCTCGTTGCCGGAATAGTGGTTCATAAGAAACACGCATAGGTTGGCCAGGTCATCGACATAGAGGAATTCGCGCAGCGGACTGCCGTCGCCCCAGCATGTCACCTCGTCGCGCCCCTCGGTTTTAGCCTCGTGAAAGCGGCGGATCAGGGCCGGCACCACATGCGAGTGGGTGGGGTGGTAGTTGTCGTTGGGGCCGTAGAGGTTGGTCGGCATCACGCTGATGTAGTCCGTGCCGTACTGGCGGTTGAGATATTCGCAGTATTTCAGGCCTGAAATCTTTGCGAGGGCGTAGGCCTCGTTGGTCTGTTCAAGCGATGATGTGAGCAGACAGCTTTCCTGCATGGGCTGGGGCGCAAGGCGCGGATAGATGCAGCTTGAGCCAAGAAATTCCAGCTTTTTGCAGCCGTTCTGCCATGCGGCGTGAATCACGTTCATCTCGAGCATCATGTTGTCGTACATGAAGTCGGCCAGTGCTTCGGAGTTGGCAACGATGCCTCCTACCTTGGCTGCCGCAAGGAACACATATTCGGGTTTTTCCTCGGCAAAAAAACGCTCCACATCCTCCTGCCGGCACAGATTCAGTTCGCTGTGGGTGCGGGTGATGATATTGTTGTAGCCCTGACGCCGGAGCTCGCGTATGATGGCGCTTCCCACCATTCCGCGGTGGCCTGCCACATATATCTTTGAATCTTTCTGCATCATTTCACAATCCCTTTTTCAAGATATTCGGCAAGATTGGTGCGCACGTGGTCGCCGGCACGTTCCACTGCCACTTTTGCCATGTCGGAATCAGTCATTATTTTAACGAGCTGCTCGAAGGAGGTTTTCGAGGGATTCCATCCGAGCTGCGTGCGGGCCTTGGTGGGATCGCCAAGAAGGTTGACCACATCGGTGGGGCGGTAGAAGTCGGGTGATACCTCCACAAGAACCTTTCCTGTGGCGGTATCGATGCCTTTTTCGTCGATGCCTTCACCTTCCCATCGGAGTTCGATGCCGACATTCTTGAATGCCAGTGTGGCGAACTCACGCACGGAGTGCTGCACGCCGGTGGCTATCACGAAATCATCGGGCTTGTCGTTCTGCAGGATGAGCCACATGCATTCCACATAGTCGGGGGCATAACCCCAGTCGCGCAGCGACGAGAGGTTGCCGAGCTGGAGCTTCTCCTGTTTCCCCTGGGCTATACGTGCGGCGGCGAGGGTGATTTTGCGTGTCACGAATGTCTCGCCACGCCGTTCGCTCTCGTGGTTGAACAGGATGCCCGAGCAGCAGAACATGTTGTAGGCTTCGCGGTATTCCTTTACAATCCAGTAGCCGTAGAGCTTGGCCACGGCATAGGGGCTGTAGGGGTGAAAGGGGGTGTTTTCGTTCTGTGGAATCTCCTCAACTTTGCCGTAGAGTTCGGACGTGGATGCCTGATATATGCGGCATTTGTCAGTCAGGCCGCATTGGCGCACTGCCTCGAGTACGCGGAGCACTCCGGTGGCCACCACGTTGGCGGTGTATTCTGGTGCGTCGAAGCTTACCTGTACGTGGCTTTGCGCCGCCAGATTGTAGATTTCGTCGGGACGTACTTTGCCGATTACCTGCATGATGCTCATGGAGTCGCCCATGTCGGCGTAATGCAGATGAAAGTCGGATTTTCCTTCAAGGTGTGCTATGCGTTCGCGGAAGTCGACCGACGAGCGACGTATCACGCCGTGCACGTCATAGCCTTTTTCCAACAGGAATTCGGCGAGATACGATCCGTCCTGCCCGGTCACTCCGGTGATTAACGCTACTTTTTTCATAGTGGTAGGATATTAGAGTGGACTTTCACGTGGGTGTTGCGATGCCTGTATGGGTGTCGCAACTACTCCCCAACGTAGGGACGCACGGGCCGTGCGTCCGTCTGGATTCAATGCTTTATCTGTATTGAATCAAATTTTTATCGACGGACGCACGGGCCGTGCGTCCCTACGTTTGAAGAATTTTAGTTGTGCTATACTTCTGAGAACTGTAGTAGTTTAGAAATTGGCTTTGAGCAGGGCTGCAGCCGCGTCGATGCTGTTGCCGTCCTTGCCGCCAGCCTGAGCGAATCCGGGCTGGCCTCCGCCACCACCCTTGATGGCTTTGGCGGCTTCGCGAACCATTACGGAGGCGTTGAGTCCGTGTTCCACAAGGTCGTTGGTGAGCATTACGGTAAGCAGCGGTTTGCCTGCCATGTCAGTGGTGGCACCGAGGAATGCGGTGGCCTCGGGCGAGAGGTTGCGTACGGCGAATGCCACGTTCTTCACCACATCGGGGATGCGCTGTCCTGTTATCAGGATGACCTTTGTGCCGTTGATGGTCTCGGCATTGTTGAGCAGAGTCTTTGCCAGTTCTGCCACACGTTCCTTGATGTGTTCCTCGGCTTCCTTGCGCAGTTCGGCATTTTCCTCGATAGCTTTCTTGAGTGCGCCGACCACGTCGGGAGCGTTGTTAAGGAGTGCGCCGATGCCGTGGAGTGTGTCGTCGAGTTTGTCAAAGGCATTTTCAACGTTCTCGCCGGTGATGGCTTCGATACGGCGTATGCCGGCCGCGATGCTGCTCTCGGATACGATTTTGATCATTCCGATGTTGCCGGTGTTGTCGACGTGTGTGCCGCCGCACAGCTCTATTGAGGAGCCGTAGCGGATCACGCGCACTTCGTCGCCATATTTTTCGCCGAACAGGGCCATGGCACCCATGGCACGGGCCTCGTCGATGGGCACGTTGCGGTGCTCATCGCGTGCAATGGCCTCGCGGACCTTGCGGTTGGCGATGTGTTCCACCTTGCGCAGCTCCTCGGGGGTGACTTTCTGGAAATGCGAGAAGTCGAAGCGGAGCAGATCGGGCGACACGAACGAACCTTTCTGTTCTACATGTGTGCCGAGCACTTCGCGCAGGGCTTCGTGAAGGAGGTGGGTGGCGGTGTGGTTGCACGATGTGGCGCGGCGTGCGGCCTCGTTGACCGTTGCCGTGAATTCTCCTTCGAGGTTGGCGGGGAGCTTGTGTGTGAGCTGCACGCCGATGCCGTTTTCGCGTTTGGTGTCGAACACCTCGATGGTCTCGCCGTCGGCCGAGGTGAGCGTTCCGCTATCGCCTACCTGTCCGCCCATTTCGGCGTAGAAAGGTGTGGCCGAGAGGATTATCTGATAATACTCCTTGTTCTTCTGTTTCACCTGGCGGTAGCGGAGAATGCGTGCGGGGGTCGACAGTTTGTCATAGCCCACGAACTCCTGCTCGCCGTCGTTGACGGTGAGCCAGTCAGTGGCCTCGACGGCAGCGGCGTTGCGTGCTCGTGCCTTCTGTGCGGCCATCTCCTTGTCGAATCCGGCCTGGTCGAGTGTCATGCCGTTCTCCTTGAGAATCAGCTCGGTGAGGTCGAGGGGGAAGCCGTAGGTGTCGTAAAGCACGAACGCCTCGGTGCCGGAGATTTCAGTCTTGCCGGCTTTGCGTGCGTTGGCAATGGCTGTCTCAAGCATTTTGATACCGTTTTCAAGTGTACGCAGGAACGAGTCCTCCTCCTCCTTGGTCACTTTCATTATCAGCTCGCGCTGCTGTTTGATTTCGGGATAAGCCTCGCCCATCGAGTCGATGAGGGTATCGATGAGTTTGTAGAGGAACGCTTCGCGCTGGCCCAGGAATGTGTAGGCGTAGCGCACGGCGCGGCGCAGGATGCGGCGGATTACATATCCGGCCTTGGCGTTGCCCGGCAGCTGTGAGTCGGCTATGGAGAATGCGATGGTGCGCACGTGGTCGGCGATTACGCGCATGGCCACGTCGGTCATATGGTCCTCGCCGTATTTCTTGCCTGAAAGCTCGGCGATACGGTGGATCATGGGGGTGAACACGTCGGTGTCGTAGTTCGACTGTTTTCCCTGAAGGGCCATGCAGAGGCGCTCGAAGCCCATGCCGGTGTCAATCACTTTGGCAGGGAGCGGCTCAAGGCTCTGGTCGGCCTTGCGGTTGAACTGCATGAACACGAGGTTCCATATTTCGATGACCTGAGGATGGTCCTTGTTGACCAGTTCGGCTCCGGGGGTCTTGGCTTTCTCCTCGGGGCTGCGGAGGTCGATGTGGATTTCAGAGCAGGGACCGCAGGGTCCGGTATCGCCCATTTCCCAGAAGTTGTCGTGCTTGTTGCCGTTGATGATGTGGCTTGCGGGGAGATGCTGCTCCCAATAGGATGCGGCTTCGTCGTCGCGCGACAGGCCTTCGGCCGGCGAGCCTTCGAACACGGTGGCATAGAGGTCGGCAGGGTCGAGGCCGAGAACGTCAACCAGGAATTCCCATGCCCATTCTATGGCTTCTTTCTTGAAATAGTCGCCGAAACTCCAGTTGCCGAGCATCTCGAACATGGTGTGGTGGTAGGTGTCCAGACCCACTTCCTCCAGGTCGTTGTGCTTGCCGCTGACGCGGAGGCACTTCTGGCTGTCGGTGACACGTGTCCATTTGGGCGACTTGTTGCCCAGTATGATGTCCTTGAACTGGTTCATGCCCGCATTGGTAAACATGAGGGTGGGGTCGTCCTTGATTACCATAGGTGCGGAGGGCACAATCTGATGCCCTTTGCTTTTGAAAAACTGCTTGAAGGCTTCGCGTGTCTCCTTGGCAGTGAGTGGCTTGGTGCTCATTTATGTAGTGAAGTTTTGTTTGTCGGTTTTGTTTTTATTCAAGGGTGCAAAATTACGATTTTTTCACTACTTTTGCAAACAGCACGTACCCGTTGCGGCAATCCATTGCACGCATAGGGCTAAATATCCGGCAAATGGTTAGTACAGACGATCTTGACAAGAAATATTACAAAATCCGTGAAGTGGCTGAAATCCTCGGCATCCCGGCCTCCACACTGCGTTTCTGGGAGAGCCGTTTCACGATTATAAAACCGCGCCGCAACAGCAAGGGGATAAGGCTCTACACCCCGTCGGACATAGAACATCTGCGCATGGTCACATATCTTGTGAAGGACCGCGGGCTGCATCTCGAGGCAGCCGAGGAGCAGATACGCAACAACCGCTCGGGTGTGTCGAAGAAGGCGGAGGCTGTGGAGCGCCTGCGCAACGTGCGTGCCGAACTGCAGCGTATGCTCGACGCGATGTCGGCGCTCCGCTGAAATGGAGGTGTATAAGAATCAGAATTTCTGCATATCCACAAGGTGCTTGTAGTAGCCGTTAAGCTCTATAAGCTCCTGATGTGTGCCTTTCTCGACGATGCGTCCCTCGTGGAGCACGCAGATAAGGTCGGCGTTCTTGATGGTGGAGAGGCGGTGGGCGATGACCAATGTGGTGCGTCCCTCCATAAGGCGGTCGAGCGCCTGCTGCACGAGCTGTTCGCTTTCGGTATCGAGTGCCGAGGTGGCCTCGTCGAGGATGAGGAGGGGAGGGTTTTTCAGTATGGCGCGCGCTATGGATATGCGCTGGCGCTGGCCGCCTGAGAGGCGGCATCCTCGGTCGCCGATGTTGGTGTCATAGCCGTTCTCTGAAGCCATGATGAACTCGTGCGCGTTGGCCACGCGGGCTGCCTGTTCCACCTGTTCGCGGGTGGCATGTTCTACACCGAAGGTGATGTTGTTATAGAATGTATCGTTGAACAGGATGGCCTCCTGGTTCACATTGCCCATGAACGAACGGAGGTCGTGCACGCGCATGTCGCGGATGTCTGTGCCGTCCACTTTGATGGAGCCGGCATTCACATCGTAGAAGCGTGGCAGAAGGTCGGCCATGGTAGATTTCCCGGAGCCGGACTGGCCAACGAGTGCCACCGTGGAGCCTGCGGGAATCTCGAGGCTGACGTCGTGGAGCACCTCCTTGTCGCCGTAAGCGAAGGAGATGTTGTCGTAACTGATGGAGCCTTTGAGTGTGGTGATGGTCTTGGGGTTTTCCGGGTCACGGATGGGGTTCTGTGCTCCGAGAATCTTGTCGACGCGTTCCATTGAGGCGAGACCTTTCTGTATGGAGTACATGGCCTTGCTCAGATCCTTTGCCGGATTTATGATGGTATAGAAAATCACCATGTAGTAGATGAATTCGGAGGCGTTGAGGGTGGAGTTGCCACCCAGAATGAGCGAGCCTCCGAACCACAGCACGATGGCGATGGCCATGGTGCCTAAAAATTCGCTCATGGGGTGGGCAAGCGACTGGCGGCGCGCAATGCGGTTTGACAACCGGTAGAACGTCTGGTTCTCGCGGTGGAAGCGGTCTTTCACCTTTTCCTCGGCATTGAATGCCTTGATGATGCGCAGGCCGCCGAGGCACTCCTCGATGTTGCTCATGAGCACTCCCCACTGGTTCTGCTGGTCGAGCGATTTGCGTTTGAGCGATTTGCCCACGCGACCCATGATGAAGCCGGCCATCGGGAGCAGAACCAGCACGAACACGGTGAGCTGCCATGAGATGGCGAACATGGTGGCAAGGCAGGCAATGATCATGATGGGATTCTTGAACATCATGTCGAGGCTCTGCATTATGGAGTTCTCTATTTCTGCCACGTCGCCGCTCATGCGTGCCATCACGTCGCCTTTGCGGGCAGATGTGAAGAACGAGATGGGGAGAGAAATCATCTTGTTGAACACATAGTTGCGTATGTCGCGCACTATGCCGTTGCGCATGGGGATAATGAAATAGGAACAGAGGTAGGATACGCCTGTTTTCAGTCCGGTCATAACCACGAGCATTGCAGCCAGTGCGGCCAGAGTGGTCTGTGGCCCGTAGTTGTTGATGGCTTCCTGGGTGTAGTAATAGAAATTGTTTATCGCCACATCTTTAAAGGAGGCCTGCCCTATGTGCATGAGCTGGTATACATCCTCTCTTACCTTGAAGAGCATTTCGAGGATGGGGATAATCAGAGCGAACGAAAACAGTGTGAGTATGGCCGACAGAATGTTACACAGTACATTCAGCGCCACATATTTCTTGTAGGGCGGCACGAAACGCCGCAATATCAGCAGAAATTCCTTCATGATGGAAGTGTGGGGTGCGTGAGCTTATGTTTCAGAGCGCAAATGTAAGAAAAAAAACGCATATGGGCTTATTATAAGTGCATCGGCGTTTCCGGTGGCCTATAAAAAACGGTGTGCCGGGAAGCGGTAATCCTGACACACCGTTGGTTCTCACTGCCGGTCAATCCTTGATTCCCGGCGAGTCACAAGTTATTTTTCTGCAAGTTTCATCCCTTCGCGGATGGCGGCCTCGTTGGCGGGGATGAGGTGGTGGTGGCGTTCGGGGAGGGCTTTTTTAAGGCCGCGTACCACGGCTTCAACCGGCACGTCGGGGCGCATCTGCAGCAGGGCGCCGAGCAGGATCATGTTGTAGCTCTTTGCCTGACCCATGCGTATGGTGGCTTCCATTGCATCCACGGGCACGATGGTGATGTCGGTACGGGTGGGGGCGCGGTGAATGCCGTAGGGGTCGTAGATGAGCACGCCGCCGGGTTTCACTTTCGATTCGAATTTGTCGAGGCTCTGCTGGTTGAGAATCACGGCTGTGTCGAATGTGTCGAGCACGGGCGACGATATGGGTTCGTCGCTCAGAATCACGGTCACGTTGGCTGTGCCTCCGCGCTGTTCGGGACCGTAGGATGGCATCCAGGTCACTTCCATGTCGTTTTCCAGAGCTGCGTATGCCAGGATTTTACCCATTGAGAGCACACCCTGTCCGCCGAAGCCTGCTATGATTATTTCGTCTTTCATTTCTGTTTCTGTTTGAGTTTCGCTGGTGGTGAATGAGTTTGTGTGTTTCGGATGATGGCCGGGTCACTTTTCGGGAGCTTCGGCTGTAGTGTCCTTCACGTCGCCCAGAGGGTAGTGAGCGAACATGTTGTCCACCATCCATTTGTTTGCTTTCTCGGGTGTCATTTTCCATCCCGACGAGCATGTGCTCACTATTTCCACAAACGATGTGCCTTTCTTTGCCTTGGCGTTGAGGAACGCTTTTTTCAAGGCTGCCTTGGCCTTGCGGACGGCAGCGGGGGTGTGCACGGCCTGACGGGTTACGTAGCAGGTGCCGTCGAGCAGGCTCACCACGTTGGCCACACGCAGGGGGAAGCCGTTGAGGTCGTGGCGGCGTCCGTAGGGTGTTGTGGCGGTTTTGGCGCCTTCAAGTGTGCAGGGCGACATCTGTCCGCCGGTCATGCCGTATATGCCGTTGTTGATCATGATTATCACGATGTTTTCGCCGCGTGTGCAGGCGTGGATGGTCTCGGCGCTGCCGATGGCGGCGAGGTCGCCGTCGCCCTGATAGGTGAACACCACTTTCGAGGGGTTCAGGCGGCTTACGGCAGTTGCGAGGGCCGGGGCGCGTCCGTGGGCGGCTTCCACCCAGTCGCAGTCTATGTAGTTGTAGGCGAACACGGCGCAGCCTACGGGTGCGATGCCGATGGCGTCTTCCTCGAGGCCGAGTTCGTCGATTACTTCAGCCACCAGTTTGTGCACCACTCCATGGCTGCAGCCGGGGCAGTAGTGCATCACATTTTTATTGAGGAGTTTCGGGCGGGAATAAACTTTGTTTTCCTCTTTAATTATATCTTCACGTGTCATGGTGGATCAGTCTTTACGGTTGTTGATGAAATCGTTCTCAAGGGCGTTGAGAACTTCCTGCGGGTTAGGCACGATGCCGCCCAGGCGTCCGAAGTGGCGCACAGGCACAGAGTCGCTGACAGCCAGGCGCACATCCTCTATCATCTGGCCTGCGTTTAGCTCGACGCAGAGGATACCTTTCACGTGCTTGGCGGCCTCGCGGATGGCATCGTAGGGGAAAGGCCAGAGTGTGATGGGACGGATGAGCCCTACTTTTATACCGACCTTGCGGGCTTCTTCGATTGCCTTGAGGCAGATGCGGGCAATCGAGCCGAACGCCACGATGAGATATTCGGCGTCGTCGGTGTATTTCTCTTCGTAGCGCACTTCATTTTTCTCGATTTCCTTGTAGGTGCGCTGGAAACGTTCGTTGTTCTTCTCCATCACGGCGGAGTCGAGCTCGAGCGATGTGACCACGTTGCGCGGACGTCCGCCTGTGCGGCCTGTTACTGCCCACGGACATTCGCGGCGGATCTGCTCGTCGGTGCGGCGCTCGCGCTGCGGGGGGAGCACCACTTTCTCCATCATCTGGCCAACGACACCGTCGGCGAGAATCATGGCAGGTGTGCGGTATTTGAATGCGAGGTCGAATCCGAGGCCCACAAAGTCGGCCATCTCCTGCACGGTGGAGGGCGCGAGCACAATGAGGTGGTAGTCGCCATGGCCGCCGCCTTTGGTGGCCTGGAAATAGTCGGCCTGCGATGGGTGGATGGTGCCGAGTCCCGGGCCGCCGCGCATCACGTTTACAATCAGCGCAGGCAGCTCGGATGCTGCCAGATAGGAGATACCTTCCTGCATGAGGCTGACGCCAGGCGACGACGAGGAGGTCATCACGGCTTTGCCTGATGCGGCACCGCCGTAGACCATGTTGATCGATGCCACTTCGCTTTCAGCCTGCAGCACTGTCATTCCTGTGGTTTCCCACGGCATGAGTGCCTCGAGGGTTTCGAGCACTTCACTCTGTGGGGTGATAGGGTAGCCGAAATATCCGTCGGCACCGTACCGGATGGCGGCATGGGCTATGGCCTCATTGCCCTTCATCAGTTTTATGTCTTGTTTCATCCTTGAGGATTGTTAGTCGGTGGAATAATGTAGTTAAGATTGGAGAGGGCAGGCGGTTACTTTTCTACCACCTTGTACACTTCGATGCAGGCGTCGGGGCAGACTAACGCACATGCCGCGCAGCCGATGCAGGCATCGGGGGTGGCGGGATACGCGAAGTGATAGCCGCGGTCGTTTACCTCTTTGGGCTGTAGTGCAAGAACATTGCAGGGACACGCCACCACACAGAGGTCGCAGCCCTTGCAACGCTCTTGTTCAATGGTGACGGCACCGTGGATTTTAGCCATAAGTTAAAGATTGGTTAATGTGTTATTTCGGGTTGATTCAGGTTGGTCTGTAGGGCAATTCTGCGGTTGCAGAGCAACATGCATTTTCCAATTCACAAAATTAGCTGAAATTTTCATATTTACAACAATCCGGAGCGGTTTTCGCAGATTGTTATTAAACATATCCTGCACAGGGGTGGGGCGGTTAAAAATAAAGAAGCGCTTATCACTAAGCGCTTCTTTATTGGTTTCCAATAGGTACAATTTCTAAGGTAAAAAAGATTGTTTTAGGTTTGTGATGCAAAGGTGAGCCTTTTTTGTGGCACGGCAAAATTTTTTAATATGTTTTACGACATGCTTTTTGGGCTGTTATTTGCTTCTTGAAAATGTGTTGCGATGCAAGTGGCTTTATATCAAGCGTTATGCGCAAGGTTAGCAGTTCTGTTAACGGTTGGTTTTAACAGTGTTAACACTTATGTTTTTCTGTATGTCAGTCAAAATTAATGGAAAATTTTAAGCGACAACTCTTGTCCGTTGAGTTCGGCATATGAGAAATGGCTCAGCCAGTCGCCGATTATAATCATACGGCTTGTGGAGTTGCACAGCGTCTGATTCACCAGGACGTGGTGATGTCCGAACATGAAATAATTCACGGTGGGGTCAACTTGGGTGAGGTAGTCGTTGCAGAATTTCACAAGCGGTTCGGACGAGTGGGACTGACCGCTGCCGGTATCGCCGGTGGCGCGCGAATGCCTGCTCCATGCATGGGCGAAAGGGATGGTCCAGCGCGGATGGATGGCAGCGTATAGCCGTTGGCAGAGGCGGTTGCGGAATAATGCCCGCATGGTGCGGAATGCCGGTGGAAGTTTGCCTACGCCGTCGCCGTGGCTCAGAAAGAACCGGAGTCCGTTGATGTCGCGCACCTCGAAGCCGTCGACCACGCGCAGGCCGATTTCGTCGCGCACATAGTCGAACAGCCAGATGTCGTGGTTGCCGATGAACCATGTTATCTTCACGCCGCTGTCGGCCAGGCGGGAGAGCGCTCCGAAAAACCGCACGTAGCCGCGCGGCACCACCGTCCGGTACTCGAACCAGTAGTCGAGCACGTCGCCAAGCATAATCAGCTCGGCAGCGTCGGCAGCTATCGAATCCAGGAACCGCACAATGCGCATTTCATGTGCGCGAGGGTCGGTTATATAGGCGGCTCCGAGATGGAGGTCGGATATGAAATAGATTTTTTTTGTCATAGGAAGCCGAGCTCGAGTTTTGCTTCCTCGCTCATCATGTCCTTGTTCCACTCGGGCTCGAACACGAGGTTGACCGTTACACTTTTCAGCCCTTCGATCGATTCGAGTTTGATGCGGGTATCCTCTATTATGAAGTCGGCCATGGGGCATGAGGGTGCGGTCATTGTCATGTCGACAGTGAGGTCGGCGTCGTCGGTGATGTCGATTTTGTATACAAGTCCGAGCGAATATATGTCCACCGGAATTTCGGGGTCATAGACGGTTTTAAGCATCTTCACCACCTGTTCTTCCAGTTGTAATTTTTTGTCAGCGTCCATTTAAAAAGGTAGTATTTGTAGTACGTCATGGCAAAGATAAGCTTTTTCCGGCAGAATTTGGAAAAAATGTGTAACTTTGCCTTTCAACGCGGTGTGAATGTGCGGCTTGCCCGTATGTGCCGCTAATGTGCGGCGGACGCCTTGACATGTTGAGAAATAATAGTAATTTAATAATACATAGAAAGATATGAAAAAACTTGCAAAAATTGTGCTTTGCTGCATGCTTGCAGTCGGTGCCATGGGCTTCAGTGCCAAGGCCGGTTCGCCGGTACGTTTCGGCGTCAAGGCCGGTATGACAATCAATGAGCTTAAATTCAATGAGAAAGCTTTTGACAGCGATAACCGTTCCGGATTCACCGGCGGTGTGATGATGCAGTTCGTGGCTCCGATTATCAACATCGGATTCGATGCATCGCTCATGTACACCCACCGCACCACCAAGGTCATGGCTGATTTCGGCGATCCGGAGGACTATTCAACCGTGAACATCGGACGTGACTACATAGAGCTTCCCATCAATTTCCGTTGGAACATCGGTCTGCCTCTGGTGGGTAAATTCGTGACTCCGTTCCTTACCACCGGTCCTGATTTCTCATTCCTCATTTCAAACAAGAACGTGAAGAATGCATGGAACAATAAGACATTCGATTTTGCGTGGAACTTCGGTTTCGGTCTGAAAATCGTCAACAAGGTCGAACTTGCCGCTTCCTATGGTCTCGGCATCAACAATTCGGCGTCGGGCGACACATCGCTCTACGGCCCGGTGGGTGTGGACGCCAAGAACCGTTTCTGGACCGTCACAGCTGCGTGGCTGTTCTGACGGGCGTGTATCCGGGCAAATGAGGCTTTCATACACGGATTCTGACGGTTTAACCTTTTTAACATAAAATGAATATAATTAGGTGAAGCCCTGTTCCGATTGAGCTTTAATTTTAGTAACTTTGCAATCGTTCGGTTGGATATTGTTTCCAGTCCGGACGATTCTTTTTTTTTGTCACCACTTCTCTTCCGATTCCCTTATGGTGACGCATACACGCCGCCGGCATTTAAATCACGTTTCAGCCGGCATCAGAAAAAATAACCTATGACCCGATACCTCCTGACGATAGCGCTCTGTATGGCCGTGGCAGTTCTTCCTGCCGGTGCGGTCCGGAAGCATACCGCCACCACGAAAAACTCCACTACAAAATCCCGCACGGAGCAGACCCGTACCGTCTCGGCCGAAGACGCCGCCGAGGAGGAGCTTACTTATGCCTCGGTGTCGCGTACCAACCCCTTCGAGATTGTGCCTGCCGCAGGAATGGAATTGCTGGACGACCTTGGCGGAGGAAACTCCGACATGGTGGCCGACATGATTGCGTATGCCAAAAAGTTTATGGGCACACGTTATGTGCGCGGAGGTAAATCGCCCAAGGGTTTTGACTGCTCGGGATTCACGGGCTATGTGTTCCGTCAGTTCGGATATAATCTCAGCGCATCTTCGGCAGCCCAGGCCACACAGGGCGTGCAGATCAAACGCGAGGAGGCTGAGCCGGGCGACCTGCTGTTTTTCACCGGCCGCAATTCGCGTTCGGGCCGTGTGGGGCATGTGGGCATCGTGATTGACAATGATGCCGTCACCGGCGAGATAACGTTCATTCATGCATCGGTAAGCAGCGGCATCAGTATCGACCGTGTTTCCGCTCCCTACTATGCAAAGCGCTTTCTAAGCGTGCGCCGCGTGTTCTGATACGACATACCGCGATTGAAAAATATAAACCAAGGCCACCTGCCGGAATCTGAATTCCGGCAGGTGGCCTTGGTTTATTAGGCGTTGGAATTTTTCCTGGAGGGTGTAGCATAACCCCAATGTGTAGGGACGCTCAGACCGTGCGTCCCTACATCGTTGACCGAGGTTTCGCAGTTTTGCAACACTCTCCGGATAAACTCCTGTGAACTTTTGAAAGCTGCTGTAAGCTCTTATGAAGGGTCAGTAGTTGATGGCAGGTTCCATCTCTTTTGCCTGGGCAATCATCTTCTCGAGTTCGGCAACTGAAGGAACGCGGTTGCATAGGTTCTTTGCCTCGTTTACCTCGACAAGCTTTGGCTGGAGGTTGGCGGCCACGCGGTGGCGGAATTCCTTTACGGTATCCACTCCGGCGGCTTCGAGCAGTTCGGCAAACTGCCCGGCCACACCTTTGATACGGAACAGGTCGGAATGGTTGGCCCATTTGAGAATGAGTTTAGGGCTTATGCCGGTTTCTTCGGCAAGGGCTTCGCGTCCTTTGGGGGTGGCGGCGCGTTTGAGCAGATCGTCCGTGGTCTTGACGCCTGCATCTTCGAGTTTGCGAGCGTAGGCATCGCCGATGCCTTCAATCTCAATGATTTTGTACGACATGGTGTAAAGTTTTTAGTTGTATCCGGCCTGCGGCAGACCGTCTGGATAAAAAACAACCGGGCATCGGTTTTGGTTGATGCCCGGTTGCTGTTGTGTCTGTCAGCGTGTCAGATACGCATGCCGTTTACCAGATGATGACCTGCTCGTCGGCCGGACGGAACAGTTTGTTGCCTTCCTTCACGTTGAAAGCCTTGAAGAAGGGCTCGATGTTGCGCAGAGTCACATTCACACGGTTCTCGGCCAGCGAGTGCACGTCGCCGATGGTGAGGTTGCGTTTCTCCTCGTCGCGGATGTTTGTGGCCCAGATGTTGGCGTAGTTCAGATAGAATGCCTGCTCGGGTGTGAATCCGTCGATTTTGGCTTCTTCCGAGTTGATGTCCACGCCTTTCTTTTTCTGAGCGTCGAGGAACGCTGTGCGGCTGATGCGCAGACCGCCCTGGTCGGCGATGTTCTCTCCCATGGTGTAAGAGCCGTTTGCCATCAGGCCGGGGAGAATTTCGACTGCATCGAACTGTGCACCGAGTTTTGAGGTGAGCTTGTCGAAGGCTTCGGCATCTTCGGCTGTCCACCAGTTGGTCATGTTCCCTTTCGAGTCGAAGTTGCGGCCCTGGTCGTCGAATCCGTGGGTCATTTCGTGGCCGATAACCACGCCGATACCGCCGTAGTTTTCAGCATCGCTTGCCTCGGGGTCGAAGAACGGGTTCTGCAGGATAGCTGCGGGGAACACGATTTCGTTGGCCAGCGGATTATAGTAGGCGTTGACCGTCTGCGGTGTCATGCCCCATTCGGTTTTGTCGACGGGTTTGCCCCATTTGGCGAGCTGTTCTTTCTGATGCCACATTCCGGCGTTGTGCACGTTGTGGTAGTAGCTTTTGGCGGGGTCGATTTCCATTGCGGAGTAGTCCTTCCATTTGTCGGGATAGCCGATTTTAACAGTGAAGCTGTTGAGCTTTTCGATGGCCTTGAGCTTGGTGTCGTCGGTCATCCAGGGGAGGTTGATGATGTGCTTGCCGAGGGCCACACGGAGGTTGCCTACGAGGTCGAGCATTTTCTGCTTGGAGCTTTCGGGAAAGTGCTTCTCCACATACAGGCGGCCGATGGCCTCGCCCATGTAGCTGTCGGGCACACCCAGAGCGCGTTTCCAGCGGGGACGCTGCTGCTGCACACCGCTTTTCACTTTGGCAAACTCAAACGAGGTGTCGGTGAATTTGTCGCTGAGGTAGGGGGCAGCCTGTGCCACATACTTCCAGAGGTAATAGTCCTTTTTCTCGCGGTCGGTGAGCGATGCCATCAGATTGTCGGCCTGCTTCATCCCCTTGGGTTCGGTGAGGATGAACTGCTGGGGTGTCTCGATGTCCATGGTCTCAACGAAGAAGCGGTCCCAGTTCACATGGGGATAGTCGGCTTTGAGCTGGTCGAGAGTGCGGGGATTGTACATGGCCGGGATGTTGCGGCTCTCTTCGCGTGTGAGGGCGGAGTCGGCGATGGCAGTCTCGATTTTGAGCACGTTGTTCATGATGCGGGTGGCATCTTTTTTCTTGTAGCCGGCATTCATCATCTGGTCGACGATGAGCTTTTTATAAGCGTTGCGGATGCGTGTGTTCTCCTTGTCGTTGAGCAGATAGTAGTCGCGGTCGCCCAGACCCATCGAGCCTCCGCTTACATACATGGCGTAGTTGTTCGAGTCGGCCATGTCCTCCATGGGACCTGCGCCGAAGAAGGGACTGGAGTAGTTGCGGTGCATCCACAGGAAAAGGTTGTCCATCTCCTCGGGTGTGGTGTTCTCTATTTTCTTGAGGTCGTCAAGGATGGGGGTTGCGCCTTCGGCATTGCGGCGCACGGAGTCCATGCCCTGCGAATAGAGTGTCCAGATCTTGAATGCGTTGCTGCCGGGTTCGGGGTTGGTCTGTCCGAGGTTGAGAACAATCTCCTTTACCTGGTTCTCGGCCGAGTCGGCAAGGATGTTGAAGATGCCGTAGCGGGCATATTCGGGTGTGAGCGGGTGGGCTTTGAGCCATCCGTTGTTCACGTGGTGGTAGAAGTCGTCGGCTGCAGGGACAGTGTTGTCGATGTAGGCCGGGTTCACGCTTTTGAGATGTTCGGTTGCCATAACGTTAACCGATGTTGCGGCAACGGCCGCAAGGGCTATTGCCAGATGTCTGGTTTTCATTGTTGGAGATTTATGTGAGTATGATCAATTGTCGTGTTTGTCTGACGGAGAGTTGTGCTGAGGGAACTCACCGTTGTCGCGGGGTCAGACGTTGAAACGGAAGTGCATTATGTCGCCGTCCTGAGCCACATAATCCTTCCCTTCCACGCTGAGCTTGCCGGCTTCCTTCACGCCCTGTTCGCCTCCGAGGTTCACATAGTCGTCATATTTGATGACTTCGGCACGTATAAAGCCTTTTTCAAAATCGGTGTGGATCACCCCGGCGCACTGCGGAGCCTTGGCGCCGCGCATGAAGGTCCATGCACGCACCTCGTCGGCGCCAGCGGTGAAGAATGTCTGCAGGTTGAGCAGAGCGTAGGCTGCGCGGATAAGGCGCGCCACGCCCGATTCCTCCAGTCCGATTTCGTTGAGGAATTCCTTGCGTTCCTCGAAGGTGTCGAGTTCGGCAATGTCGGCCTCGGTCTGAGCTGCCACGATGAGCAGCTGGGCGTTCTCGTCCTTGATGGCCTCGCGCACGGCATCCACGTAGCTGTTGCCGTTCACGGCCGATGCGTCGTCCACGTTGCAGACGTAGAGCACCGGCTTGTTGGTGAGCAGGAAGAGTTCGCGGGCGAATTTCTGCTCGTCGGGAGTGTCGAGGGTCACCGAGCGTGCCGGTTTTCCCTGGTCGAGGGCGTCCTTGAATTTTTTCAGTACCTCGTATTGCATTTTCGCCACCTTGTCGCCGCCGGTCTGGGCCTGCTTCTGGGTGCGTGCAATACGGCCTTCTATGGTCTCGAGGTCCTTGAGCTGCAGCTCGTAGTCTATGATCTCTTTGTCGCGGACGGGGTCGACTGTGCCGTCCACGTGGGTGATGTTGTCGTCATCGAAGCACCGGAGCACATGGATTATGGCGTCGGTTTCGCGGATATTTGCAAGGAACTTGTTGCCGAGGCCTTCGCCCTTGCTCGCACCTTTCACAAGGCCGGCGATGTCTACAATCTCAACCGTGGCCGGCACCACGCTGCGGGGCTGGCACATCTCCACCAGGCGGTTGAGGCGGTCGTCGGGCACGGTGATGACTCCCACATTCGGCTCGATGGTGCAGAACGGAAAGTTGGCCGACTGGGCTTTGGCGTTAGAAAGACAGTTGAAAAGGGTTGACTTGCCCACGTTGGGCAGTCCTACTATGCCACATTGCAACGACATGGTGATATTTCAGTTTTTTTTGTTACTCGTGATTAGATGAACTATGGTTGTTTGCGTGTATGCAGACTACAAATTTACGCAATTTCAGGCTTTTGCCAAAATTAACTGCTGCCATTATCCGAATTTATCCGAATTATAATTCTGATAATTCTTATAAGCTCGGATAGATTCGGATAAGCTGATGAGGAGTGTCCTGAAAAGTGCAAAAACGCACGGGAGGACTGAGCCTGAGGGCTGGTCCTCCCGTGCGGAGTGTATTGTTCCGGCTGCATTTGCCGCGCACCTGCCTGCTGGAGGGTTGAGGTGCTGCCGTGCAGCTTTCGGAGTAGTCGTTGAAATGTTTATTTCAGGATGTCCTTAACGGCATCGTTAGGAACCATCTGTTCCTGGAATGTGTATGCACCGGTCTTGGGTGATTTCACCATTTTGATCACCTTGGAATAGGTGCGGCCTTCACCCTTCTGAAGAGATGCGACGGTTTTCTTTGCCATATCTGTTTATGCTTTTGTGGGGTGGATTATTTGATTTCTTTGTGAACAGTCATGCGTTTGAGGATGGGGTTGTATTTCTTCAACTCCAGACGCTCTGTGGTGTTCTTGCGGTTCTTGGTTGTGATGTAACGGGAGGTGCCGGGCATGCCGCTGGCTTTATGTTCGGTGCATTCCAGAATCACCTGCACGCGATTACCTTTTGCTTTCTTTGCCATTGCTGTGATTAGATGTCTAATTGTTTGATTTCAGTGAGATAACCCTTTTCTGCGGCCTGCTTGAGAGCTGCGTCAAGACCCATCTTGTTGATGGTGCGGAGGCCTGCGTTGGAGAGGGTGAGGAGCACCCAGGTGTTCTGCTCAACCCAGAAGAATTTGCGGTTGAACAAGTTCACATTGAAGCGGCGTTTTGTGTGGCGCTTCGAGTGCGATACGTTATTTCCGGTAATCGCTTTTTTGCCTGTAATCTGACAAATCTTTGACATGGCTGTTAATGTATTATCTTGATTTCTTGTTGATTAACACGATATGTCAGTGGCCGCCATCTCATTCTCATATCGTCCGGGGCTGCATCACTGCCGCGGACTTTTTTATAGAGGAGCCACAAAACAGAGTGCAAAGTAAGTGATTTTTTGTGATTTGAGCAAATATTCATAGAAAAAATCCGTAATTTCGCATCGGGGAAGAGGCACATCGGCCTCCGGAATGTCGAGGCTTCCCTAAACATAGAAATAACTACTTGGAAATATGAAATCAGGTTTTTTCCGTGTGGCGGCAGTGGTTCCGCCGGTTGAGATAGCTAATCCGCAGGCAAATGCCTCGCATATAATAGATGAACTGCGCAGCCTCGACGGGCAGGGCGTTGACCTTGCCGTGTTCCCGGAGCTTTGTGTCACGGGTTACACTTGCGGTGACCTGTTCCACAGCCGCCTGTTGCTCGACAAATCGGATGAGGCGTTGCTCCGTATCGCCGCAGCCACTGCCGATCTTCATCTTGTCGCGGTGGTGGGCGCACCGGTGCGTTCGGGCGGTTCGCTCTACAACTGTGCCGTGGTGGTGAGCGGCGGTGAGGTGCGCATGGTCGTACCCAAAACTTATCTGCCTAATTACAATGAGTTTTACGAAAAACGCTGGTTTGCATCAGGGCATGACATACACAATGCCGAATTCTTGGGTCTGCAGCTTGGCGACAAACAGCTGGCCCGTGTCAAGGGCGTTGCTGTGGGCATAGAAATATGTGAGGATCTATGGGCGCCCGTGCCCCCTTCGGGTTTTGCAGCTTTGGGCGGGGCACTGGTTGTGGCAAATCTCTCGGCCTCTGACGATCAGATAGGCAAGTATGTCTATCTGCGCAACCTCATCCTCCAGCAGAGTGCGCGCTGCATGTGCGGCTATGTGTATGCTTCGGCCGGGTTCGGAGAATCGTCGACCGACCTCGTGTTCGACGGTAAGGCTTTCGTTGCCGAAAACGGCACGATGCTTGCCTCCAACAAGCGTTGGAGCAATGAGCCTTCAGTGTCCGTTGCCGATATAGACATCGAGGCGCTGCAGCGCGACCGTATGCATTCCACCACCTGGCATGACTGCCGTGACAACAACGGCTTCAATGCAAGCATGCGTGTGGTGGACTGTCCCACAGCACCTGATGCCGACAATGAGGGCGGCCCCTCTGAACTCCTGCGCAAGGTGGCTCCGCGGCCATTCGTGCCTGCTGATGATGCAGCCATCGACGAGCGCTGCAACGAGATAGTGAATATTCAGGTGGCCGGACTGGCGCGCCGTCTGGCCGCAACCCGTTGCCATACGCTGGTGGTCGGCATCTCCGGCGGTCTCGATTCCACGCTTGCGCTCCTTGTTGCGGTGAAGGCTTTCGACAGACTCGGGCTTGACCGCAAGGGAATCATAGGCATCACGATGCCCGGATTCGGCACAACAGGCCGCACGCACGGCAATGCTGTGAAGCTGATGGGGGGCCTGGGTGTAACGGCACGCGAAATATCCATCTCTAAGGCCGTGGAGCAGCATTTCGCCGACATCGGTCATGATGCGGCTGTGCACGATGTGACTTATGAGAACTCGCAGGCCCGCGAGCGCACCCAGCTGCTGATGGATGTGGCCAATCAGGAAGGGGGCATGGTGCTCGGCACCGGCGACCTTTCGGAACTTGCGCTGGGTTGGGCTACCTACAACGGCGACCACATGTCGATGTATGGTGTCAATGCCTCGGTACCCAAGACCCTCGTGCGCTATCTCGTGCGCTGGTTTGAGATGCGCAGCGATGTGCCGGAGGTAGTGGAGGCGCTGCACGACATTATCGATACCCCCATCTCGCCCGAACTCATTCCTGCCGACGAGCAGGGGAATATCACGCAGAAAACCGAGGACCTTGTGGGCCCGTATGAACTGCACGATTTCTTCCTTTACTACACCTTGCGCTACGGGTTCACACCGAAACGCATCTTCCTGCTGGCACTCAATGCCTTCGACGGAGTGTTCGACCGCGAGACCATAAAACACTGGATGCGCACGTTCTTCCGCCGTTTTTTCAGTCAGCAGTTCAAACGCTCGTGCATGCCCGATGGTCCGAAGGTGGGTTCGGTGTGTCTGTCGCCGCGCGGCGACTGGCGCATGCCCTCCGATGCCTCGGCCGAAATGTGGCTTAAAGAGGTCGACGAGCTTTGAGGAATCAAAGAGAACGAAAAGCTTTGATGAATTAAAGGGAGCGAAGAGCTTTGATCATGCCGATAAGGGCGGTGGTCGACGCGCGGTCAATCACCCGGCCTCTGTCGCCGGGGAGATGAACGGTGACAGTGTGTGTGCCTGCCGGTGTGGCGAACGCCATGCACACGGTGCCTACCGGTTTGTCAGGCGTGCCTCCGCCGGGGCCTGCAATGCCTGAAGTGGCAACGGCGCAGTCGGTTCCGAGAACACGGCATGCCCCCTCGGCCATGGCTGCGGCTACGGGTTCGGATACGGCGCCGAGTGTGGCGATTGTCCCGGCGTCCACTCCAAGCACATTGAGTTTTACTTCGTTGGCATAACTTACCACTCCGCCGGCAAAAACATCCGATGCGCCCGGAAGCATTGTGAACCGGTGGGCTATGTTTCCGCCAGTGCAGCTTTCGGCCGTGGCGAATGTGAGACCCTTCTCCACGAGGATGTCTTTCAGGATTTCTTCCGGAGTGGCATCATGTTCGGCCAGAACTTTGTCGCCGAGATTTTTGCGCAGAGCTGACACGGCATCAGAGAGCATTCCGTGCAGGCGTGTCTCTTCCATTCCGGTGGCATCCAGACGCAGGCGTATGTAGCCCGGATTGGGCAGATAGGCCAGATGCAGTTGTGGCGGAAGTGCATTTTCAATGTCGGCAATTCTCTCGGCGAGGTCGCTCTCGGTTATGTCGGTGATTATAAGTGTGGAATGGAGTATGGTGGCTGTCTGGCCGAAATGGCGGAGCAGGCGCGGCAGAACCTCCTTTGAGAATGCATTCCGTGTCTCGAACGGCACGCCGGGCATGGCCACGAGCACTTTCCCGTTGCGTTCGAACCACATGACAGGCGCCGTGCCGAGTTCGTTTTTGATCACTGTGCATGAATCCGGCACTATGGCCTGACTTTCCGTAAGGCTGTTCATGTGCAGCCCGCGGCGTCGGAACACCTCGCGCACGTTTTCAAGCGTGTCGCTGTCGAGCACCATTTCGCCTCCGAAAATGTCGCGCAGGGTCGATTTGGTGATGTCATCCTTGGTGGGGCCGAGGCCTCCGGTGGTGAGCACCACATCCGATTCGGCGAAGGCTTGGGTAATGGCATCGCGGATGTCGGCGGCGTTGTCGTGAACGGTGCGTGTGGAGCGCAGGCTCCATCCGAACGGTGTAAGTGCGCGGGCAATGTCGCCCGAATTTGTGTCGGTGACCTGACCTATGAGCAGTTCGTCGCCGATGGCTATTACAGAAACATCCATTTCCTGTCAAGTTTTTTTTGGGAGAATCTCCGCTGTAAGTTAGGCTTCCGAGTGTTTTAGAGCGAAACGCGTGCGAAAGGAGCCTCGGAATAGGGGCAGAATTCCCCTTTGAGATATTTGAAGTAACCGGCTATGGCCACCATGGCGGCGTTGTCGGTGGTGAAGGCGCGCTCGGGAATGAAAGCATTAAGCCCGTGGCTTGCGCAGTAGTCGGCCACGGCCTGACGTACGCCGGAATTGGCCGAGACGCCTCCGCCGATGGCTACGGTTTTCACACCGGTTTTCTTCACGGCCTTGTCGAGTTTGTCAAGGAGGATGTCGATGATGGTGCGCTGGAGCGATGCCGCAAGGTCCGCCTGATTGTTGGCGATGAAATCGGGGTCTGCCTTCACGGAATCGCGCAGCGTGTAGAGGAACGAGGTTTTAAGCCCGGAGAAACTGTAGTCGAGCCCCGGGATGTGTGGCTTGGCGAATTTGAACCGGGTGGCATCCCCCTGCGCGGCAAGACGGTCGATGTGTGGGCCTCCGGGGTAGGGGAGTCCCATCACCTTGGCGCATTTGTCGAAAGCCTCGCCTGCGGCATCGTCGATGGTCTGGCCGAGAATCTCCATGTTGTCGGCAGCATGCACCATTATCAGCTGTGAGTTTCCGCCGGAGATGAGTAGGCAGAGGAAGGGGAATTCAGGCACTACATCCTTGGGTGCGCGCCGCACGAAATGGCTTAGCACATGGCCATGCAGATGGTTTACATCCACAATAGGTATGCGCAGGCCGAGCGAAAGCCCCTTGGCGAACGATGTGCCCACAAGCAGCGAGCCGAGCAGGCCCGGTCCGCGGGTGAACGCTATAGCCGAGAGGTCGGTCTTGCTGATTCCGGCGCGTTTTATCGCCGCATCAACCACCGGCACAATGTTCTGCTGGTGGGCGCGCGAGGCCAGTTCCGGCACTACGCCGCCATATTCTTCATGCACGCTCTGGGATGCGATTACGTTCGACAGCAGCAGCCCGTCGCGGATTACGGCTGCCGATGTGTCGTCGCAGCTCGATTCGATGCCCAAAATACTTACGGATTTATTATTGTCAATCATGCTGCAAAGTTAAATATTTAGATTGTATCTCGGATTGTCCGGAGTTTCTTTTTATCGGATATTATTGCGACAAATGTTGTTTTTGTGCCCTACAACTTACGTGGAGGGGGGTAATGCAGTGTGAATAATTAAGCAGGTTGCTGAATGGCGGCAGAAGAATTGTTAAATAATTGGTAGTGAAATTATAAATCGTAATGTGTGCAAAACCATATCGGGTCGGCAGGTGTTATAAATCTTGAAAATATGAAACAGGGGTCACCCCTGATGAAAACACACAAGATTTTTTTAAACTAACAACACTGACAAATGGCACAGACTACCCACCAGCCGATCGTGCAGGAGCTCCTCGACATGATTGCAAAAAACAATTGGCAAGACAAATTCCAGCAGGCATTTGACAAAGCAAAGTCCTACAACGCCGTTGAGATGGACGAAATGAATTCGCTTGAAGACTATTACAACTGGCTCGACGCCCAGCTTACATGGGTTCCTGTCGAGAATCAGCCCGGCAAGATTGTTTACAAGCACGTATGTCTTTTCTACTTCATTCTTGATCAGGAGCCTGTAAAGAGCCTCCAGAACGCAGTGATGCCTCATGATCCCGCCGAACCTCTCACCGAGCTTTCGCTGTGGATGAGAAAATTCATAAAGGAGCTTGGCAAATGGATGGACACTCCGGAATCACTTACCCCCGAGGCAGTTCAGTCCTATTATAATTCACCTGCCTATAATATGGACTCCTATATCCAGCCTCACGGAGGATGGAAGACGTTCAACGAATTCTTCGCACGTCATTTCAAACCCGGCACACACCCCATCGCAGCCATCGAAGACAGCCGTATAATCACTTCGCCTGCCGACTCCACGTTCGGCGGTCAGTGGGAAGTCAGCGAGAATTCGGAAGTTGATATCAAGGGTATCCGTTGGAAAATCGACGAGCTTCTGGCCGACAGTCCTTACAAGGACCGTTTCAAAGGCGGCAAGTGGATGCACGCATTCCTTAACACCACCGACTATCACCGTCAGCATGCCCCTGTAGCCGGCCGTGTGCTTGAGTCGCGCTTCATTGAAGGTACCGTATATCTGGAAGTAGTGGCCGATCAGGATCAGGCAATCCCCGACGGACGTAACCATGTTAAGATGATCCGTCACCTTGATGCTCCCGATTCTCCGGGTTATGAATTCATGCAGTGCCGCGGCCTGATTGTCATTGACAGTCCTATCGGTCTGGTAGCCGTGCTGCCTATGGGTATGGCACAGGTTTCGTCAGTAGTAATGACAGCCGAAGTGGGCAAGGTTCTCCACAAAGGCGAGGAGATTTCTTACTTCCAGTTCGGCGGATCCGATATCGTTATGGTGTTCGAGGCAAGCAGCAATGTAAACTTCACGGCTCAGCCCGGCATTCACTATAAAGTTGGTACAAAACTTGCCGAGGCTTATCCTGTAGTCTATCCTGCCCGTTAAGAATAATTTTTAGTTGCGGGGCGAGGCCCCGTCAGCAACGAGTTTCAACATCCGGGCCGATACTGGAGATATCCGGTGTCGGCCCTTTCTATCGTTTATGCGTGATTGATGTCACATTTATAACTGTAAACCGCTATGGCTAACGATAAAATAACATCCGCGTCTCAAAAGCCGTCAGTTTCGGGCGGAATAAGGGAGGAGACGCCGCACACTCATCCTAAAGGTGGAGTGAAACAGATTTCCATGATGGCAATGGCCATCATGATTGTGACTACCATAGTCAGTATGCGAGGACTTGCATCGCAGGCGGAGTTCGGGTTCACCTCGATATTCTATTATGTGCTTGCTGCCATAGTTTTCCTCGTGCCGTATGCGCTGGTCTGCGCTGAACTTGCCTCGACATACACCCGGTCGGGCGGTGTGTTCCGCTGGGTATCGGAGGCGTTCGGCACCCGCACCGGCTGGCTGAGCATGTATCTTGACTGGCAGATGGTGGTCATATGGTTCCCGGCAGTGCTTATGTTCGGAGCTGTGGCGCTGGCCTATATTTTCTGGCCGGAGGCGTTTGATGCCCGGCTTGCCGGCAACCGTGTGTACACATTGATTGTGGTGCTTGGAGTTTACTGGGTATGTACGTTCAACACTTTCCGAGGCATGAAGTATGCCAACAAGCTCAGCACCCTCGGCGGTCTGTGCGGCACCATCATCCCGGCTGCGGTGCTGATCATAATGGGGGTTGTCTACCTGCTGCTGGGCAAGACCGTCTACCTTCCGCTCGACAAACCATTCTGGCCTGATTTCTCTAATTTCGGCACCATCGTGCTGGCGGCCAGTATCTTCCTGTTCTTCGCCGGTATGGAGATTCAGGCAGTGCAGGTGCCTGCCATGAAGAATCCGTCGAAAAATTTCCCTAAATCGGTTCTCATAGCGGCGCTTGCGATTCTCGCCATCTTCATTCTCGGCACACTTGCCATCGGCGTGGTGATTCCGGAAAGCAAGATCAACCTGCTGCAGAGCCTGCTTGTGGCCTACAACGATCTGTGGGCCTCGATAGGCGCCCCCTGGCTCGGCAATGTGATGGCCGTGCTGATCACGTTCGGCGTGCTCGGACAGGTAAGCGTGGTGATTGCCGGTCCGTCCACCGGTCTGCTGGCTGTGGGCAAAGCCGGGTTCCTGCCCCGCTCGCTGCAACACACCAACAAAAACGGCATCCAGACGACAATCCTGTATGTGCAGGCGGCCATTGTGTCGTTGCTGTCGCTGGTGCTTGTGCTGTTGCCTTCGGTTGAGTCGGCCTATCAGATTTTGAGCCAGATGTCCACCATCATTTACCTTATCATGGTGGTCATCATCTATTTCGCCTTTGTGCGTCTGCGTCACACCGCACCCAACAAGGCGCGTGGTTTCAAGGTGCCCGGCGGTAAATTCGGCATGTGGCTTGTCACCATCGTCGGTGTCGGAGGTGCTGTTCTGGCCGGTGTGCTCAGCTTCATTCCGCCGTCGCAGATCAAGACCGGCAGCCCGGCTGTCTATGTCGGCGTGCTTATAGTGGGCGTGGCGCTTTTCATCGCGTTGCCTCTGATTGTGTTTGCCCGTCGTAAAAAATCGTGGCGCGATGCCAACACCACATTCTATCCCTTCGACTGGCAGATAGAGGGCCGTAAACCCGGCGAGGTGTCCAGATGGCCGGCCGGCTATCAGCCTACGGATGCCGAAGTGCAGGCTGCGTTTGAAAAGGAGAATCAGTCGGCCTGACACGATTGGAGTCATGACTTGAATTGCTCGACATTGTAAACACTCAACATTTTTTTGACCTATGATGAGAATTCCCACCGGAAAAGGATCGATCACATTGCCTGCGCTGCTGGCGATATGGTCGGTCTCGCTGGTGGTCAACCTTCCGGGGCTGGCCGTCAGTCCCATGCTCGGCAATCTCGACAAGGTATTTCCCACGGCATCCGACCTTGAGATTCAGCTTCTCACCGTGCTGCCGAATCTGCTGATCATCCCCTTCGTCCTCTTTTCCGGCAAGCTGTCGGAGTCGCGCGACAAGGTGCGTATCGTGGTCATCGGGCTGGCCATTTATCTTGTGGCCGGCATCCTTTATTTCTTCGCCCGCTCCATGGTGGCGCTGATTGTGGTGAGCTGCCTGCTGGGTTGCGGCTGTGGATTGGTGATTCCTTTGGCCGCCGGTCTTATCGCAGACACATTTGTGGGGAAATACCGCATGCAGCAGCTTGGCATCAAGAGCGGAATCTCGAATGTGGCGCTCGTGCTCGCCACGTTTGTGGTTGGCTGGCTGAACCGTGGCAACTGGCATATGCCGTTTCTTGTTTATCTCACGCCTGCCATTCCGCTTGCCCTGATGGTGTTTGTGAAGAGGAATAATCCGGTGGCATCGGTCAAGATGAACAATGTTCCCCCGGGTGTGGGACATGCACCCGCACCGGTGGTTGAGTGGGCCACGCCGTTGAAGGGGGAGAAGGTGCGCGACGGCTTTATACTGAGCCGTATGGCGGGACTGGTGGGGCTGTATGCTTTCATCACCTATGCCGTCACCATAATCTCCTACTATCTGCCGTTCCTCATTCAGGAGGATCATCTGAGCAGCGACATTACCGGTACTGTCACGGCGTTGTTCTATTTGGCCGTATTTCTGCCGGGATTCTGCCTTCCTTATATAATTAAGGTGTTCGGGCAGCGGACGTCGCTTATCGCCATAGCATCGATAGCAGGAGGGCTGTTGCTGATGGCCATGGCGCACGCCCACTGGCTGCTGTATGTGGCGGCGTTGCTGATGGGATTCGGCTACGGTGTGTTCCAGCCTGTGATCTACGACAAGGCCACCTACACCGTCACCGACGGACGAAAATCCACGCTGGCGCTTGCCATAGTCTTGTCCGTTAACTATATCGCCATTACTTTCACCCCGTTTGTGGTTGATTTCTTCCGCGACTTGTTCGGCACTACGAGCAACCATTTCCCGTTTGTGCTCAATTTCGTGTTCACGTTGATTTTCGGCGTTATAGTGGTGGCGCGGCGCAACACCTTCACTTTCCGCATGAGCAGCCAGTATGTGTGAGGCCAACACAGGTTCATCCTCTGAAAAAACAGCGTCGGCGTGCCTGAATTTCAGGCGCGCCGACGTGTTTTTATGAAGTTGTAAGACTTCGGTCGGATTAGAATGTGTAACCGAGACGGAGAGCGGGTTCGGCGTATGTGCCGAGGTCGAAGTTGGTTGATTTCGAACCGTGATCGCTTTCGAGGTTGTCATCCCACTGGCCGCGTTCGTTCACGCCGCCTTTGGTGTACTGGCCGGGGAAGTTCTTGAAACCTACCTTGATGCCGAGCTCAGCGCCAACGAAGAGACCTTTGTAAACGTAGAAGTCGATACCGGTGAATGCGTTTACAGTGAAGAGGTTGTAGGAGCCGGCGTTGTAAAGGCGGGTCTTTACCAGCATGTCGTCAAATTCAGCCTGGCTTGTCTGGCAAGTGGAGACGAGTTCGAAGCCGAGACCTGCGCCTGCATAGAGGTTCACGCGCTTGTAGGTCAGGAATGTGCGCTCGTAGCCGAGGTTGATCGAGAAGTTCCCTTCACGGTTTTTTGTCCAGATGTCCGAAGCGTTGTCGGGATCCTCGGTGGTTTTGTCGGTGTGAACGCCGAAACCGATGCCGAAGCGGATGGCGTCTTTGTCGGTGAAGAAGTAGCGGCCTTTGATCTGGTCAATCTTGAATGTCTCGAAGTTGTTGGAGAAGGGGTTGAACTGAAGTTCTACGCTGAATTCGCCTTTTTCGGGAGCGTACTCATTCTGTGCAACAGCGGGAGCTGCGATGGCTGCAACGAGGGCAGCGCTGATCAGAAACTTTTTCATTGCTGTGTTTTGATTAAAATAGTTGTTAAATTGTATTCGTACTTATTGAAAATCCGGGGCTGTCATATGCTGGGGTAGAATGCTTATGTTTTTGAAGCGTCGCATGTGGCAACTCTTTCCATTTATGTGTTTTGGTGTGATTTTCCTGAAGTTTTGTTTTGTGCTGTTGTGATGTTTTCGGCTACAAAGTTAGATATTGACAGGGAATTGTAAAGATATTTTGTGTTAAGATTATTTAATTTTTACATTTCGGGCTGATAATGAGATGGTTGTAATGTTGCAAAAATATGTTATAAAACACATTTTTCTTCGTTTCCGGCGGCTGTTTTAAGCATTCGGCCCGTTAATCATGGGATGTGGAATGTGATTAGAGTGGAATTTTGTAACTTTGCTATCATGGCTGAAACGGCGAATGTGGTTATTGTAGCTAAAATGGCTATGGTAGCTATAATAGCTATCTTAGCTACCATAGCTGAAGTAGTGGTTCTGCCTGTTCTGTAATGCAAATAAGATGTCTACACATTATTATATAATAGTAGTAGCGGCCGGAAGCGGTTCGCGTTTCGGCGGGGAGGTGCCCAAGCAGTTCGTGATGCTTGGCGGCATGCCGGTGCTTGCCCGCACCATCGGGGCGTTTGCAGAGGCTATGCCCGGGGCTGAAATTGTGCCGGTGCTTTCGTCCGATATGTTCGGTTTCTGGGAGAATCTTTGCACGAGCTGCGGAGTGGTGTCGCCCCGTCCCGTGGGCGGTGGGAGCACGCGTTGGGAATCCGTAAAGAATGCCCTGGCTGTCATTGCCGAACGGCATCATGCGTCGTTTCCCGGTGAGGAGGCGGTTGTGCTTGTCCACGACGGAGCCCGCCCGCTTGTCAGTAAAGAAGTGATTCTGGCGGCGGCACATGCGGCAATGCAGGCCGACGGCGCCATCCCGGCGGTTGAGGTGACCGATTCGCTGCGTACGGCCGGAATTGACGGCGAGCCGTCGAAAGCGGTGGACCGTTCGCTGCTGCGTGCCGTCCAGACGCCGCAGGCTTTCAGGCTGTCGGTGCTTGAAAAAGCATATCAGCTCCCGTACACCCCCCTGTTTACCGATGATGCCTCGGTGGTTGAGGCTGCCGGATTCACCGGCATTGTTCTCACCCCCGGTTCTCCTGAAAATCTGAAAATCACCAACCCTTCCGACATAATAGTGGCCGAGGCGATACTCCGAGCCCAAGGCAAAATCTGACATGAATCTGCGCGAACGCGACATACAGTATGTGAAAGGGATAGGGCCGGCCAAGGCGAAACTTCTCGCCGAGGAGCTTGGCCTGCGGTCGGTCCACGACCTTCTGCACCACTATCCCAACCATTATGTTGACCGTTCGCAGATTTATCGTGTGGCTGATTTCAGCGGCGAGATGCCTGCGCTGCAGGTGCGTGGGCGGTTTGTCACCATGCAGGTGCAGGGGGAGGGGGCGAAAATGCGCCTCACAGCCCTGTTCTCCGACGGGTCCGCCACGATGGAGGTGGTGTGGTTCCGGCGCATACGCGCGCTCCGGGAACTGTATCATGTAGGCAAGGAGTATGTGCTGTTCGGCAAACCACAGCAGTTCAACGGCCGCTGGAGCATGGTGCATCCTGAGGTGGATCCACCCGAGGCCACCGGCGCCGCGCAGGGCCTGAGGGGTGTGTACCCCCTCACCGAGAAGCTGCGCAACCGCGGGGTGTCCTCCAAAAACATCTTCACCTGGGTGCAGAACGCTTTGGCTGCGTGCCGCGAACTGCCCGACACGCTTCCGGCCGATGTGCTTGAGCGCTACCGTTTCATGAGTGCCGACGAGGCCATACGCACCATCCACAATCCGTCTGGTCCCGAGCAGTTGCAGCGTGCCCGCGAACGCATGAAATTCGAAGAGCTGTTTTATCTGCAGCTCAACATACAGCGGTTTGCCGACCGCCGCAGCGCCGAGCTGCAGGGGGTGAGGTTCAGCCGCATCGGCCGTTTCTTTAACGGCTTTTACACGCAGATGCTCCCGTTCAGTCTCACCGAAGCCCAGAAGCGTGTGTTGCGCGAAATCAGGGCTGACGTGGCCACAGGGAGGCAGATGAATCGCCTCGTGCAGGGCGATGTGGGCTCCGGCAAGACCATCGTGGCGCTGATGGCGATGCTGATGGCGCTCGACAACGGATGCCAGGCATGCCTTATGGCACCCACCGAAATTCTCGCCGGACAGCATTATGAGAGTCTGCGGCAGCTTGTGGCCCCGCTTGGGGTGAATGTGCGGCTGCTCACCGGCTCGACGCGTGCGCGTGAACGCCGTGAAATCCACCACACGCTTGCCGACGGAACGCTCCACATCGTGGTGGGCACCCATGCCCTCATCGAGGATGCAGTGAAGTTCCGCAATCTCGGCCTGGTGGTCATTGACGAGCAGCACCGCTTCGGGGTGATGCAGCGTGCGCGGCTGTGGAGCAAGAACACCGTGGTGCCGCACGTGCTGGTGATGACCGCGACACCCATCCCTCGCACGCTGGCCATGACGCTGTACGGCGATCTCGATGTGTCGGTCATCGACGAGCTTCCTCCCGGACGCAAGCCGGTGACCACATTGCTCCGCTACGACGACCAGCGATTCTCCGTTTACCGCTCCATCGGGCGTCAGCTTGCCGAAGGGCGTCAGGTCTATATCGTTTACCCGCTGATTAAGGAGAATGAAAAACTTGACCTCCGCAGCCTCGAGGAGGGGTACGAGCTGATACGCGACACATTCCGCTCCTACCGCGTGGCCTGTGTGCACGGACAGATGAAACCCGCTGAGAAGGAGCACCAGATGGAACTTTTCGCTTCGCATCAGGCTCATATACTTGTGGCCACCACCGTGATAGAGGTCGGGGTGAATGTGCCCAACGCCACAACCATGGTCATTGAGAACGCCGAGCGTTTCGGGTTGTCGCAGCTGCATCAGTTGCGTGGCCGCGTGGGGCGCGGGGCGGCGCAGAGCTACTGTGTGCTCATGTCGAAGCGCAAAATCGCAGCCGACACCCGCAAGCGCCTCGAGCTTATGACCTCAACCACTGACGGGTTCAAGATTGCCGAGGCCGACCTGAAAATGCGCGGCCCGGGCGACCTTGAAGGCACCCTCCAGAGCGGTCTTCCCCTTGATCTCCGCATTGCCAATCTTGCCACCGACGGCCAGATGGTGCAGCTCTCGCGCGACGTGGCCCGCGCCATTCTCGATGCTGATCCGGGCCTCGACGCACCGGAACACCGCGCCATGAAGGCCGAGCTGTCGCTGCTGTTCAAACGTCCGGTCGACCTCTCCCGCATCTCCTGATAGAGGGGCGGGGTTTGAAAACATGTTGTAGAACATATTTGGCGTAAGTCTCTTTAGCTTAGAATTATACACTCGGATTTTGCGGCGCGAAAAGGAATTTAGTATATTTTAGCGCGGAATCTTTTCCGATTGGTTTTGATTTTTCGTAATTTTGTGGAAATCAATCAGGCGGCATATGACCTTTAAATCCGGCGATGCGTTGTCGCCACTCTCCGCACCGCTTGTTGACCGTGATCTTACCGATACGCAGTGCATCCCGCGCCGATGGCCGGAGTCAGAGCAGCTTCAATTCTCTCTCTTCCCCCGTGCGTTCCTTCCTCACAAGTGCGAAGGTTTCCGGAGCTGTGAGCGTGCTGCGACGCAAATATGACAACATAAATGGAAACGACACTTGTAATTATAAAACCTTCGGGGATACAGCGCGGCCTTTGCGGCGCTGTGATTTCGCGTTTTGAACAAAAAGGTCTGGTGATTGCCGGCATGAAGATGATGCAGCTCGACGAGAAGATTCTCAGCGAGCATTACGCACATCTGGTGGGCCGTCCGTTCTTCCCCTCGCTTGTGGCGTCAATGACTGCCACTCCGGTTGTTGTACTGGCTGTGCGCGGCGTCGATGCCGTGGCTGTGGTGCGTGCCATGACCGGTGTGACGAATTCCCGCAACGCCGCCCCCGGCACCATTCGCGGCGACTTCGGCATGAGCGGACAGATGAACATTGTCCATGCATCCGATTCGCCCGAGAACGCTGCCATCGAGGTGGCCCGCTTCTTCCGTCCCGGCGAAGTGTTCGATTATCTTCCTGTAACTGTCAAGGCCATCTATGCCGACGATGAACTAAACGCGTAATTCCGATCTCTCTCAGTAAAACATGCTTCAGAAAACATTAAGAAACCTCACATTACTTCTCATAACCGCTGCATCGGCTGCAGTGGCCTCCGCACAGACACTCCGTGTGCCCGACGCACACAAGGCGGAACATGACAACCTGATTGCACGTCAGGAAAACATCGGCAACCAGATTTCAAGCAAGGATACACAGGCTTTTCTCGACAACCTGTTCAAGGACGAGGAGGAGCCTGAGCTCGACATCTATAACGAAGGTTGGAACAGCCGCAGCGTCAATGCCTACGCAGGCATGGCCGTGCCCGACACCAAAACGATTGATGTGAGCGAATTCGCCATGCCCTGCCCCGGCTATGTGACTTCGCCCTATGGCTACCGCCGCCGTTTCCGTCGCGAGCACAAGGGCATCGACCTCAAGCTGCAGACCGGCGACACCGTGTATGCCGCATTCGACGGCCGTGTACGCCTCACCAATTTCGAGCGCCGTGGCTACGGATATTATGTGATTGTGCGTCACACCAACGGATTGGAAACCGTCTATGGCCACCTGTCACGTTTCCTCGTGGAGCCTGACCAGGATGTGAAAGCCGGCGAACCCATCGCCCTCGGCGGCAACACCGGCCGCAGTTTCGGCTCGCACCTCCATTTCGAGACCCGTTTCATGGGTATCCCCATCAACCCTGCCGCAATCTTCGACTTTGCCAACCAGACGGTGCACACCGACACATACACCTTCGACAAGAACACTTACAAACGTGCACGTAACTTCGATCCCGCCGCCAACGAGCAGTATGCAAGCAAGTATCGCGCTTCGCGTCCGGCCTCCCAGAGCGCAACGGCATCCTCCGGTTCGCGTTCCAAGAACTATACTGTGCGCCGTGGCGACACGCTGAGCCGCATCGCATCGCGCAACGGTGTCACCGTGCGTCAGCTGTGCAAGCTCAACGGCCTCACCACCAAATCGAAGCTCCAGCCCGGCAAGAAGCTGCGTCTGCGCTGACGCCCACGCGCTTTTCCCCCCGATTGTAGGGTCGCGACCTGTCGCGACTGCACTCTGCGTAATATATTTGGGCATCAGGCATTCATCTGCAACATCCCGCCTGCAGTCGCGACAGGTCGCGACCCTACAAGTTGATGGATGCATT
>UQER01000002.1 GCA_900540205.1 uncultured Porphyromonadaceae bacterium | reverse complement strand
GTTTATATCAGGTGTGGCAAATGCAGCCTAAATCTTCTGATTTTGCGTGTAAAAATAGAGACTGCCTAACTTTGGTTGTTAGACAGTCTCTCTGTTTTTCAGATTGGGAGGATGAGGTCTGAACATCCTTAATACTCTTCGATGGGGAGCGGGGGTTATCGGGCGATTTTGAGGACGCTGTTGCCGGCTTTCACCACGTAGACTCCGGCGGGAAGATGGGAGATGCTGAACTGGGGTTCGGTGCTCGATGTGAGAGCGTTGCCGGCTACGTCGTAGACCATGGCGAAGTCTGCGCCATCTACGCTGACGGTGTTGGTGTCACGGTCGTAAGAGAGTGCGGCACCGTTGGCCTTGACGGCTTCCACGCCTGAATTGGTGTTTTCCTTCACCATCAGTTTATCCATGCAGAAGTAAGCGGGAGTGTTGTCGCCATAATCGCCGGAATCGGTGGATTTGATGGTAAAATAGAGTTCGTTGATGGTGCCGAGCGATGTGATGTCGACATAACTCCAGCCGCGGTTGATAGTGAGGTTGCCGTTGGTGTACGATGCCAGTTCTACTGTAACCTCTTTCTCGGTTTCATCGGGGGCAACACCGTGGATGGTGAGGGTGAATTTGTCACCGTTGTTGAACGCGCGGGCAAAAGCATCGCCATATTCGATGCAATAGTATGGATAGCTGTTAAGATTGACATACACGCCCACTGCATCATACGATTTGCCGGTGTTGAATGTCATATCCACCGGTCGTTTGGCAAAATAGGAGCCATAGTATCCTACCAGATAGGGCATTTCCGCGCTTGTGACAGGTGCGCCGAAATCATCGGTCTTCACCGTGCCGTCCTCGTTGAGAACGATGCCGCCTTTGGCCATGTTGCTGAACTGGAATGTGAGTGTGTCGTCCTTACGCGCGTTGTCGGCGGAGTTGGAGGCTGTGAATCCCCACCAGGTCTTGTATTCGCCCATTGAACCCTTTACGAACGAGAAGCACTGACTTTCGATAGCGGTCTCATCATCGTCGTAGGTTCCGGTCCATGCGCCGGTTTCGGCGTTGAATGTCAGAGGAGTGGTGGCCTTTGCAAGGTCAAGGGTGATAACGTTGCTGTCGGCTGCATTGGCTGTGAGACCTGCAAACAGAATTGCAAGAGTAAAAATCTTTTTCATTGGCTTATAAATAGGTTCTTAAAAAAATGAATATTCCCGTTGACACATGGCACAACGGGAACTTTATCGGAACCGGCTATAAGCCGATATGAATGGCGGATTGCTGAAACATGACGCCAAGCCCATAATCCCGTGGGCAATGCTGTTGAAAAAGACCGTCAAGGCAGGTTTTCTGACTTGCTCCAGATTGTCCGGCCTTCCCGGCGGCATACGCCAGTGACATTTCGGACATTCTGACACCGGGAAACATTTTCCTCGGCATCCACAGCAACGTTGCCATTAAAATGCAACATCGCACGGGAACTTACAGCAGCGGGTACTGTTCCGGATTCACACCGGATTCCCTCGCCTGACACCGTATCAATAGCTCAGGCTACCTTGAAATCTTGCGACAAAATTAATCAAATTCCGCAATCCTGCAAAATTATAGTCAAAGTTTATATCCAAGTTCGCGGCTCACCTTTTCAAGCGTGCGGCGGGAGTTGAGCAGTTGCGAATAGCACACGCCATCGCTGCATTGCGAGGCTATCTTGTTCAGGCTGCGCCGGTAGCTGTCCCAGTCGGTGATGGTCAGCCGGGCAACCGAACTTTCTACGGCAGCTTTAGCAACCGCAGGGGCAACAATCTCGAGCAGACGCGGATCCATCGGTTTAGGCAGTATATAATCCTTTCCGAAAGCCATGTCGGGTTGGCCATAGGCCTCTTTCACCTCATCAGGCACAGGCTCATGTGCCAATCGTGCTATGGCACGCGCGGCGGCGAGTTTCATTTCATCGTTAATCAGTGTGGCACGGCTATCGATTGCTCCTCGGAAAATGTAGGGGAAGCCGAGCACATTGTTTATCTGGTTGGGATAGTCGCTGCGGCCGGTGGCGAAAATTATGTCGGGACGGGATTCCACAGCCAGCTCATAGGCTATCTCAGGGTCAGGGTTGGCAAGGGCGAACACAATGGGATCAGGCGCCATCGACTTAATCATTTCAGGTGCCAGCACATCCTTCACCGACAGCCCCAGAAAAAGATCGGCACCTACCAATGCCTCCGCAAGAGAGCTGAGCGGACGAGAGGTGGCGAATTCCGCTTTCTGTTCCGACAGCCCTTGGCGGTCAGTGCGTATCACGCCCTTTGAATCGCACATCACAATGTTTTCAGCCCGTACACCAAGCTGCTTGTACAGGCGGCTGCAGGATATGGCTGCCGCACCGGCGCCGTTCACCACCACTTTGAGCGATTCGAGCGGTTTACCGGCAATTTCAGCGGCATTGAGCAAGGCTGCCGCCGAGATTATGGCCGTTCCGTGCTGGTCGTCGTGCATCACGGGAATGTCGCATTCCTCCTTCAGACGCCGCTCAATCTCAAAGCATTCGGGCGATTTTATATCCTCGAGGTTTATGCCGCCGAATGTAGTGGATATTGCCTTCACTATCTCCACAAATTTCGAGGGGTCTGTCTCGTTAACCTCGATGTCAAAACTGTCAAGTCCGGCAAAAATCTTAAAAAGAAGTGATTTCCCCTCCATCACCGGCTTTGAGGCCAGGGCGCCGATGTTTCCGAGACCGAGCACAGCGGTACCGTTTGAAATCACGGCAACGAGATTTGATTTATTGGTGTATTCCCACACATTCTCACTGTTATCCTTTATCTCCAGACAGGGATATGCCACACCGGGCGAATAAGCCAGAGCCAGGTCGGCCGGAGTTGAGTAAGGTTTGGTGGGTATGGTTTCCATTTTACCGGGGTGCGGTTCCTTGTGATAGGCAAGCGCCATCTTTTTCAGCATATTTTCCATATAAACAACAGTATGAGTATCTTTTCACATATATTACAAACGAAAAGGAGAAATATTCACCCTCATTGATGATTTAGGTGAAAACTTCTCCTTTTTAACAATTAAGCCGCCGGATTTGCTCACCTGGCGGCGGCTAATTATTCTTTCACTCCATAAGCCAGATCGCCGGCATCGCCGAGTCCGGGCACAATGTAGGAATGGGCATTGATATGCTCGTCGATGGCACCGATCCAGACAGTGGTGCGGTCCTCCGGGAATTTCTCACAAATATAATCCACCGCCTGACGGGAAGCGATGACCGAGGCCACATGAATCTGTGCAGGATTTCCTTTGGTGAGAAGAGCGCGGTAGCTTAGCTCCATAGATGCTCCTGTAGCAAGCATCGGGTCGGCAAGAACCAGCGTTTTGCCGTCGAGACGCGGCGATGCGAGATATTCGATGCACACATCGAAATTCTCCTTCTCCTTATATTTCCGGTAGGCCGAAACGAATGCATTCTGTGCGTTGTCGAAATAGTTCAGGAAACCCTGATGGAAAGGCACACCGGCACGGAAAATTGTGGCAAGCACAACCTGTGAATCAATCACACTGGTTTTGGCCACATCGAGCGGAGTAAGTGTCTCAACGGTGCGGTAATCCAGTGTCTTTGAAATCTCATAGGCCATTATTTCGCCCACCCTTTCCAGATTACGACGGAAACGGAGCATGTCCTTCTGTATGTTGACATCGCGCATCTCAGTCATATACTGACTGATGAGTGAATTATGTTCAGCGAAATTTATTATTTTCATGGGGCAATTTATTTTATTGGCAAATGTACGAATTTTAGCCGTTCAAACTATAACCCGCCGGCCTGAAAAATATTTTTCTTGTGACCTTCATCAATACACCAGCCCCATATTGTCAACCCACATTGTCAGACCGATGGTTCCGATATAGGCCGTGCCGCTGCCTGACGATGCCATTACAAGCAGATGGGTTGGTGTGGCGTCGGGGCTGTCCCATCCCACCTCTTTCACCGGCACCATCTTCCCCTTGCTGTTGCGTGCATAATAACTCTTGTCTTCCGGAATCAGACCCATGAAAGGTTTATAGTCCGGACGGTCAGTTATATCACCGTACCACACCGGGATGCGGTGCTTGCTCACCCAGCCGTTGGTGGCGCTGCCGTAATGACGCCTTCCGGTGCCCACGCGCTTGGCAAACAGGTTGCCATGCTCATCTTCCCACCTGCGCTGCAGAATAATGTAGACCTCGGCGTTGTCGTGGCCTTGGAGAGTTTTCTTTTTTCCGAATCCGGATGAATAGGTGCGTGTGTTGTCCTTGGGCATGTCGAGTTTATAATCAAACTGCAATGCTTTTGGCCGGCGCGTGAAAGGTATGCCCATCTCCATTTTGGAATACGGCTCCTTGGTGGATTTCACCGGCTCGATGAACTTGCCCAGAAAGATTGATCCTGCCACAACAACATCCACATTTATTATGCCAAGAGCCTTGCAGTGCTCCATCATTGTGGTCAGCTTGCACGCACGTCCCGAACCATGTTTGTCTGGGAAAACAGCATTGCTCCCTTTGGTAATCCCCATCACCTTTGCCATCACATTGGAGGTGGCCCAGGGCGAACCGCCCATGTTGGTGTAGGGCTTATCGCCGTTTATTGTGGCGTTCGGAGCAATTTCGTAAAGCTGCTTGGTATTGCCGCCGATAATGGCTGATTCGTCGATGTTGCGTGTCACCCAGTTCTCAAAATCACCGTACTTGAAAAGCTCGAAATTTTCCGCAGAACATCCAAGAGGAATCTGTACCATTGTGAAAACCGATAACAATGCCAAAATCAATCTTTTCATAGAAACCTGTTTTTTATTATCCGCATACATCCATAACCGAAGAGGTTGATATTTACATGCGGAATTGTATATTACGCGTCAGTCTGTCAAATGCAAATGTACGCAAAAAAACAGACTTGGCCTGAAAACAGCCAAAATGTGCTATTCAAACATACATTTTCACCAATAACATCCGTTTTATAGATAAGCTGCTACTTAAAAACGCTTCTGCAAGCATATTTGTTAATTTGCCTGTTTTGCAGTTTACCTGATGCTGTGATGACTGAATTCAATGATGGATGCGCTGTGTCGGTGGTTGTTCCGGTTTACAACTGCCATGAATTTCTCAAGGAGTGTCTCGACTCCCTGAGGAATCAGTCGTTCGGCAATATTGAGATTATTGTTGTCGATGACGGTTCGGACGACGGTTCGGATATTATAGCGCAGGAATTTGCAAACACCGACAGCCGTTTCACTCTTTTACGTCAGCCCAACATTGGAGTCGGTGCGGCACGCAACCGGGGTCTGGAAGCAGCCTCAGGCCAATGGATTGTATTTGTGGATGCCGACGACATACTCCTTCCGCACGCCACACGGCAGATGCTTGATGCTGCGGCAACTTCCGGAGCCAACATGGTTTTCGGAAAAATAAAGAAACAGAAACGTCCTTGCTATAACGTGAATAGTAAGTCCGGCGATTGCCGCAATTCATTAATAATTTTTCAGGCTGACAAACTCACCGAAGAATTTCTGTATCAGCATATAGGTCGGTTCTCAATATGCGGGAGTCTAATCAGCCGACAGATTTTTTCCGATGGTTTGCGGTTTGCCACCCGTCGCCGTTATGAAGATCTTGCCATAACGCATCAGCTGTTTGAACGCGCCGGAACAATTGCACAAATTGATAAATTGACATACATCTACCGGCAGCACACCGGTAGCTTCATCCACGCCATCACACGTTCAAGATTCGATGTGCTCGATGTTACCGACGAAATTTACAACCATTTCAGCCAAGAGGCTCACACCCCGGCATTAATGAAAGCTGCTGCCGACCGTCGGTTCAGCGCTCACTGCAACATGCTTTCGCTCATATGGCAAAATCAAAAAGAAGCATCCGCATTGCCTGAACTGGAAAATTACCGTCAGCGGTGCCTCAATGTGATACGATTACACCGAAAATCCATCCTGACCAATCCCCATGTCAGGCTAAAAAACCGCCTCGGCGCTCTCCTCTCCTACAACCTCTCCATCTTCCGCTTCCTTGTCAATATTATATAGTATCTGAATTAAATTTACCACCTCTGATACAATCAAGTCTTGTTATTATAGAATGAAACAATTCATAAAATTTATCGCATACTTACAAATTATTGGTATTATTCTTGTTGTTTTTGGTCATTCATTCCATGAATATCCTGACGGAGAGATGGGTAAAACTTTAGTTATCTACCGGATGCTATATAGTTTCCGCATGCCATTATTCATGTTTGTTTCAGGATTCCTCATGATATTTACAACTCGTTTGAGATATTCCTCTAATCGCACCGGAATCCCACAATTTTTCAAACTGAAATTACAAAGATTATTATTACCTTTTATTGTATTAACCCTTGTAACTTTTATTCCCAGAGCAATGATGTCTGGTATTGCTGATGACAATATTAATTTAAGTTTAAATTCGTTTTATCGTTCTTTTTTATATGGCGATTCACTCGTTATTCCATTTTTATGGTTTCTTCAGGCAAGCTTCTTGTTATTGATATTCAATCATTCAATACTAACCCTTGGGGAGAATGCAAAAATTAACAATATATTTTTATATATTACACTTATATTGTTATTCGCTATTCTTCCGATTCTTCCAATTGAATACAGTTACTTTTTTTCAATAAATGAAGCTGTACGATTAGGCCTTTACTTCACATTAGGTGCAGCTTATTGTCGTTTTGCTAAAAATATTGATAAAATAATACCCTGGTTATCACCGATTTTTTTACTATCTGTAACTATTTTATGGAGCTGTTTGTTTTTTCTTTTTGAAGGTAGTAAATGGATATTTTTATGTTCAATTGCTGGAATAACTATGTGTATATCTGTAGCTAAATTAATGGAAAAACATGATGTAAAGATACTTGATCATCTTATTGGTGCCAATTACATTATTTTTCTACTTTCTTGGTATTGTAACGTTGCTACACAACAAATTCTACATCATTTCATAGAACTACCATGGTGGTGTTATACTATATTATCACTTGTTTCAGGTATATATATACCTTGGTTAGCTTATTGTTATATTCAAAATCACCCGGACAGCAGATGGATAAAAATCACGGCTATGTTATTGGGGCAATCATTCAAAAAAAGGCGTAATTAATTACGCCTTTAAAATTCTTATAAGAATTACTTGATATTGTTTACATGGACTTTTTCACAAGAAGTGCGGAGGCCTGAGCCGCTATCCCTTCGCCACGGCCGGTGAATCCGAGTTTTTCTGTTGTAGTAGCTTTAACTGACACGCAATCTGAAGGAATTCCGATATCCTCGGCAATATTGAGAATCATCTGAGGAATGTAGGGCAACATTTTAGGAGCCTGAGCAATAATGGTGACATCCACATTTACCACCCTATAGCCCTTTTCATCTATGAGCCGCACACATTCGCGAAGCAGCAAACGGGAATCAGCCCCTTTGTAGCGGACATCTGTATCAGGAAAATGATAACCTATATCGCGCAATGCTGCCGCACCAAGAATTGCATCGCTCAAGGCATGCAGAGCCACATCCGCATCGCTATGCCCGAGCAGACCGAGAGAATAGGGAATGTTTACTCCACACACAATCAGATCACGGCCTTCAACCAGACGATGTACATCGAATCCGTTGCCAATACGATACATAACTGGTAGCAATAATTATGAAATTTATCTACCTCCGAACAGTCCTTTCAGGCCCTCCATATCAAAGGTAAGGGAGAAACGGAGTGTCTGGTCAAGAGGTGAACTCTGAGCTGTGGAAAGCATATAGGAGGCATCCAGACGGACAACATTCAGAGAGAATCCGGCTCCGAAACCGAAATACTGACGGTTTCCTTTCCACTGGCTTTCATGATAATAACCGGCACGCAGAAAGAACTGCTGATTGTAGCTGTATTCCGCACCAAGCGAATAGTTTATCTCCTTCAATTCCTCCGACATACCGCCGGGTGCGTCGTTGAACGATTTGAATATACCGGTGATTGGCGACATGTCCTGCCAGTCCTGATATGCGCGCTGCCATGCTTCCTGATCGGGCACTTCCACTCCGTCCTCAATCTTGGTGTAATCTTTCTGACGGGGACGAGTAGGCACAAGCAGCTTGTTAAGGTCAAGACTTATGGCAAGAGTATGATAATCAGCCAACGGGAACATGAATGATGTTCCTATACGCAGGTTGGTAGGCAAAAACGCTGGGTTGGCACCACGGTCGTAGCTCACTTTCGAACCGATGTTCGAAATATCCCATCCCCAGGAGAACTGGCATTCGTTTTGGCCAATAATCGGATATGTGGTGTAATAACCGGAGATATCAGCCGAGAATGCGGATGCGCCGGTCTGATTGTCACCGACATCAGAGGTGGAGTTATAACCAAGGTCAGAGTATATATAACGGAATACTATACCCATAGAGAATTTCTCCGACAATTTGCGTGAATAACCCACGTCAATAGCCATCTCGTAAGGATTAATACTGGTTGTACCAACATCGCCGGGCATATTGCTTGTTACCTCGCCCAACGAAAAATAGCGCAACGAGGCACTGATGGCCTGATTGTCGCCGCTGCCTATTTTCCAGTATCCCGAAAGATTGGCCAGAAAAATATCGTTTACAAGTTTACGCAACCATGGTGTATAGCTCAGCGACACTGCTGCCTGTGAATAGGCGAAAGCATACTTCGACGGATTCCAGAACTGGGAGTTGGCATCCGGATCTGTTGCCGCACCAAGATCACCCATGGATGCACCACGGGCATCGGGAGCGATGCTCAGCGATGTCACGCCGGTTTCAACAGGATTAAAATCTTCCTTTATATCCTGGGCGTTGATAGTCTGATTTATGATAAAGACCGCAAACAGAAACGCACTTAAACGTACAATTCCTGTTTTAAAGCCTGAAAGGTGAATAGTCATCTTTATCTTCTGATTGTTTATTTGTCAAACTTCGTACTCATATATTATAACTTAAAACTTAGCGGTTTATTGTTCCGCAAAAGTTTTTGAAGCCGACAAACGCGGCAATATGTCCACAATATAACGTCAGCGCAGCAATGGGCGTAACAACCGAGCGACTTCCTCCCCGTCAAGTGATCTTTTTTCCGTAAGATTGTCTACAAATCTGCTCACAAGAACCGAGACATCAGGATGACCGAACACACGGTGGAAAAATGCGAACGATTCATTATAGACCATACGTATCTCATCATCATCGAGCGAACATTCCTCATGTCCCTCTTCGAAGAGATTTTTCAGTAATAACTCATTCATCTCCCTCGTCAGCTCCTCACGATTACGCACCATGGCACGACACATAACGTTGCTTAGCAGCAGTCCCGTCAACAGACGAAAATGATTGAAACTGTCGTTCCATAAAGTCTTGGCAGAAAGTGACTGATTATGCGGATAGAAGAAATCGGATGTGAAAGCAAGACCTTTATCCGGTTCAGAATCAAGACTTACATTGTCAATGAACCGTTCGTTCTCCATCATGCACATGCACACACTCATTCCACTCAGACCGTAGGCCCGGTCTGTTTCATCCTTATATTTTAATGTCACCATTTTTACTTTCGATTTAGATTCAGTTTATAACCATTATTTTGGTCACGCATGCCGATGATGTGCCTGTGGCATTCTGAGAGGCGAGAACATAGTATACACCGGTCTTCACCCGCTCGCCGGCCGAATTGCATCCGTCCCATACGAACATACCGCCTTCACTGCGCCCCTGATGGAATACATTTCCATTGGCATCGGCTATTTTAACAAGCGAATTGTCCATCAGGCCGGTCACTGTAATCCATCCCGTATAGTCAGGACGAACAGGATTGGGATAAGCATAGACATCACTATATGAATCTGCCGCCGGTGAGGTGGTGGAACTGTATTCCACAAGTCCGTTAGGTGTGCCAAAGTACACTTTATTCGATGCCGGATCACATGCTACAGAATATACATGGTTGGATGGAAGAATTGAATTATCCACAGTGTAATGCTCAAGAATCCTGTCGCCGTTTTCACTGACAAGATAAACTCCCGAGCCTATAGTTGATATCCATTTTTTATTGGCAGCGTCAACAGCGATACCCGAAACAGTTACGTTTTCCAACAGATAGTCTGCCAGATTAGTGCCGTCGTTACGCGCCACCTTCATTCGTTTTATAGTGGCAACGTTTGATGTAACCTTACTGATATCTGTAATCTCGTATACTCCTTTCTCCGAACCGAACCACAGACGCCCGTTATTATCCTCGGCGACACAGGTAAGCCCTATAGTTGAATCAAATTCTTTTCCATCCTGATCTATCTGAGTATCAACCACTATCAATCGGTCATCGGATGGAGAAGGCGTATTTCTTGAATCAACTATAACAAAATTCTTTTCATATTTTCCAAGAGTAATTATAGTATAATTGCTCTTTCTACAGGGCAATATAAAGTTTTCCCAGTTATCAGAAGTTTTTCCTTTTACAGAAAAACCTTTCCAGTCAGATGGTAGGGTAGTTTCTTTATTTCTGCTTTCAGCCGGAAGAACAAAAATTCGTTCAATATTATCAGGTACAGTTCCCCTACAATCATACGCCCACAAATTACCATAATTATCTACACCTACATCATAAATAATGCAGGCATAATTTGAAGTCATACCAAATCCGGCACTTGTAGTATAATATTTATGTAATTGCTTATTGTCTTTAATGTGATATACACCTTCAAAAAAACTACCTATATAATAAGCATCCGGATCCTGTGGATCTTCACACAAACGATGTGTACGCATCATTGCATTCGGACCTCTCACACCCGAATTTCCATTTTCAAAAGAGACTTCCTTGCCGGCCACATCCTTAAACTTGCCGTTTTCCAGTGTCAGCACAGTGGATGGCTTACTGCGGTCATAATATGCATTGAAAGTTGAATTCTGGTCAAGTCCGTAAAGATATATTTTTCCTGACTGACCCGTATACATAGCATGAATCTGCTTGAGAGATAGGTCAGAACCTTTTATATATCCACCAATAGCCACGGGGTCCGATGAGGAATAATCCATATGCCTCAAACCGTTGCTATCTCCTTCCCAGACTGACTTGGAATCACCTCCATAAAGAAGTACAGATGTTGCAGGTACTTTGGCAGATGAAAGTTTACTTATCTTACCATCTTCATCAAAAGTGAATATACCGTCACCGTTGAATACATAATCATATCCGTGGCTACCGCGGTATATCTTCCAGTTATTGCAACCCCATATACCCTGATTCTGACCATCCACTTCTATCTGGGCATCAATACCGAAAGTTCCAGTATTGATATCAATATTGAAAATACGGAAAATTTCACCCCATATACACCAATATAATTTATCACCTTTTGCAATCAATCCGTGGCAATCAGCCATCCCAAGATTAAAAACGTTGAAATCCGACAAATTCTTTATGTTTTTGTCAGCTGAAGCCACATATAAGGCACCTTCTTTAAGACCCATGGCTACAAATAGTGATGATGCATCCACATGCATAACCTCTTTGGGTGTGAATACTGTCTCCCTTACTTCATTTTTTGAATTATTATATACAACAAGCCCGAAATCGGTGGCAACATAAAAATCGTCACCTTTGAATGCAATATCATTTATATTATGAGAACCGACACTATTGGCATTCTTTATGTCAGGCATGTTTACCACCTTTCCATTGTCCGACAGCCGGTCCATGTTGCCGGAACTGTACACCACAATCACGCTTTTAGCATCGGGATCTGAATATATATTTTTCGCATCCACATCATTAAGAAGATTCACTTTGGTAAGGGCTTCCACTTCAGCGGTCTCCTTGTCGTAGCGGAACACCGATCCGGCCGATACAAAATATATGTATGTACCGGTTTCTGCAATGTCTTCAACATTGATAAAAGGCGAATATATTTTCCATGAGCCGACGGCAAGCTGAGCCTGCACAGCAAGCGGCAACATGAAAGTAAGCAATATCAATAATTTCTTTATCATCTGAGGATATGAGAGGTGTTTTTTATTTTGATTTTTCTTCAGACAAAAATTCAATCAGAGAGGCGAGTGCCCGGCCGCGGTGACTCATTGAATTTTTCTTTTCAGCCGACATCTGTGCGAAACTTTCTGTATGTCCTTCTGGTACGAACACAGGATCGTAACCGAAACCATCCTTTCCGGCAGGTTCAACTGCTATGTTGCCTTTAACCACGCCTTCAAACATATATTCTTTATTGTTAATAATCAAGGCGATGGCTGTACGGAAACGTGCGCTGCGGTCTATTTTTCCCTGCATGTTTCTTAATAACAACCTCATGTTGGCCTTAGAATCATGACTTGGTGCATACGGATTATCGGTAGAGGCATAACGGGCCGACATTACTCCCGGTGCGCCTCCAAGAGCCTTTACTTCAAGTCCCGTATCATCGGCAAAGCAGTCCAGACCATATTTGCTGTTGATCCATCTTGCTTTTATGAGAGCATTACCCTCAAGGGTTTCCGCTGTCTCTTCAATGTCATCATGACAGCCTATGTCGTCGAGCGAAAGTATTTCACATCCGCAATTTCCGGCAGCATTCAGAACTTTAAAAATGGCACGGGCTTCCTGCAGTTTGTGAGCGTTGTTGGTGGCGAATACTATTCGTTCAGGTAATTTCATATGATTTACGGCTTTATATAACCGCCCCCGACAGCTGCCTTCACATGCTGCCGGGGCGGAGTTTTTTCCATTGATATAACGCCGGTTGGCTCAAAATATTGTTTTACTCTCAGCCAACCACAATGTTAACGATGCGTCCGGGTACAACTATTATTTTCTTCACCTGTTTTCCATCCAGCCATTTGGCCGCGTTTTCATGCGAAAGTGCGAGCTTTTCAATCTCTGACTTGTCCATATCGGCTGGCACACTGATGTTGTAACGCGCCTTTCCGTTGAAGCTGACGGGATAATTTATGTTCTTTTCAACAAGATAATCCTCATTCCATTCAGGCCATTTTGCCATGCACACGGAGGTATCGTTACCCAGGGCATGCCAAAGTTCTTCGGCAACATGAGGGGCGAACGGAGCGAGAACGCGCACCAGCATCGACAGCACCTCGCTGCTGTGACATTTAAGCTGTGTAAGCTCATTCACACAAATCATGAACGCACTCACAGAAGTGTTATAGGAAAATTCCTCAATATCCTGCGTTACTTTCTTTACAAGTTTGTGAATGGATTTGAGTGCTTCGGCCGAAGGTTTTTCATCGGTTACGAGCCATTGGTCGCCTTTGTAGAAGAGGTTCCAGAATTTCTTTATGAATCTGTTGACTCCGTCTATACCGTTCGTATCCCAAGGTTTGCTCTGCTCCACAGGACCGAGGAACATCTCATACAATCGCAAAGTGTCGGCACCATAACGTTCAACTATATCGTCAGGGTTGACAACATTGAACATTGATTTCGACATCTTCTCCACTGCCCATCCGCATATGTATTTTCCGTCCTCAAGTATGAATTCGGCATCTGCATATTCCGGACGCCAGTTGCGGAAAGCCTCCGTGTCAAGAACATCGTTGGAAACAATATTGACATCCACATGAATGGGTGTGACATCATATTCACCCTTCTTGCCTGCGGATACAAATGTATTGGTGTCTTTTATGCGGTAAACGAAATTGCTTCGTCCCTGAATCATGCCCTGGTTGATGAGCTTGCTGAATGGTTCCTTCTCACACACCTTTCCGAGGTCGAACAGGAACTTATTCCAGAAACGGGAATAGATAAGATGACCGGTGGCATGTTCCGTACCACCCACATAAAGGTCAACACTACGCCAATAATCGTTTGCCTCCTTTCCGACAAGTGCATCACAATTGTGGGGATCCATATAGCGCAGATAGTAGGCAGACGAACCTGCAAAACCGGGCATAGTGTTCAGTTCAAGCTGATAGCCGTCCTCGGTTTTCCAGTTTTCGGCACGACCCAGAGGGGGTTCACCGGTTTCGGTGGGAAGATATTTATCAATCTCCGGAAGCTCCAGAGGCAGTTTGTCAACCGACAGTGTATGCGGAACCCCATCCTTATAGTAAACAGGGAACGGTTCTCCCCAGTAACGCTGACGGCTGAAAATAGCATCACGCAGACGGAAGTTCACCTTCACTTTTCCTATGCCCTTCTCTTCAATGAACCGTTTGGTGGCGGCTATGGCATCCTTGACCTCCATTCCGTTGAGATCAAGTTCAGGCCCGCATGAATTGATCATGCGACCCTCCTTGGCGTCAAAACTCTGTTCACTTATGTCGGCACCTTCTATAAGCGGAATGACAGGAAGATCGAAATGACGTGCAAACGCATAGTCACGCGAATCATGAGCAGGCACAGCCATGATAGCACCTGTACCGTATCCGGCAAGCACATAATCGCTGACATATACAGGAATTTCCTTGCCCGAAAGCGGATTGATGGCATAGGCACCGGTAAACACTCCGCTCACCTTTTTGTCAATCATTCGCTCACGCTCGGTCTTGTGTTTTATCTCATCGCGGTAAGCCTGCACCTCTTCCTTGTGGTCAGGAGTGGTGATCATATCCACATATTTGCTTTCGGGTGCCAGCACCATGAATGTCACACCGAACACTGTGTCGGCGCGTGTGGTGAAGATGGTCATCTCCACATCGCTGTCCTTCACCTTGAACTGCATCTCTGCACCTTCCGAGCGTCCGATCCAGTTGCGCTGGGTTTCCTTGATGGAATCGCTCCACTGCAGCTGTTCCATATCGTCGAGCAGACGCTGTGCATAAGCGCTGACGCGCAGACACCACTGATACATCTGCTTCTGCTCAACTGGGTAGCCTCCGCGTACGCTCACACCTTCGCTCACTTCATCGTTGGCAAGCACAGTGCCGAGTTTCGGACACCAGTTCACCATGGTGTTTGCCTGAAAAGCTATGCGGTAGTTCATCAGCACATCGCTCTGTTCTTTTTCAGACATGGCATTCCATTGCGCGGCCGTAAACGAAAGAGGCTTTGTGCATGCGGCATGTACCCCTTCAGTGCCATGCTTACTGAAATGGCTTATAAGGTTAGCCACCGGTTCGGCACGGTCGAGCTTTGTGTCATAATAATGGTTGAACATTTCAATGAATGCCCATTGCGTCCATTTATAATAGTCGGGAGTGCATGTGCGTATCTCACGGTCCCAGTCATAACAGAAACCTATGCGGTCAAGTTGCTGACGATAGCGCGCGATGTTCTGGGTAGTGGTCACCTCGGGATGCTGACCCGTCTGTATGGCATATTGTTCCGCTGGCAAGCCATAGGCGTCATAACCCATGGGATGGAGCACATTGAATCCCTGCATGCGTTTGTAACGCGAATATATGTCGGAAGCTATGTAGCCAAGCGGATGACCCACATGCAACCCCGCACCTGAGGGATAAGGGAACATGTCGAGTACATAGAATTTCGGACGGTTGTGGTCTATTTCCGTCTTGTATGTCTTATCTTCTTTCCAACGCTGCTGCCAGCGCTGTTCTATATCTTTATGCTTGTATTCCATCAAATCTATAATTTGGTGATTATGTATGTCTATGTCTGATGTTGTTTTTGATTCAGATGCCGAGCTGTTCCGACATTTCCAGCATCTTTTCAATGGGCTTGCGTGCCTTGACTGCCGTTTCCTGATCCACCTGTATCTCCGGCTGCTCGGTGAGCAGACAGTTGTAGAGTTTTTCAAGCGTGTTAAGTTTCATGTAGCTGCAGTCATTGCAGGCGCAGGTGCTGTCGGCAGGAGGTGCGGGGATAAAAGTCTTGTTTCCGCAGCTTTTCTGCATCTCGTGCAGGATGCCGCTTTCAGTGGCCACAATGAATTCGTCAGCATCCGATTCTTTTGCATATTTTAGCAGCGCTGCTGTCGACCCTACCTTATCGGCAAGAATCACCAGTGCATGCTTGCATTCAGGATGAACGAGCAGCTTGGCCTGCGGATGCTGTTTTTTAAGCTCTATAATTTTTTCAAGCGAGAACTGTTCGTGCACATGGCATGCACCGTCCCAGATTTTCATTTCACGTCCGGTCACCGAGCTTATATAATGGCCGAGATTGCGGTCGGGTCCGAAAATCAAAGGTGTGTCGGCAGGAAGCGCCTCCACTATCTGACGTGCATTTCCTGAAGTCACCACCACATCTGTCAATGCCTTCACATCGGCAGAGGTGTTGACATAGCTCACCACCATGTGACCGGGATTCTCCCTGATGAATTTTTCCAGATCCTCGGCCTTGCACGAATCGGCCAGCGAACATCCGGCCTCCACATCCGGCACAAGCACCTTCTTGTCCGGACAGAGAATCTTGGCTGTCTCTCCCATGAAGTGCACGCCACACATCACGATGATGCGGTTGGGTAGTTTTTCTGCAATTCTTGCAAGCGCGAGCGAATCGCCTATATAATCGGCCAGGTCCTGAATCTCACCCTTCACATAGTAGTGGGCGAGCACCACGGCATCTTTGCTTTTCTTGAGTTTCTTAATCTCCGCACACAAATCCTTTTCAGACTCGGGAGTGACTTTTTCAACATTCATTTCTTTACTATTTAAATGTCTGAAAAATTTTTCTAAAAAATCAACTCGACTCTAAATATTAATAATGGATGTTGAAACAGATGATAACTTTCCATCAATTTACTTGCTAAAATGGGTTATTGATGTTTTCATCCGGTTTATTATCACATTATCAACATATGAAAGGCTGATAATTAATTGGTTGTTTGGTTTATCAACATCATGTTGATAATGTGCAAAGTTAATAAATTTCCATGATATAAACTATGTGTAAGTGTTGAAACCTATGCTCAAAACCCATTGATAAACATGTATGGATGGATTTTGCAGAATGGATTCAGTGTTCTATACATCTTCATGTAGATAATGTGCAAATTATGTATCCACAATTTGTGAAATCGGTTTTCACGCGTTTTCAACATTGTTTTCAACATCATCGGATGTTGCCGAAATCAGTTATGACCGGATATCCGAACAGTCCTTCGGCAATACTGATGTCGGCATGCATGCCGCGTTTCATCCTGTTATATTTTTCAATTGACAGGGTTACCTCCTTGCTGTTTCCGTCGGGTGTTTCAGCAACTATATGGTAGGTATGGTATGTTCCGTCGGCCACCATTCGTCCGCGTGCCAGACGGCGGTAACGGGTTTTTTCACGGCTGAATTTTTTAGTTACTGTCACCTCCACTTTGTGGTCGGTCTGTTCCCGGCGGAAGCAATAATTGAGGGCTAAAAAAGATGTGAACGAAACTGATGCGGCAAGCATGAAAATCACACCACATACAAGATATCGGGAAAGGCTTCCTTTATAAAAATTACATGATAAACCGGTTATAGCTATTGAAATTGCCAGTGCAGTCAGAGCCGGGACACGCAGTGAAATGAATGTGCGGCCCAATAATGCAAATCCGGCTCCTGTAATTATGATGGCAAGAAAAATTGAGAGTATGAGGATAACGGTTGATTTACGGTTCATTTTTAATAAGTATTTTGGCTGGTGAACAAAATTATTTGGTCGACACAAATTTATTTAAAATTTAGGTAACTTTGCATCTGCCAATAAATCATAGTTAATTTTCTATATTATAAATCATAATTGATTATCATGATTAAGAATCTGACTAAAAGCTTTATGATTATGCTTTGCATTGCTTTTGCAATGCCTGCAAACGCTCAGTTCAATCTTAAAAAAGCTGCCGGAGGTCTTAAAAAAGTTGCTCAGGCCGTCACTCTTTCGGATGAGGACATGGTGCAGTATGTAAAGGAGTACATCGACTGGATGGATACCCACAATCCCGTGCTTCCGGCCGATGATCCCTACACCCAGCGTCTTGCAAAACTTACTGAAGGAATCACTAACGTTGAGGGCATGCCTCTTAATTTTAAGGTATACAATGTGATTGACGTGAATGCATTCGCATGTGCCGACGGCAGCATCCGTGTGTTCTCGTCACTAATGGACATAATGAGCGATGATGAACTTCTCGGAGTTATAGGTCATGAAATAGGTCATGTAGCACACAAAGATTCGAAAAATGCTTTCAAGCAGGCTTTGCTTACTTCCGCCCTGAAGGATGGCATCGCATCGGCAAGCGGTAAGGCTGCCGCCCTTACCGATTCGCAGCTCGGAAGTCTTGGCGAGGCTCTGGTTTCTGCCAAATACTCCCAGAAAGCAGAGAAAGCTGCTGACGATTACGGCTATGAATTTCTTAAGAAAAACGGTAAGAACCCCTGGGCCATGGCTCTTTCATTCAAACGTCTGAAAGAACTTCAGGGAGATGCAAAGACCAGCAAAATCAATCAGCTTTTCTCAAGCCATCCTGATCTTGATTTACGCATTTCCCGTATGGAGGAACGCGCCACTAAGGAAGGTATCGAAAAACCTGCCGATGCAAAATAATAGCAGATTTCTATATTGTACCATGTAGGATTCATAGAATAACAATGAAACAACAAGGACTGACTTCATATTTTGTGAGTCAGTCCTTATTATTTACAGGTAAATATAATTATCTTAATTTATAGCCGACAGTGGCATATAAATCTTCATTACGGAGTTTACCACTACCTTTTGTAATTTAAAGTTCCGTATTGCTTGATAATGTCCTTCTTATTCTCCTTATTCTATGATGTCAACATAATAGAACCTGACGCGACGGTCTGTGGCAAACACCGAATCAGCTTCTTCTCTGGTTGTAGTGCCCAGTCGGAAGAGTGCATAGGCTGATGGCATGAAACGGAAGTATCTGTAGCGGGTGCTTTCAAGAGCTGTTACATTAAGTCGCTCAGGAACAATGTTAGGATAAGACGACATCGGAGAAAAAGAACCTGTATTTTTAATTTTAACAAATGCTTTTTCTGAAAAGCATTCAACCATGGTTCTGTGCGCCAATCCGGAAAGAAACTTTTGCAGAGTTTCGGCATCGTCCAGTTTATCCGTAACAAGTATCAAATCCGGATGCGCAGTAAATATGGAATCAATCATATGGTAAGTTACCGGGGTATATTTTCCCCATATTCTGCAATTTTTGAATTCTTCCAATGTAGGCGGACGGTTGTCATAATTTTTGAATTCTGTAATTTCTCTAAATGAATCCCAGTCATGGGTTGCAACAAGAAAACTGTCAGCAGTCAGTTGTAGATCGAGCTCAATATATCTGAATCCATGCGCAATGGCATTGTCTATCGCTTCAAGTGAGTTGGTTGCAATGTGGCCGTCGATGGCGCCACCTCCATGAGCAATGTAGTTTTGTTCAGGATAGTCCTTGATAATTGATTCACAGACATGATTAAACCATAATCTCCAGCCGATGGCAGTCACCACAGCGGCGGCCAGCAGCAACGTTGCGTAAAATTTTATCGGGTAGCGAAGTTTCATTTTGGTAATACAGTTTTGGTTCCCTTATCTTTGCCCCACACTCTCCCGTCTACTTTGCGGGGCCGTTTAATAAATGAATCGGAAAGTACATCGAGTTGCTCATCATAGTATTGATTCATTGTCGATGTAAGAGACATGATGGAGTGAATTATATTTGCTGTTGAAAAATGCCGGTTTCTTGCATCTTCAAGTTTTTTTATCTTATCCGGGAAGGCTTTGTGGAAGGCATTGTTGGCATATATGTAGAAAGGAACTTCAACAAATAATGAATCCCTGCCGCAGAAGTCACGGTTAAAGTACACATTTTCTCCATGATCCGAAAAATACAACACCAATGATGGCTTGTCGGACCGGCGTGCCTTATCAATTATTTCATTTACCACAAAATCGGTGTATAATATGGAATTGTCATATTCCGCCACTCTCTGTGCCTTTGTCTCGTCAAGCCATGGATGTCGGATGGTTCGGAGTACATCTGTTGCCGAGAATCTGTTGAATTCTTCGGGATACCGGTTGTAATAGCGGGTATGTGACCCTTTTAAGTGTACCCCTATGAATTTAGACGGGGCGCTATTATTGAAGGCCTCTGTGACATAAGTCAGCAATACTTCATCAAACTTTTGGAGGAGATGGTCTTCCGAGCTGAGGTTACCTACATATTTGATTTCATCGGCATGCGCTACCATTGCAGCGGAGCTATTGCTCCATATCCCACTTTTCTCCTGATTTGAAAGCCAGTATGTCCGGTAGCCTGCTGCATTCATCAAATCAATCAGCATAGGGTAATCGTACCAGTTACCGGAAAAATCGGAATCCGGCATAAAACTCAATATACGTTCCATATTTAAGGCGGTACTTGTTGAGCTTGCCAAGGCATCCTCAAATATGAACAGGCTGTCCCTCATTGCCATGGCGTTTGGTGAAGTTGGCAACGGATAACCATAGATCTCCAGGTTTTGTCGTGAGGCTGATTCACCTATTATCATACATAAATCTGTCGCACCTCCTGAAGATACTGTTTGTTCCAGTTCAGGAAAGTATTTTACCTGATTCATTATTTCTGTCAGGTGTCTGTGCTCCCTGACAGTGCGCACTATTGTTTTAGTTACACGCAACGGTACAAACAAATCTGTTTTCCCCGCAGGTAAGGTTGCCATGAAAAATACCATGAGGGCAGCTCCGACGACCGACACGGCATATATGATGGAACGGATTATTCCTATCGATGCCAATTTGTTGGCAAACAGCATCAGACAAATGAATATGATTAGAACCAGCCATGTCGCCGGATTTTGTATCTCTGAATAAAGGTTTGCCAGAAATGTTGGGAGGAATTCTGCTGTTTCGTCGTAATTTGTCTGTGCAATTATGGCCATCAGCTTGTTGCTGATGCCGAATCCATAAAAATGAAAGCATAAAAAATTAACCAGGCAAAAGAAATATACCCCCACAATGAAGCAGATGAACAATACGTTCAATATCCCTGCAGTGGTTTTATACCTATACCTTAAATGATTTATTAATCTGCCTATGATGGATAAAAAGGTTGCTTTTGTGAATGCTATTATAATAATCAATATCCATGAAATGGAAACAGTGCATGGAAATAATCGACCTGCAGGCAGGTCAATCATTCCCATTACTGAAAACAAAAACAAAATAATCCAGATTCTGAAATATTTCGGTTTTGTGTATGGGGTGGTGATTATTGAAATAATAGTTTTGTTGATCATACAGGTCAAAACATTATCTCTTGAATTGCATTGTAATACGGTACTCCTTTTTATCTTACAGACTTATTTTATCACGAAGGTGGTGAAGGAGTGGGGAGAGAGGGTGGCGTTGAGGTAGCGGCCGGCTATTCGGACGGTGAATGGCCGGGCTTCGTTCTCAAAGTTGCCTGCGATAACGATGTGGGCGTTTTCGGGAGTGCGGTAGACGATGGCAGGAGCATTGCGGCTGTCGGTACGTGGTGCATACCCGGTCATCACACTGCCGGGAGGCACGAGATTGCTGAAATGTTTCACCGCGAAATATTCAGGTGTATAGCGTATGGTGCGCTGCTTTGAGTCCACCTGAATCAATGCGTTCTGTGTCCATCCCCATGGGCTTATGCCGTTGTCGGGCAGGAGGAAGTTCCAGTTGAACCATTCGTCTGTTCCGTTGCCCATGTTGTCGGCAATCAGGAAAAAGGTATGTTCGCCGGCTTTCCAGTCCATCGAGCCGTTGCCGCACTCGCTTTCCGAACAGATGTAATGGAAGTCGGGATATTGTTTGCGTATTTCAGGCAGTATCTCGCGGCCTTCCCACTGGAAGGCAACCCCGTCGATGCTTTGGCGCAGACCTTCGTCGGCCATTATTTGCTGAACGTGGTCAAGTCGGTTGGTGTTGAAAGTGCCGATATATAGCTTAACTTCAGGATGCTTCTCCCGCAGTGCAGGTGCAAGATAGTCGCGGTTGAACCGTATGGTTCCTTCGGCTGTCCACGGGCAGCCGGGATATGGAGTATAGCTGTAGGCCTCGTTCTGATAGATTACCATGTCGATAGGTATCCCCTGCTCCTTGTATTCATCAATGAAGCGGCAGAAGTAGTTGGCGTAAGCTTTCAGATAGCGCGGATCCTGAATGAAATAATCCTGAGTGGCAAGCCTGCGGGGAAACTGGCTTTTGCGTTCGCCCAGGAATTTCATCTCATCCTCGTCTATATCTTCGGCAGAACCGAAAAGCAGATAGTCCTGTTTGGGGTCGGCATTGTTGTGTTTGCTGCTGACCACAGGATAGTCATTATTGATTTTCATCCAGCTCGGCGGACTCCATGGAGAAATCCAGAATGTAAGCTTCGGATTCTGATTCTGTGCGGCGCGTATCAGGGGGATTATGCCTCGTTTGTCGCGGTCTATGTTAAAATATCGCAGTTCAAAGTCGCCGGGTACCTCGTCACAGCTGTACCATGAGCGGCCATAGTCGTTGCAGTTCATGGAAATGCGTCCGCGGGTGAATTTCAGGTCACCGTCAGGAGCGAAAAGATTGTGCATTATCTCCTGTTGTACAGGTGGCGTGAGAAGCTGCAGCGCGTCCCAGTCGAGTTCGTTGAATGTTGTTCCCCATGCCTTCAGTAGTGTTCCATTCTCTGAGCCATTGATTTCAAGCCAAGGTGTGGTCGTCGGCTTGGACTGCAGACGGGTCTCTGATTTTTGCCAGGGTGAATTTTCTGTGGTTTTGTAGACTGTGACCTTTTGTGCGGAAACGCTGAAAAAGGCCAGACAGCAGGCCAGGCTACATAGAGTCTGTTGCGGTTTCATGGGAGGTTAAGGTTTCGGATGATCGGTTATTCTTCTTCTACCGAGTAGTTGAGGAAATCTACCAGTGGCTTGAGTATGCTGAAAAGCTCTGAGGTGCGTTCCGGCCACGAAGGGTCGGAAAAGAAAGCTTCGTTGCAGGGATGGAACTTGCCGTAATCCTTGAGGCGGAGCAGATGCGCCTGAGGGTGATTGCGGTCGTAACCTTTAGGTACCGTTTTGAGTGCGCTTCCGCACCATCCCGGAAATTCTTTAATCATTGCAGGCGTGTTGATAATATCCTCGAACTCCTCGATATTGTCAACAATGGCCTTGCGCAGCTTCTTGAGCACTGCAGGGTCAGGACACCATATTCCGCCGAACAGGCCGCTGTCGGTGTAGGCGCCGCTGAAATCCGGCCCCATCTGCAGATAGTAGCCGCCATAATGTGGTGCACGTCCGTGAGGACTCACCGATGCCGAGAAGTAAGTTTTCAACGGAGTTTTGTCAAGCGAGAACCGTGTGTCGCGATATATGCGATACACGCAGTTTTTTGCCGTAAAGGCTCCGAGCGAGGCATCCCACGTGGCCATGTGCGCTATCAGGCGGTCTATGTCGGCCATCCACAGTGCCCGCAGATCATCATATTCGGCGCGGTGCTGGTGAAACCACTCTCGGTTATTGTTGGCATGCAGTCTTGTCAGAAAATCATAAAGACGCGGTACGTAATAATCGGTTGACTTTTTCATGTTTGCCTTATAATGAAAGCAATTTCAATAAAACCGGTACGGCAAGCTATTGCACCATGTGGTGGGCAATATCCTGCCGTCCTGTTATTCGTTATTTAATGTCTTCCCACTCAACGTCGGTTATCTGCTGTTCGACGGTGACAGTCGACTGATTGCCGTCGGCACCGGCTTGTTCCGTAGTGGTCCGGCTCTCCTCCGCGGTGGTTATTTCGGTGAACTTCACATATTCTCCCACATCGGCCGGTATTTTTTTCTTTTTGATCCGGGCCTTGGTCCAACCGGCTTTTCTATGTCCGTCGGTTCCATATGCCAAGGTCTGTTTCTGTGACCCCGGTTGCCCGAAAAGGTCGCCGAAAACAGAAAAATCACCCTTTTTAAGTTTTGAATATGTGCGCCACAATTTAAACAGCGGCCGCACCACGAATATAAAGAATACTACAAGTAGAAATAGAAAGAATAGTTCCATCGAAAGTCAGTTTATTGTGAACACGGCTGTCCGCATTTTTCAATTTATAATCTTTACCTGAGATTATAATGGCCGTGTGTCACTGTTTGTTCTCTTTGCGGTCGATGACAGGCATGAAGAATGCAGACAGGATGAAGTAGAGTATGATGGTGTAGGCAAATCCTTCCACGCCGAATATTGCTACAAAAAGCACCGCCGCAACAATGAGGATGTAGCGCAACAGATTGTCGCCTATACGGAAGTTTTTGAGTTTCAGCGAGAACATGCGCATGTCTGTCACCATCAGCAACGCCACGGCCACAATGGCGAGCGACACGATAAAGTTGCCCCAGTAGATGTGCTGTGCCATCCATTCGCGGGCATGGCTCTGCATCCATGCCGTTGCGCCGATCCAGAAGATTGCGTTGGCCGGGATTGGCAGTCCCTTGAAAGTGGAAGACTGCGAATCGTCAAGGTTGAATTTGGCCAGACGGAGTGCACCCATGGCAGGGATAAACAGGCTTACATAAGGAATCCACCATGAGCAGGTCCATACAATCAGGATGTTGTAGAGAAGCATCGCAGGCGCCATACCGAAACTTACCAGATCGGCAAGCGAGTCAAGTTCCTTGCCCAGAGGCGAAGGTGCGTGAAGCATGCGTGCCGCCGCACCGTCGAAAAAGTCGAAAAATGCGGCTGCACCAATCAGTATCCACACAATCTGGCGCCCGTTGAGGCCCCAAAGTTCCGGAAACACCTGATAGGCTGAGAATGCAAATATACAGGCCAAGGCACCGCAAAGCAGGTTGCAGCATGTCAAAGCGTTAGGTACGGATGTTATGATGCGTCGGATCATGTCTTGTCGTTTTTATTTGTCAGAATCCCGTTTGTCGGCTTCCGGATGAAGGCGCCCAACTTCGGTCACGCCACCTATCGTGGCGTCGCCCAAGGCAACGTTTATGGTTGTGGAGAGCGGCAGATACAGGTCAACGCGCGAACCGAGTTTGATGAATCCCATGTGGTCCTCGATCGATGCCTCGTCGCCCGGCTGAGCATAGGTAACTACCCGTCGGGCCATGGCACCGGCCACCTGACGCATAAGTACAAGTTGTCCGGCGGGAGTGCGGATCACCACGGTCGAACGCTCGTTCTCTGTGCTCGATTTCGGGAGATATGCAGCCATGAAACGACCCGGATGGTGAACGGAATATATAACCTCACCATTCACCGGAAACCAGTTGGCATGCACATTCATCGGGCTCATGAACACGCTGAGCTGTATGCATTTGCAATGCAGGTATTCATCCTCGAAAGTTTCCTCGAGCGCCACCACTTTTCCGTCGGCCGAGGCCACAACGGCATTGTGCGGGTTTCCCGGAAAATTGCGGCGCGGCGACCGGTAGAAATTTACCACCAGCAGATAAAATACCACCGACACACCGCTCACCAATGCGGGAAGCCATGGCCATTGTTTGCAGAACATCCATGTCAGCACATTGATAAGCACCAGTAACAAGGCTGCAATAATCAGTATGTTGGTTCCTTCGCGGTGAATTTTTACTCTCATTGTTTATTTTATCGTATTGCTTGCTGTGGCAAAAAGCCGTAGCGCTCTTTATTAAAGTTCAGTGTGTGCAAGCCGTGGAAACTTTTTTGAGCCAAATTGTCTTTTTTCGGTTTCCATGGTTTATTAACTTGCAAAGTTAACATTTTTAGTGAGGTGGACAAAATCTGAAATCGCAAATCTCTGATTGTATGTTGCAGACAGCTATAAATTTCACAGTTTTTGCCCATTCTTGCCAATAATTTGTATGCATATCCATGCATGGCATCAGGATAAAACGCGGAAAGAGGGTGTGTCAGAATGGCCCAGATGGTAGGAACCATTCTGACAGCACCCTCACCATCCGGTAATAAAATTGGGCGCTGTGCCAAAATATTGAATTTTGACACAGCGCCTTTTCTTTTGTTAGTTTCTGTCAGGCAGGATTATTTCTGCTGGGGATTGATGTCCTGAATCTCGATGTCGAATACGAGGGTCTGGTTGGGGCCGATTTTGTCGCCGCCGCCGTCAAGACCGTAAGCGAGGTCGGCAGGGATAACTACTGTCATCTTGCCGCCTTTGCCAAGCATTGTGAGAGCTTCCTTGAAGCCGGGTACGAAACCGTTGACACGCATGGGGCGTACGTTGCCTTCGTTGGTGTCGAACACTTCGCCTTCGATGTTCTTACCGGTGTAGAGCACTGCCACCTGGTCGGTGAGCTGAACGTTAGGCTGAGCGCCGGGATTCTCGATTTTGTAGACGATGCCCGAGGGAGCTTTTGTATAGCCCTCTTTCACCATTTTCTCTGCATATGCCTGACCGTCCTTGAGGTTTTTCTGGGCTTCGGGAGAAGCTGCCACCTCAGCGTCGTGACGCTCTTTCATGATGGTCTGTACACGGGTCATCAGAGCCTGATATTCACCGAAATACTGTGCGGTTTCGCCGATTGAGTCGGCCATGTAAAGAGTTTTGAAGGCTTCGAGAACCTTGTTCTTGTCAACGGGGATTTTAGCCTCGTTGTTGATGCCGATAACCGGGTTTACGAGCTGCAGACCCATCTGGAGTCCCTGATAATAAGCCATCTGAGTTGTGTCGGCATCAAGAACGGCCTTGATTCCTTTCAGATAAGCCTCTTTGCTGAATTTGTCGGCCATTTCGGGCTGCATTTCTTTCATGCGCTCGTACTGCTGGGCTGCCTGAGCGGCTGCTACATGGCCGAGCGATGTGGCAACGGAGTCGCCGAAAGCTTTGTCCTCACTGTTGGCTGAAGAGCCGCCATTGTTGCAAGAGGAGAGACCGGCTACCATAAGAAGGGCGGAGCCGAATGTTACAATGATTTTTTTCATGAAAAATTATTATTAAAAATTTTTTGTTGTGTTTCAGTAATATGCCGGAGTTACCCCCTGAGGGTCACTTCACGATGTCGTTGAGATGTATGGTGAAGTCCAGAACGGCACCGGGTGGAATCACGCCGGCAGCACCTTTCTCCCCGTAACCAAGCTGCGGGGGGATAATGATGCGGTAGTCACCCCCGGGTTTCATCATCTTCAATCCTTCCGAAAAACCGGCCACCAGATTTCCTACAGGGAATTGTACCGGTTTTTCCGTTGAATCGAACACTGTACCGTCCGAAAGCCGTCCCGTATATGTAACCCTCACCTGGTCTGATTCGGTGGGCGAGGCGCCCTCACCTTCGGTGATTACTTCGAAAAGCAATCCGGTTGGCGTCTCTGTTACACCTTCACGCGCTTTCTGCTCGTCAAGATATGCCTGTTGTGATTCAGGCGTGAGATGCGGCATCTCCGGTTCGGGATACATCCGTATCATAAAGTCGCGCAGATATGCGTCGGCCGATTTTTCATCGAATCCCATCGCCTTTGATTCCAGGGCCGGGGTGAGCTGGGCGATAAAAGCCTCCACCGATATGGGGAATCCCATCTGTTGCATCTGCTCCAGACGGTCGATCATAGCCAGCCCGCTGCGTACGCCCAGAAAATAGGGTGTCCGGGAGTTCTTGGTCTCAAAAGCGTGGGCCACGCCTTTTACAAAATCCGATATCGAATCGTCGGGATTGAACTGCTTGGCTATCTCCGGTTTGAGGTAGCGTGCCATCACCGTGGCGAACGCCGCGGCACACGAATCTGCCTCCGCCTGCGATATTTCAGCTTCGGCACGAACGACGGTTGAGTTATCGGGAGAGGCATACGCGCACAAGGCAACCGTTGTCAGTGCAGCGGCTGCCAGTACACGTAGCATCAATGCGTTAAATCTCATTTGCCGATAACTTTGAGAAGCTCGACGTCGAAAATGAGGGTTGAGTTCGGGCCGATCGGGCTGCCGGGGGCGCCGTTGGGGCCGTAAGCCAGATTCGACGGGATGAACAGACGCCATTTCGAGCCTGCTTTCATCAGTTGAAGAGCCTCAACCCATCCGGGAATCACCTGTGTCACTCCGAATGTAGCCGGAACTCCACGGTCAACCGATGAATCAAATACTGTGCCGTCGATCAGTTTGCCGGTGTAGTGCACTTCAACCTGATCGGTTGCCTCGGGCATCGGGCCGTCGCCTTCTGTCAGCACTTCGTACTGAAGGCCGCTCGGGGTGGTTTTCACCTCCACACGTTTGCCGTTTTCTGCAAGGAAAGCCTCCCCGGCCTCCTTGTTCTGTTTCCCGGCCTCTTCGGCGGCAGCGCGCTGTTTCTTCTCGAGTTCGGCGAAGAAGTTCTGTATCTCGGCTTTAGCCTCGTCATAAGTCATCTTAGGAGAGGCACCGTAGAACACAGCTGCAACCCCGTCGGCAAAATCCTGCACATTCAGTTCGCTGATGCCCGAAGCGCGGAAATTGTTGCCCATGCTCAGGCCAAGAGCGTAGCTTATGCGGTCGAGTGTCTTGTTTTCGTTGTTTTCCATTTTAGTTTTTGTTGTTGAAGTTTTTGGCGTAGAATGCCTTTCTGAGGGTAAACGCCTAATCAACCGACAAAGTTAGCCAAAAACCTTTCAACGATGTTAATTAATTTATCAAAAAAACTTAAAGTGCCGCTGTATCCCCTGTAAACCATTACTGCAGGCTTGACCAATGGCATATTGCGGGCTGCCACATGCCTTTAAGCCGGGTGCACTCATTATGAAATTTTTCAAATAAAACTGATAATTTATAACTTTGCGGAATTAATATTAAATAGGCTGGTCCTTTCTCCATAGCGCCACATGCTTTTCAATTCATTGTCATTCTGCCTGTTCATGCCGACCGTGTTCCTTCTTTACTGGTTGGTGTTCAAGCGTGTGCGCTCACAGAACATCTTTCTGCTCGTTGCCAGTTATTTCTTTTACGCCTGCTGGAGCAGCAAGTTTACGCTTCTGATCATATTCACAACATTGTGCAGCTGGCTGTCGGCACTGTGTGTGGAGCGTTGGAAATGCTCCCGCCGACGCCAGCGATGGGCGTTGTGGTCAAACATAGTGGTAAATCTTGGCATCCTGTTTACGTTCAAGTATTACGACTTTTTCGGCGAACAGCTCTCGGCCCTTTTCAGGGTGTTCGGCATTCAGCTCGACTGGGTCACGCTGGGGCTTGTGCTTCCGGTGGGTATCAGTTTCTATACATTTCAGGCCATCGCATATTGTGTGGATGTGTACCGCGGTCAGATTCCGGCATGCCGCAACATCATCACCTTCGCCTCGTTCATGAGTTTCTTCCCGCAACTTGTGGCCGGGCCGATCGAACGTGCCTCGTCGCTGCTGCGGCAGTTCGAGCTGCCGCGCGTGTTCAGCCGTCCGCAGGTGGTGGAGGGTTTGAAAACAATTCTCTGGGGTCTGTTCAAGAAGCTTGTGATTGCCGACAACTGCGCTCCGTTTGTCACTGCCGTATTTGACAACTACACCGGTTACAATTCCACCGACCTTATCTATGCCATGGTGCTGTTCACCTTCCAGATTTACGGAGACTTCTCGGGTTACAGCGATATAGCATTGGGGTGTGGCAAGCTCCTCGGGTTCGAACTGACCAGGAATTTCAATTACCCGTATTTCTCGCGGAACATCCCGGAGTTCTGGCGCCGCTGGCACATAACGCTTAATCTCTGTTTCGCGACTATGTATATTTCCCGCTCGGCGGTAGCCGCTGTTCGAAATGGAAACGTCTGCGCAACACGTTCACGGTGTTTCTGCTCAGCGGCCTGTGGCATGGTGCGAGTCTTACGTTCGTGAGCTGGGGAATGTTTCATGCCTGTCTGTTCGTACCGCGTATCATAAAGGGTAAAAAGCGAGACAAAAACGAATCACCGCATCCCGAAGCCAAGGGCTTCGTAGCGAATGTGAAACTGCAGTGGGCCATATGGAGCACTTTCTTCCTGGTGGCCTTGAGCCGCGTGTTCTACCGGGCTAACTCCCTGCCTGATGCTTTTGCCTATATCCGCCGCATGTTCACATGTTTCCAGCCACCCTATATTCCCACCGGTGGAAGGACCGTAGGGCTATATATCCTGGTGTTCATCCTTGTAGAGTGGTTTAACCGCAGGCATCCCCATCCGTTCCATTTCAGCGGCAATCAGGTGCTGTTTTCAAACGAGTGGGTGCGTCTGGCGCTCTACAGCGTTCTGTTTGTGTTCATTCTTCTTGCAGCCGGTGGCGGCCAGACATTCATTTATTTCCAGTTCTGACTATGAAAACACCCGATGGTTTCATGCCGGTAATAAAGAAATCGCTCATCGTGGCTCTGTTTGCAGTGGCATGCATGGCGGTGGGCGAAATTCTCATACGCAAAGCTCCTAACCCCTATTCCATCAAGCATCATTACATGGTGAACCATGGCAAGGATGTGGAAATCCTGCTGTTGGGAAGTTCGCATATTTTCTATGGCATTAATCCGGCGAGATTCAAAGATAAAACCTATAATCTGGCAAATAATGCCCAAAGTGCAAGAATTAATTATGAATTGCTGAAGCATTATGAGAAAGAATTGAATAATGGAATATTAAAAAAAAATAATAGTGAATATTGGAGGTGGAGCTTTGTTTGATCCAGAGTTGCAGGATGGGAAAGAGTGGTTCTATCTTACCGGATATTGCATGTATATGAATCTGCCAGGTTACACATCTCCAAGATTTTATTTTGAAATAACGAATACCTCACTATTCAAATATCGTTTACGAAAAATCCTTCAAGGAAACTTTTCGGCAATTTCATATACCGATTCATTGGGATTTGGTACAAGAATGTCTATTCCAGGTGATAGTTCATACGTGGCCTCTTCGGGAGCTGGGATGGCTTTGGCGCATGCTTCTGGCCCATTAACTCAAATAAATAGGAACATCTTGTATTTTGACAGCGTGGCACTGTGGTGCCGCGAACGGAATGTGGAGCTTATACTGCTCAAAACACCGAAATACAAAACTTACAACGCGGCTTATCCACGAAAATATGCTCATGTGGCCGATAGTGTCATGAGGGAGTTTCACAGCCGTTTCCCGGAGGTAAGGATGCTTGACTTCTCCACCGACGCCCGGTTTGGCATCGGCGATTATTACGACGGGAACCATCTGTGCCACAGAGGTGCGGAAAAATTCACGAAGATTCTGGCCGACACATTGCATATTTAGCCGTGTGCGGACAAGCCGGTGGAAGACTTGGTTGTGGCGTGAGGCGTTGAATCACAATAATTAATAAGAAAAAGCGTTATATTTGTGATATTATTGTCCGCATGAAACAGTTTTACCACACTATATTCCGCAATTATCTGGCAGTCACGGCAATCGCTGTGGCTATATTTTCCGTGGCCGTTCCGGCTCACGCTCTCGATGTTTCCACTTATGCAGCCTCCTCGCGTCTCGCTTCGGGTAACTGGGTGAAAGTGAGGGTTACAGGCACCGGAATGCATCTTATTTCCGAAACCCAGTTGCGCTCCTGGGGGCTGGAGCCGTCGCGTACAAAGGTCTATGGTTACGGAGGCAAGCGGCTGCCCGACCGTCTGGACACCGATTACATCGATGATATGCCGCAGACTCCGTCGGAATATGTAGGTGGCCGCGGAGTGTTTTTCTACGCCGTAGGTACCCGCACATGGACCAAGAATGCAATAGGCGGCTTCACCACAGCCCACAACCCGTTCACTGACTATGGATTTTATTATCTGTCGGACAATGGTGATGATGAGCGGTTTATCCCCTCTGAGTCCGGCTCTCCCGCCAATCCAAGCGGACTTGAGGCTTCAGTGTTCCTCTGCAACCTGGTTCATGAGAATGATTTGAATTCTCCGGGCAATGTAGGTTTCCTGCTTGTAGGAGAGGATTTCCGCTATACCCCGTCGCAGACATTCGATTTCCAGCTTGAAAATCCTGCCGACAATCAGGAATGCAAAATGGAGGTGAGCTTTGCCGGTCACACTCAGGGTGGCAAGGGCACATTATCGTTTACAGTGAATGGCACTCAGCTCCCCACGGTGGCGTCCGACAGTTTCGACCCCATTACCGGCGGATATAACAAGGGCCGACTGCACAACATACGCAAAAGCTTCACTTTCAGCGGATCAAAACTGAATATCGGCGTGAAACTGACATATGCCGGTACCCTCATGCGTGCCAACCTCGATTACATAGCCATCTCCTATCCGCGCCATCTTGTGATGCCGTCCGACAGGAATCTGTCTTTTTCAATTGACCGCAGTCAGGTAGTGCTGGGAGGGGCCGGAACCGATACCCGAGTGTGGGACGTCACCTCGCCTCTCGAAGCCACACGGCTGAATGTATCCGTTGCCGACGGAAAGGTGGCTTGGAACTCATCTTTCGGCGCCGGTGTGCGTGATTATGCTGCCTGGGAACCGGGTGGAAATTATCCTGCACCTGCGTTTGTGGAGAATGTGTCAAACCAGAACATCCATGCCAAATCCACTCCCGACATGGTGATCTTCACCCCAACGCAGTGGCGCAATCAGGCCGAGCGACTGGCGCAGTTGCATAGGAATGACCCCGTCGAACCGCTTGAAGTGATGGTGCTGACCGATAAGCAGGTGTACAATGAATTCTCCTCCGGCAGTCCGGATGCCCAGGCGTTCCGTAAGGTTCTCAAGATGTTCTATGACCGCGGTCTCGGAGCTGCCGGTGGCAAGGCCGACAGCAAACTCCGCTATGCCCTTTTCTTCGGCCGTCTGACTTTTGACCCACGATTGATCACACCAAATGTCAAGGCACTCGGCTACCCCATGCTTCCGGGATGGTTCACCGATTCGGGTATGAGTGAGAACGATTCCTATACCACCGACGACATGTTCGCTTTCCTGCAGGACGGCTCAGGCGTGAATCTGGGGCGCGACCGCCTCTGCATTGCCGTGGGCCGCATTCCGGTAGTGTCGGAAAAGGAAGCCAAGGCAGCTGTTGACAAGATAAATTATTACAACACCCGCATGCCGGCCGACGACTGGAAAAACAATGTGCTTGTTTTTGCCGACGACCAGGACCATGCCGACCATATGGATGATGCCGACATAATGGCCCGTTTCATGAGCAAGAGCGCTTCGGGCGATGACCTGTTCATCCGCAAAATCTATTCCGATGAATTCGAGCTTATAAACAACGAGTATCCGGAGGCGAGAACCCGATTATACAGAATTCTTGACGAGGGCGTGTCGCTGTGGGCATTCCAGGGGCATGGTTCGCCCACAGGGCTGACCGGTGAGAAAATTGTTACGTTCACCGACCTCAACTCGCTCGACCTTCGCCATTGGCCGGTCCTCTATGCCGCCACCTGCGACTTCGTGAAATGGGATGACCCTTCACGTTCAGGTGCGGAAGTCCTTTTCAACAATCCCAATGGAGGTGTGATTGCGGCCATCAGTGCCATCCGCCCCGTCTACATATCGATGAACGGCCAGCTTTCGGCAGCTTTCGGCCGGTGCTTTTTCGACCGTGATGACAACGGAAATATCGTGACCATCGGCGAGGGCTACCGACGCGCAAAGAACGATTACCGCAATGAACGCGGAGAACTTGTCGCGGATGAGAACAAACTGCGTTACGTGCTGTTGGGTGACCCTGCAGTGCGTATAGCCACTCCGTCGAACCGCGTGATTCTTGACGAGATTGCCGGCATTCCTGTGTCGGCGTTCGATTCCGACGACGAGCCTCCCACACTCATGGCCCGTCAGGAAACCAAAGTGAAAGGACGAGTGGTTTCCGCCTCGGACGGACAGACAATTACCGATTTTAACGGGATGCTTTATGTAACTCTCTATGATGCCGAGGAGAGTGTCACCACCCGTGGCAACGGCAAGGATGGCTCGCCATTTACATTTGACCGTCAGGGCGGACGTCTGTTTGCCGGAAATGCGGTGGTGTCCGGAGGAGAGTTCACGCTTAACCTGATTATGCCGGCCGAAGTGGCCAACAACTATCGTCCTGCGGCATTCAATCTCTATGCATGCTCCAACAGCCGTGAAAATCCGGTCGAGGCGGCCAGTGTGTGTCGCAAACTGTATGTCTACGGTGAAGATCCGGAGGCTGTCCCCGACAACGAGCCGCCGGTAATAGAGAGCATCTATCTCAATCACCCCACATTCGAAAACGGCGCGCAGGTTAATCCGAATCCTATGCTTATAGCCCGTGTCACAGATAACCGTGCCATAAACCTCAGCAACTCGGGCGTCGGCCATGTAATGTCGCTTTCGCTCGACAACGGCGACCAGACATTTGGTGATGTGGCGGAATATTTCACCCCGTTGACCGATGGCACCCCGGGTGGCAACATCTATTACCCGCTGTCGAACCTGAAAGATGGCTACCACACACTGACATTGAGGGTGTGGGATGTCGGGCCCAATTCGGCGGAGGCCACTGTTGAATTCTTCGTGACACGCGGACTGCCACCTACCATCTACGATGTCTACACCGACACTAACCCGGTGCAGGATCAGGCCAATTTCTACGTAACCCACGACCGTCCTGACCGTCAGCTGGATGTGACCGTTGAGGTTTATGACCTTATGGGGCGCCGTTTGTGGAGCGCCACGGAAAGCGGACGCAGCGAAATGTTCAACACTATGCCCATCACATGGGACCTTCTTGATTCGGGTGGGCGTCGGGTGCCGCGTGGAATATATATTTACAGAGCTACTGTATCCGATGCCGACAGCGGAGAGCAGACTTCCACCGCATCGCGCAAACTTGCCGTAAGAGGTGTGAATTGAAATTTCGGCAATTTTGCAGAAGTTTGTAACTTTGTATGTTTCCATCAAATTGCAATGACCGAAAATAAAACAGAACAGATTCCCGAACCCGCCCTGCGCCGTTTGCCCTGGTACCTGTCGTACGTGAGCCTGTTGCGCGAGCGCAATGTGGAATATGTGTCGTCCACACAGATATCACGCGAACTGAAAGTTGATGCCTCGCAGATTGCCAAGGACCTGTCGTTTCTCGACATAAAAGGCAAGACCCGCATCGGGTATGAAGTGAAGCTGCTTGAACATAAACTGGAGGAGTTTTTAGGCTTTCGCAGGCGTCACCGTGCCGTCATGGTAGGGGTCGGCAGTCTGGGAGGCGCTTTGATGCAGGATTCCGGTCTGACACGTTACGGGCTGGAAATTGTGGCTGGTTTCGACATTGACCCTCATCTTGTCGGGTCGGTGAAGCACGGGCTCCCGGTGTTTCATATCGACACTCTGGAGGATGAATGCCGCCGTCTGAAAGCCGGAATCGGAATTCTGGCAGTTCCTGTAGAGTTCGCACAGCAGATGGCCGACAGGCTGATCGGAGCCGACATAAAAGCAATATGGAACTTCACGCCCTACAGGATCTGTGCACCCGAAGGGGTGGTGATTTCCAATACATCGATTTATGCGCATCTTGCAGTGATGTACAACCGTATGAGCTGAATCCGTAACCGGTTTAGGTAGAAATGAAAACGATATCGATTGAACGTTATCCGGATTCAGACTGGACAGCTCTGGCAGAGATGCTGGCATCGGACGAGGTGGCTTCGCCTGCAGGCATTCCTGTGGCGCTTATTGCCGATTCTGCGTTGGTAAGGGTCTCCACGCCGCTGTTTGTGCCGGACTTCGCCCGCGACTGGCTTTTGCAGATTGTTCCGTTTGTTACAATAGGACGGCTCGGAAAATCCATTCCCGAGCGCTTCGCTCACCGTTACACCGAAGGTTTCGGCCTGGGCGTGAGGCTTGTACCGCCCATCCCCGACACTTATGTGAATGCGGCACTTGTGACCTCATTCGACGGAGCGTTCGCTCCCTCTGAACCGGTTGAGATTCCATCCGGTAATGATATGCTGCGGATAGAATGCCGTCAGTGCGGGGCTGCCGGCAATGAAGTGAGTGTTGAACTGCCTGTTGCCGACATGCATATTGATGGTGCAGTGTCTCTTGTGAGCCATTATGTCACATTGAAAACCGGCGACATTATTTCGCCATGTATGCTGCCGGTTACCTTTCCTGCCGTTATTGATTCGCGCATAGAGATTGATCTTGACGGTAAACGTATTCTGACCCTTAAAATCAAATGATGACCGCACATGTAAAGCGCACATATCAGATTGTCAAGCAGCTGTATCTGACGGTTGCCGTTGCGGCATTCGTTGCGCTTGACATGCTGTCGGCCGAACCGGGGGCGTCATTGCTCGCTTCGGGACATTGGGTCAAAATCAGGGTCAATGAATCGGGCATGCATCAGATTTCTGATGATGAGCTGCGCGCAATGGGGTTCGTGAATCCTGAGCAGGTGTCGGTATTCGGGTTTCCTGCTGCGGCAATGGCCGATTACAGGCTTTACGACGGCATTCCCTCCGACCTGCCCCCAGTCACCTCCATGCGTCGAAACGGGAAGCTCCTTTTCTATGCTGAGGGTCCGGTGATGCTGGATGTGTTTTCAGGTAAGCTCCCTACCGGTCCGAATTCCGGCCTCTACACCCGTCAGCGCCGTAACTTTTATGCAGATTATTCCACCTACTTCCTTTCAGACAGCCAGCCGATAACGGTTTCTGAATCAGTTGCATTGCCTTCCGATACACAAAATCCTGTGATGACATCGTGGGGGATGGAAATGTTTGAAGAGGAGGTTGTGAATGTGGGAGAAATGGGTGCCCGCTACCTCGGGACTCCATTCTCCCGCCAAAACCATCAGGAATTCCGGCTGTCAATGCCGGGTTATGACCCTGACGGAGGGGTGGTGAAATTTCTGCTTCTCGTTGGCCATCGGCTAAACAAAAGCCGCAGCCAGCAGGTGACGTTACCAAGCGGCAAGCCCGTCACTTCCCTCTACATGAGCCAGCATTCGGCATCCGACTACGACTGGTACGGGCAGGCTCTGCTCATGAACGACAACAACACGGCAGCCTACCCGCTTGGCCGCACTGAGGACGACATTTACACAGTCACCATAGAGAACAACGACGCGGAATTCCTTGCCGTTGATTATCTGACGGCCCTGTATCCGCGCCATAACGATTTGCGCGGGCTGCAGCAGAGTGTGTTCGCATTCAACAACGTGTCGGCCGGAGGCTGTTTCGGTCTGACTACCGACACCGATGCCCGGATAGAAGTCTGGCAGATCGTGTCGCCTTACGATATACGTCCGGCAGTCACGGCACCCATCCCCGACGGCGATGGAGTTATTTTCGGACTGGATGGGGAGTATGGGGCATCCGATTATACTTATGCGGTTGCATTCAACCCCGATTCAGAATATCCGGGAGTGGAATGTCTGGGAGATGTGCCATCACAGAATCTGCACTCCATGCAGGTGCCGCACATGCTTGTTGTCACAGCCCCGAGGTTTTTAAGCCATGCCGAACGACTGGCCGACATTCACCGGAGGCTATCGGGTATCGATGTGGCTGTTGTGACTCCGGAGGAAGTGTATAACGAATTTTCATCCGGCACGCCGTCACTGATGGCTGTGAGGAGCATGGCGAGAATGCTTCATGACCGTGATCCGCAGAAATTCCGTTCCATTCTGTTCATAGGGCCGGCTAATTGGGACAACCGTTATCTTACCGAGGCAGATCCTGAGGCATGCCGCCGCAAGTATGTGCCTATGTTCATGTGCGAGGATCACGAACGGGCCGGCCTGAAGACCCAGAGTTACCAGACAGATGCTTTTGTGGGGATGCTTGCCGACGACGGCGATGCGTTTAACATCTTCGATACCGATATGACAATCGGTGTGGGGCGCATACCGGTTGAGACCGAGCTGCATCTTGATTCCTACATACATAAGGTGGAGAAATATCTTTCGGAGCTTCCGTCGGCTGAAATAAAAAACACAGCGCTTCTTACCTCGGATTATGGCGACCAGTCCGGACACATGGTGGACGCCGACAATATGGCCGATATTATACGGTCTGTTTCGCCGGCCACTACGGTTGTGAAATGCCATCTTTCGGTCTACCCCATTTATAACGGCATAGCCGAAATGATTCGTTCTAAAGAAATAGATGTGCTGAAACAGGGCACCGCTATGATGCTTTTTACCGGGCATTCCATAACCGGAGTGGTAATGTCGCTCCCTCATGTGTGGGACATGGAGCTGTTTGAGCAAAACAGCTGTGATTTTCCCCCTTTGGCCGTGCTGCTGACATGTAGTGCTGCTGACCCCGGGCATCGGCGCACAACTATGGCAGACCAGTTGCTCACCGTCGGCAATGGCGGAGCCATGGGGGTGGTTGCGTCCTGCCGGACGGTCTACAAGGAGGAGAACATACATCTTGGCAAGGAACTTGTCAGAAACACATATATCAATAAACCGGGCAACACTTATGGAACGGTGATGCGTGACTCCCACAACGGAATGATAGCAGCGCTGTCCGGAGCCTCGCAACGGCGCCGGGCCATGGCCAACCGACTTGCGTTCAATCTTTATGGCGATCCTGAAATCCCCCTCCCCTATTATTCCCGTTCGGTTGTTCTGCAGAAGGCTGCGGGTGCTGATGTCACAGCATCTGCGGAGCCTCCGGTTGTAGTTGAAGGTGGCTCGAGGCTAACGCTCGAAGGCGTGGTCACCGATGCTTCCGGTGTGCTTGACGCAGGTTTCAACGGTTCCGTCAAGGTGAATATTTATGAGGCTCCGCGCATCCTGCAGGCGGTTAACGGGGTTGCTTCCGGCGATGAGCCGGCCTATACCAGTCTGGACAACACGGTTGTGGCGTCGAAATGTCTTGATGTCACCGAAGGGCGTTTCACCGGTGAGATATATGTGCCCCGGCCTCTGGTGGAGGGCGACTGCAACCGGGTGCAGTTCTATGCCGAATCGGCCGATGGCCTGACTGCGGCCGGTTGCTGCGGAAACATCCGGATTATAGCCGGAGAGCATTCCGGCGACATTCCCGATGTCCGTCCTCCAGTCATATCGGAAATATATCTTGATTCACCCGCCTTTGCCGATGGCGACGTGGTGGGAGCATCGCCGAGGCTTTATGTTCGTCTGGATGCTGATGAATACGGCATACTGCCATCCTACCCCGTGGTTGGTAAGGACATGACGGTGACCATCGACGGCGGTTCTCCTCTGCCTCATGTGGCCGGATGTCTGTCGGGGTTGGCCGATGGTACATATACCGTTGCTTGTCCGCTGGGTGTGTTGCCGGATGGCCGACATACCCTTGAGTTCAGAATCTCCAATACAGCAGGTCAGACCACACACGCCTCGCTGAATTTCGTTGTGGTAAGCACATTGGCGGGAACCTCACTCGATGTGAACGCCGAACCGTGCTCCGGCATGGCAACCGTCTCGCTGTCCGTGCCTGAAAACATTACGGCCGATGAGGTTAGACTTGTCATCCGCGACAGCGCAGGTAACGCGGTGCTTGACCGCTCTGACTCCTCTTTCCCGTTCGACTGGGATTTATCCGCAACGGATGGCCTGAAAGTGCCTCGCGGTGTCTATTCGGCGCAGGCATGGCTGCGTGCCGGCAGGCAGTACGGAGCCACCCCCACGGCTGAGTTCGTGATACATTATTGATTGAAACAAAAAATATAAAACCAGATATCATTATGTCGATTGACAACATTGTGGCGCAGGGCGTGGCCCGCGCAGTAGGCGAGCTTTACGGCATCGCTGTTGATCCGGCTTCGATCGTGCCGCAGACAACCAAGAAAGAGTTTGAAGGCAACCTTACGGTTGTTGTGTTCCCGTGGGTAAAGGCCGCCCGGAAAAGTCCGGAGGCCGTGGGTACTGAAATAGGCAACTGGCTTGTGGAGAACGAGCCCGCTGTTGACCGTTTCAATGTGATAAAGGGATTCCTTAATCTGGTGATTGAGCCGACATTCTGGAACTCGGTGCTTGAGCACATCATGGACACTCCCGATTTCGGCATAAAGCATGCCGATGAGAATTCGCCGCTCGTGATGGTGGAATACTCCTCTCCCAACACCAACAAGCCCCTGCATCTCGGACATGTGCGCAACAATCTGCTCGGATTCTCACTTGCCGAGATTCTCAAGGCTTGCGGCAACAAGGTGGTGAAAACCAACATTGTCAACGACCGTGGCATCCACATCTGCAAATCGATGCTCGCATGGCAGAAATGGGGCGACGGCATCACACCCGAAAAGGCCGGCAAAAAGGGCGACCATCTCATTGGCGACTTCTATGTACTCTTCGACAAGCATTACCGCGCCGAGGTGGCTGAAATCATGGAAAAGGAAGGAATCACCAAAGAGGAGGCAGAGCAGAAATCCACCCTTATGGCCGAAGCTCGCGAGATGCTCCGCCGCTGGGAGGCAAAGGACCCGGAGATCCGCAGCCTTTGGGCAATGATGAACCAGTGGGTATATGCCGGATTCGATGAGACATACCGCCGCATGGGTGTGGACTTCGACAAGATATATTATGAGAGCGACACCTACCTGGAGGGTAAATCAAAGGTGCTCGAAGGGCTTGATAAAGGCATAATGTTCCGCAAGGAGGATGGTTCGGTATGGGCCGACCTTTCCGACGCCGGTCTGGACCAGAAGCTGCTGCTCCGCAGCGACGGCACATCGGTGTATATGACTCAGGATATCGGCACCGCCAAACTCCGTTTCCAGGATTATCCCATCGACCGCATGATTTATGTGGTGGGTAATGAGCAGAATTATCATTTCCAGGTGCTTTCCCTGTTGCTTGACCGTCTCGGCTTCCGTTGGGGCAAGGATCTGGTGCATTTCTCCTATGGAATGGTGGAACTTCCAGAAGGGAAGATGAAAAGCCGCGAAGGCACCGTGGTGGATGCCGACGACCTCATGGAGGAGATGGTCAGTGGAGCCCGCGAGGTTTCGATGGACCTCGGCAAGCTCGACGGCCTCACACCGGAGGAAATCAACGAGATTTCGGAAACCGTAGGACTTGGCGCGCTCAAATACTTCCTGCTCAAGGTGGATCCGCGCAAAAACATGCTTTTCAACCCCAAGGAATCCATCGATTTCAACGGCAATACAGGGCCCTTCATCCAGTACACCTACGCCCGCATCCGTTCGGTGCTCCGCAAGGCTGCCGACCAGGGTATTGCAATCGGCAACTACGCTGCCGTGAAGCCAAATGAGAAGGAGATTGCGCTGATTCAGACCCTCGCCGATTTCCCTGCCACTGTCGAAGAGGCCGGACGCTCGTTCTCGCCTGCACTGATTGCCAACTACGCTTACGAGCTTGTGAAGCAGTTCAACCAGTTCTATCACGACTATAAGATTCTGGGCGAGACCGACGAGACTGTGCGTTCGCTGCGTCTGGCCCTGTGCGAGGCCACGTCGCGCGTGGTTAAATCGGCCATGGCCCTCCTCGGCATCAAGGTGCCCGAGCGCATGTAACAATGCAATTATCCGTTAAACCTTTCCGACAATTTGGCATCAAATTTGTTAGGAAATAAGAACGATAACGAATATCTCACTCCTGACCCGCCTGTGGCAGATTTTGCCTCAGGCCGGTTTCAGAAAAATTGTAAAACCTATGAATTATTATCAGACAGACAATTATGCCGCTCAGTCACTCGACGCTAAAGTGTCGGCCGTGATGAAAAGCGTGTATGTGAAAATGTTTCTCGGCCTGCTGGTGACAGCAGCCGTAGCATGGGGTGTTGCCGCCACCGCCACACCCGGCAGCGGGTTCCTCTATTATCTTGCCACACACAGCTGGCTTTACTGGGCGCTTGCCATTGTTGAAGTCGGACTGGTGCTCTGGATTTCTGCCGGCCTACGCAAAATGAGTGCAGGCATGGCCACGGGGCTGTTCTTCCTGTTCGCTGTGGTCAACGGCCTCACGTTGTCGCTAATCTTTGTGGTCTATTCGCTTCCGGCCATATTCAAGACATTCCTGATTACGGCGGGTGTGTTCGGTGCCATGAGCGTTTACGGTTATTTCACCAACCGTGACCTTACAAAGATCGGCACATACCTTTATATGGCTCTTTTCGGCCTCATCATTCTGATGGTGGTCAACATTTTCTGGGCCAACTCCACCCTCGACTGGATTATAAGCATCGTAGGTGTGGTGCTCTTCATCGGCATAACCGCCTGGGACACCCAGACCATCAAGCGTATGGCCATGGCCGACCCGACAATGGCCAACGGCCGCCTCGCCACCCTCGGAGCCCTCAACCTCTACCTCGACTTCATCAACCTTTTCATCTACCTGCTCCGCATTTTCGGCAACCGCGACTGATGCCCGGTCCGTCAGCGGTTGTTTACCTCATCATAAAGCGCCCTGTCACAGCATCCTGTGGCGGGGCGCATGTGTTGGATGGGGGCATGCATCTGACTTAGAAATCTGAATATCCCTTGGATTGCATCACTGCCCATTGGTGTCAGGAACGCTCCTCCGGGAGAATGCGCAGATGGCCTCCTGCGTCCACACGATAACGGGCCGAAGTGCCGGTAGAGAGGTTGGTAACACGCCATACATAATCTTCAATGGGATTGTGTGTGGCATTGCTGCCCTCGTAAGCGGCCTCCACGGCCTCACTTACGCTGTGCATTCCGGACCGCATGATGGTGTCCACTTTGTGTGCGCCTTCATAGATCTCGATGCTTACATCATCAATTGGGTTGATTCGATTGTCTTTCATAGATATTTGTTCAAAATATATGTTTTGATTGTACTCTGAGATGTTGTTATTACGTACTCATGAAACAGACTGCATATTCGTATTGTTTTTTTGAATTGTAAAGATTCACCTGTGAGGGAATACCTCGATGGGCCATTATGCCCCATCATGCCACGCGTTATCTGACGATTGTAGGCTTCAACCAACAAAAGCCGCTGAAATACGTTCTTTATAAAAGGCCCTGGCGGCGCTCCCCGTATTAATCGATATTGAGATTGAGTGACATGCGGGGCTCATTGCATTCAAACGCAACCTGTCCACTAAAAAAACGAACAATGGAAATCAGCAATATAGTTCCTGAAAAATTTCTGGATAATGAAGCCTATATGAACATCCTGCGGCGCGTCAGCGTACGGATTTATGAGGACACCCCCGTGTCCGACGATCAGATTGCAGCCCTGCTGCATGCCGCCATGAGTGCACCCAGCGCAGTGAACCGGCAGCCCTGGGAGTTCATCGTGGTTGATGACCGTAAACTGCTGGTGCAGCTCGCCGATGCTCTCCCCTACGCCAAAATGACCGCCCGTGCACCCCTGGCCATTGTGGTGTGCGGAAATGAAGAGCGGTTTCTCGACGGCGTGGACTCCACACTGTGGGAACAGGACCTCTCGGCTGCTGCTGAAAACATCCTTCTAGCCGCCCATGCAATCGGCCTCGGCGGAGTGTGGACTTGCCTTTATCCTCACGACGACCGCATTGTCCCTGTCAGGAAAATCCTCAACCTCCCGGACCATCTGATTCCCTTCAATCTTATCCCCATCGGCTATCCTGAGAAGGAGCACGCCCCGATGGAAAAGTGGCATCCCGACAGGGTGCATCAAAACCGCCTACAAATTCCCGGCAACAATTGACAGTAAAAAATCGCCGGCTGTTGCCGACCTCGCCGCTGTAGCCTTTGACGGCATGTTCTAATCTTTCAATTATCAGGGGAGCGAACGAACAAGTCTAAATGTGGTATATGGAGAGACGGTGATTAGGGTCGCGTATGAATGAAAGTCTGTCAGAGCTTTGATTTCGCGGTGCCGAAATTGTCGGTTGCGAAAGGTGTGACAGGCAGTCCGGACAATACGCCGTAGAGATTTCCGCCGGGATAATCTGCCCAGTTGTATCTGACGGCAACCGGGGCTGGTGCCAGCGGAGATGACAGCCGGATTGTACGGTCCGAGGTGAGACGTGCGTTGGCATATGCCCATGCTCCATCGTCACCTTTGATGATGAATCCTGTGGGAACGCCTCCGGTGGCTTTGATGTCAAGGTCGAATGTGAGATCCACATATCCGTTTCCGGTGCGTACATCGATGCATCGGGGGGCCTCGCATTGCTGTGGCAGGCCGTAGGTCTTGTCGAGCGCAAGCATTGTCAGGCGGCGTGCAACTTCACCTTTATTTGTGGGGTGGATATCTACCGGATTGCCAAGGTCGATGGCTGTGGCCATACCGGTGTGGGGGAGCTGCAGCGCTTTAGCCTGCGCATTGCGAAGCATGGCCCACTCCGAGTCGGGCTGCACCGTTACTGGCTGCAGGAATCCGGCAAGCTGCACGAAATAGAACGGCAGCGAGGGATTGCCAAAGGCTTTGCGCCAGCCTTCGATCATGTTTTTGAAACATATCTCATAACGGTCTGCATTTCCCACATTGGCGCACCCCTGATACCAAAATACTCCGGCCAGAGGCATAACTTTCAACGGATTGACCATAGCGTTGTAGAGCACTGTGGGATAATTCGGGCTTTCAGGCCATTCACATCGGTCTTCAATTTTTGAGAAATCGGTTATCACGGCATAGTTCCACTCTCCGTCGAGGCTGTATCTGCGTCCATCAACATCGGCATAGGTTGATTTCCAGATGCCTCCACCTCCGCCGTTGTCGACAATTTCCACGGTGATCACGTTTTTACCGGCTTTTACCAGCCGCCCGTCTACTTCGTAATCGCGCTGACGGTCGAAAATCATGTCGCTTCCCACAGGTTCGCCGTTGAAATATGCAGTGTCCCAGTCGTCGATTGCTCCGAGGCACAAGTGAAGGGGCTTGCCGGCGGCCTCGGCAGGGAGATTCAGCTCATACTGCATCGCCACCACACCGTCGAATCCAGGCAGCACGTTTGCCTCCCACATCGACGGCACGGGCATCTTTCCCCACCCATTCCCTTTTTGCATCACGCTCCGGTCAAACGGATATGAGATTTTTCCGGTATGGTCATATGCTTCATACACACGCATTATCTCCTTGTCTCTTAACGCCTGTTCGTCAAGCCCACTACCAAGCATTCCGTAGCGTAATTCCATGCCAGGCACCCCTTCAAGCGCTTCGCGCGGAGTCCACGCTTCCACCGGGGTTCCTCCCCATGTTGCATCAATCACACCTACCGGCACATTTAGGGAATCCTGAAGCAACTTGCCGCACAGATAGCCGATAGCCGAGAATGAAGCTGCTGCAGGCGAGGATTCCACCCATCCGAACTCTATCCGGGCATTATCGAGCGGAGCGACCGATGTGGTGTTGCTGATTTGCAGCAGCCTCAGCGCAGGGCGCTGCATTGTGGCCACAACGCAATCGGCGTCCATCAGCTGTGCCCAGTCCCCCTTGACGGGAAATTCCATGTTCGACTGCCCCGAACATAGCCACACCTCGCCAGAAAGGACATTCTGCAGCACCTTCCTTCCGGTGTCGCCTGTGCCGTCGTCGATAATGATTGTGTAAGGACCTCCTGCCGGTGGGGTGGGTATTTTCATTTCGAAATGTCCGTTGTTGCCAGTCCGTGTCTCAGCGTTGCCACCGGGCCAGTCGGCTCTGAATGTCACGGTCGACAGGGGCTTTCCCGTTCCGGCAACCGTCAGCATTGCGTTTCGCTGCACCACCATATTGTCGGTGAATATCGAAGGGAGCAGGATTTCACCCCGCATCGACAATGACGACAAGGCAATCAGTGCCACGGATGCCATTCCATAAAAGATATTCATTTGCGCTTTCATTTGCTGTGGTTCTTTATAATCCTTCGGTTTGTCTCTCTTATGCGGTCTTCATCTATTTTGATTACTTTCCGGTCATAGGTCATAAGGCCGTTCATTTCGATTTCCACATCGGTTGTCTGTGTGTAGACGGCGCCTACGAACCAGTCGTTGGCCAGCTGGTCAAGGAAGTTTGCGTAGCCTATATAGCGGTCTGTCAGTTCTGCAGGCGTCTTGCAGTTGATATAACTGAACTCCCGGTCTGGGGCCCAGATGTGTCCGTCGACAATCATGCCGATGCCGCCATACTCGCCGAGCACGTTGGCACGCTTGGCGTCGTAGACATGGGTCACAGGGGGTGAGGGATAGCTGTGTGCGTCGACCATGTCGCCGCAGGGATAATGGTTGCCGCCGCTGGCCGGATTGACCAGACGCGAAGGGTCGTAGGTTTTGGTCCAGTCGGCTATTTCTTTGGTCTTGAACTGCCCCCAGGCTTCGTTGAACGGCACCCAGACGGCTATGCATGGATAGTTGTAAAGCGCATCGATTATTTCTTTCCACTCCTTACGGTAGGTTGCCTCGCTTTGAGGTGTGCGTTGCAGCTCCTCCCCGTCGAAATAGTTGCGTCCCTGCCATTCGGGGTCTTTGTCGCCGCTTGGCATGTCCTGCCAGACGATAATTCCCTTGCGGTCGCAATAGGTGTACCAGGTGGCGGGTTCCACCTTGATGTGCTTGCGTATCATGTTGTAGCCCCAGTCGAGGGTTTTGTCCACGTCATATGTCATAGCCTCATGGGAAGGTGCTGTGTACAGTCCGTCGGGCCACCATCCCTGATCGAGGAGTCCGAAATGAAACAGGTCCTCGTTGTTGAGCTGAAGGCGCACCATCCCCTTGTCGCCCATTTTTGTGGAGAACTTTCGCATGGCCGCGTAGCTGTCGACTGTATCAAAGGTTTTGCCTTCGAGGGTAAGCTTCACTTCGAGGTCGTAAAGATGCGGGTTGTCAGGCGTCCATAGCTTCACATCGCCGGGCATGGGGATAACCACCGGTTGGCCCACAACGGCTCGTCCGGTGGCAACGGTTTTGCCGTTGTCGGTTACTGTTACTTCAGTCATATAACCTTTTGCGGAGTCTGACGGCTGAACGTCGACTCTCAGTGTGTTGCGGTCGATGTCCGGTAATATTTTCAGATTCGAGATATGGGTTTCGTTGACCGGTTCAAGCCAGACGGTCTGCCATATGCCGGTCACTGAGGTGTACCATATCTTTTCGGGCTTGGCCACTTGCTTTCCGCGCGGCTGCGGGCCAAGGTCGGTGGGGTCCCATACGCGCACAACCACCTCGTTGTCGCCTCCGTTTTTTAGTGCCGGTGTGATGTTGAGGCTGAACGGTGTGTACCCCCCGGTGTGGCTTCCCACTTTCGCGCCGTTCACCCATACGTCGGCCTGCCAGTCAACCGCTCCGAAGTTGAGCATGATGTTGCGCCCGCGCCATGATTTGGGGATGGTGAAATTGCGTTTATACCATAGCGCATTGTCGGCGCCTACCTCTTTGCCCACACCTGAAAGGGCCGATTCGGCGCAGAACGGCACAAGAATTTCTCCCTGATAATCCGCAGGTGCGGCAGCGTCGGCACCGGTAATGGCATAGTTCCACAAGCCGTTGAGGTTCTGCCATTCGCCGCGCGCCATGATCGGGCGGGGATACTCCTGCCATACGGCTGAGGGGTCGATTGCCTCGCCCCATGTGGTCATAATGTTGTTTCCGGCCGGACTGTAGGCCGAGGCGGCATCTGCCGTCGCGGCAATCATAAGCGCCGCAATTATAAATCTGTTCATTACCATTGATTCTGTTGACTAACTTAGAGGGTGTTTGAATTTAACACGAAGAAAATCATCTGTGAGTGATCGGATGCGAAATCCCCACACTCTTTTGAGGGTGTTGGATATTATAGGCTTTCGCCATCAGGATAAAAAAGTGGGGTGTTGCATTACTCGTCGGAATCGTCGGAGTGTGGTGACGCCTTTGACAAGTCTTGCAACACCCCATTGGTTTATGGCGGGAGTATTGTCAGTGATTCATCACTTGATGATGGCTTTCGTAACGTTGCCTCCCTTGCGTATGATATAAAAACCTGCGCAGGCGTTTTCGCGGTTAACGGGGCGGCCGTTAAGATCGAAAATCTGTTCCTCACCTTCGGTTTGGGCTGCTTCAATCTCTTCGATGCCTGAGGTGTTCTTTTTAAGTTCTACCGTCATCGAGGGCACATCGACGTTGATGGTGTAATTGCCATTAGCATCGGGTTCAAGGCCGAAGAATGCGTCAACAAGGTTATGATATCTAATGTCGTTGACCATTTTCAGGTAGTGTGTACCGACTCCGATTTCTGTAATACCGTTTGTGTTAGCATCGGCGGGCACAAGATAGAACACTTCGTTCCACTCGCCGGTGGGTGTGACAAACTTGAACTGTTTGTTTTTATGATCCGGATCACCGTCATCTGTGTTATAGGCGAGATTGCCTGTCCAGGTGAATTTGCCATCCCCGAGCGATGTCATCTGGCCGGGGCTTTTAGAGTCGAAACAGCCGGAGGAGAGTCCCAGAATATGAAGCTCGGTCACATTGTCCTGGTCGAAATCATAGTTTTGCAGGAAATTGAAAGTAACGGTCTCTTTAATCAGATCGACAGTAACCTCATACTTGCCGCTCATATCTTGCTGCACTCCCCAGAACTGGTCGAACGATCCATTCCAGTCAAAAGCGGAAGAAAGTCTGAAGGGATATGCTTTGCCCGGTTCAATCAGCTGCACGCTGCCGTCGCCGCCTAATTGGTTGTCTCCGAAATAGTAGTCTACGTCTGTGGGCTGGATGAAATATACCGCATCCCAATTGCCTTGCGACAGGGTGAACTTGATCTGACGGTTTTCGTTAGAGTCGATCATACTGCACTGACACACATATACCCCGTTCTCCTTTTTTTCTATGGGAGTGCCATGGAATGAGTCGTACTGGCTGAAGGCCTGTCCTAACGCATAGATGTAATCCTGAGTGGAGATGCACTCTGCGGTAAGTTTGGCTTTGGAGATGTCGGTGGGGTCGATTTTGAGTGTCAGTTTATACGTTCCCGGAATTTTCACCCGCCATTTGCTGTCGGGGGAGCCGTCGGGGGTAAAAGCACACTCGTAGTCGGTAAGACCTTTGGCTGTCAACGGTTCGCCGGCGTTGACAGCTATATATGTGCTGCCACCCCACATTCCATCGCCTTTGACCCAGGGCATCTTAAATTCCCCGATTGTCAGATCGCCAGTGTAAGTGAATTCGTAATCGCTTACTTTCTCCATGGTTACAGGTTCGTTGGCATTCCATCCCGCAGTTGTGGCGTCGCCTATCAGATAAAGATTTTCGGGAGGTGTGGTTGTTTGCGCGGTTGCCGCCATGGCTGATGTCACCAGCAGGAAAGCGGCGGTTTTTTTGAGAAGATTTAGGTTCATAAGATTCATGTAGTGAGGTTCTGAGGACTGTTTTAAGAGGGTGAAAGCCTCGTAGAGCCTCGTTGACCAAGGCTTTCACCCATGTTTTTGGAAGGTTACTGATTAAGCTTTTCCTGGATGATTAAAGTGAATTTTAAAGGTTATTATATCAGGTTAATTATGCTCATTGGTTATACTCAACTGTGATTTCGCGGCTTTTGTCGCATTTTGCCGTCGGGACGTCAATGACGGTGCATCGCGACGTTGCATCGTACTCGGCCTTCACGTTTTTGCCGTCGACTTGCGCTTTACCGTCGGCAGGTGCGTCGGTGTTGTAGATGCGGAGCTGATAGGCGCGCTTTGAAGGGAGGCGGGCCGTCAACCTCTCGCGGGCGCCGATGGTGTAGGTTGCACGGGTGCCGTCGGTTCTGTGCGAGATGTGGGTGTTGGCAAAATTGGTGTCATAGTCGTTTGAGTCGCCAGCATCCTCATAGAGTGTGGTTTCACCGTCTTTCCCGGCCACGATATTGACAATCAGCTTTTCGGGGCGTTCGGTTGTGCTTTTTACCTCAGGGGGATTGTTGACGATGACGGCGCCCTCGCGATAGAAGTATGGAATCTGGTCGAGGGTGAAGTCGAGTGTCTGAATGGAATTGCCTTTGATCAAACGGTTGTCGGCCACCGACCACCAGTTGCCTTCGGGAAACCATATGCGTTTGCTGCTGATGCCATCGACAGAGGGCTCCACTACTGGGGCAACCATAATGTCGTCGCCGAAGAAATACTGGCTCTCGAAAGCATATGCCTCGTCGCATTCTGGATATTCGTAATACATAGGACGGCAGATGCCCACTCCAGTGTCATAGCTTTTGCGTGCCATGGTGTAGATGTAGGGGAACAGTGCATAGCGCAGTTTCACCGTGGCATTGAGCTGGGAGAAATTGTCGTAGGTCCAAATCTGGCGGTTGATCCAGGTGCCGATGGCGGCATGGCTGCGGAAAATGGGGGTGAAGACTCCGAACTGGAACCAGCGTAGAAGCAGCTCGGGATCGTTGACCGGATAGCTGCTGTCGTACATATGGCCGCCTATGTCGTGTCCCCAGTATCCGTAGCACACGTTCGATGCCGTGGCGGTGAAATAGGGCTGGAAAGCGAGCGATGCGTAGTTGATGAAGGTGTCGCCCGAGAAGCCTATCTGGTAGCGGTGGCTGCCAAGTCCGCCCCAACGGTGGAAAATCATCGGACGGCGGTCGGGTCGGTTCGCCTTCATATCGTTGTAGAACACGTGGTTGCACCAGAATGTCTCGCCGAGGCCGTCGGTGTAGGGGCTTGTGAGATGCTGCTGCCAGTCGAGCCACCAGAAGTCGACGCCCTGCCGCTCAAGCGGGCGGAGGAAGTTGTTCGCGAAAGCCTTATAGAAGTTTTTGTCTTCAAGTTGCCAGGGAATCGTGCGGGTTGTGTCGGCATCGAGCCCCATGTCGGCAGCCATGCCGGGGAATATGTCTTCAGAAGAGTCCACCCCCATGGCCGGATGCAGGTTGAGCGCCAGATGCATGTTGCTGTCATGTATATCCTTGAGCAACTTTGTCGGGTCGGGTATCAGGTTGGTGTTCCAGCTCCATCCGGTCCATCCCCCGCGCCCGTTTGATTTTTTCGGGTCGGGATCTCCGTTCCAGTGCCAGTCCATGTCGAGAATGAGCACATCGGTGTTGATGTCGTTCTCTTTGAGATTCCTGATGATGTTGCGGTAATCGTCGGCGGTGTAATTCTCATACTTGCTATACCAGTAGCCGAATGCATAGTCGGGAGGAAGCGGCATTTTACCGGCGATAAGAGTGTAATCTTTCAGTGCGCGCTTGTAGTCGTGGCCGTAGCCGAGAAAATAGAGGTCGAGAGCCTCTTTGTCGTCGCGTGGAGCCACCTGGTCCACCCCTGTTTCATCGGGAACCAGTGCAAGCGAGCGGCTGCCGTCGGAGCGCACGCATTGCGGCGAGTCGTCGATTACGGCCCAGCCAGAGCGCGAAATCAGTCCGTTTTCAAGCTGTGAGCGGTAACCGTCGCCGAAGCAGCGGTCGAGTGTGCGGCATGTGCCTTTGAGGTTCTTGCCGTCGCCCTGTCCGGGGAACCATGTCACGGGGCGCCCGTTGAGCTGCATGGTTATGTTGAGGTTGCCGGGAGGGTTGGGCTCGAAATATGGATTGGTGCCCTTGCGGTATCTCAGTTTCAGCTTGTCGGTGTTGATGTACAGGAATTCATCGTCTTCCGACTTGGTGAAATGTGGCACCGGCAGGTTGCGGTTCACTACGGTGAATGTGGCGCGGTCCTCGAACTGTTTCGAAGGGCTGTATTCCACGCGGATCATCTCGGGAGTGAGCACCGTGAAGCGCACCGCTCCTTCGGTCACCACCGCGTCGGGGTTGGCCACCGGGTTGAGTTCGGCGCCAGCGAGGGTAACACAGGTCGAAATGGCTGCAAAGATGTTGAGCAAACGTTTCATTGAGAGTTATGTTGGATTTAATTCTATTGGCTTGGTAAAGGATGTTTATCGGGCGCCTGAGGCGCTGATGCGGGCGGCAAATCCGCCGCCGGGAGCGAGATGAACGTCAAGGGTGCTGGTCGGCGAAACCGTCGCGGTGATGCGTCGGTAGTCGTTGCCGTTGCGGTGAGCGTTGGCTCCGTCGGTGAAAAGGGTGATCTGCGCGCCGGCGTTGAGGTTAAGCGGAGCGAGGTCGACTGTAAGGTCGCGTGCGGTCCAGTTGGTGATGCCTCCGATAAACCAGTCGCTCCCTTTGCGGCGTGCCGTCACGACGTATTCACCCATCTTGGCGTCGAGCACCCGGGTCTCGTCCCATACGGTGGGGACCGATGCGATGAAGTCGGTGCATTCCTGCTCGCGGCGGTAATTGCTGGGTGAATCGCAGAGCATGTTGAGAGGAGAGTAGAGCACCATGTATAGTGCCAGCTGGTGGGAGCGTGTTCCGGGTGCCATCGGCTGGCTGTGGATGGGGCGGAAATTGTGGCGCACGGCATTGACCATGGCTCCCTGAGTGTAGTCGAGCGGCCCGGCAATCTGGCGCAGGAAGGGGAGCATGGTGTCGTATTGGATTATGTCGAAATCGTCCATTTCTGTCCATTTCACGTTTTCGAGGCCGTTTACCCCCTCGACGTTGAGCACGTTTGGCCAGGTGCGGTTGATTCCGGCCGGTTTGTATGACCCGTGCAGGTCGAGCACCAGATGATAGCGTGCGGCGGTTTCGGCTGCACGGTGGTTGAAGGCAGTCATGAGCTGGTCGTCCCGGTCCTCGAAGTCGACCTTGAACCCCTTGACCCCCATTCCGGCATAGTGCTTGCAGACCTTTTCGAGGTCGCGCTCGAAGGCGCGGTAACCTGCCCACAGTATTATGCCCACATTCTTCGCGGTGGCGTAGGATATGATTTCTTTGAGGTCGATGTCCGGATTGAGGATAAAGAGGTCCTCACCCTTGCCTGCAGCCCATCCGTCGTCGAGAATCACATATTCTATGCCGTTTTCGGCGGCGAAATCGATATAATGCTTGTAGGTGGGGGTGTTGATGCCGGCCTCGAAGTCAACTCCGGTAATGTTCCAGCTGTTCCACCAGTCCCAGGCCACTTTGCCGGGCTTGATCCATGAGGTGTCGGCGATGCGCGAAGGCTCGGCCAGCAGATAGCTCAGGTTGCTTGATGCAACCGCTTTGTCATCGCCGATGACAAGGATGCGCCAGGGGAATGTGCGCGCCCCGTTGACACGTGCTATATAGTCGGCGGTTTCGGTCACAACTCCCTCGATGTTGTTATATCCCCCGTCGATAATTTTTGTCGGGTAAGGCGCATGTTTCCCCTTGAGGAAGTTGGTGCCGTCGGGGTTGAAGAGATAGAGCCCCGGATAATCCTTCAGGTCGGTTTCTGTGATTGCGACGGTCACGCCGTCGGCATCGACCGAAAGGGGGAGGAACGCCAGTCGGCGCGGGTTGAGCTCCGACAGGGGGCTCACGGTGTAGCGGTTTTCAAAGGAGTTGAAGAACTGCGATTGCATGTCGTCGTCGCTGCCGGTGCGCACATAAGGCACGCTGGCCGTATAGTCGGCGGGGAAATTGAATTCAGCCTGTTCGGCGGTTATTTCGTAGGGTTGTTTGCGTGTGCTTGCGAAACGATAGGCCACACCGTCGTTGTATGCTCGGAATTCAACACTCCAGTCCCCCTTCATGCGCAGGGTGAGGGCGTTGTAATTGTCGGCCATTGTGGCCGACTGCGAAAACGGGCTCTCGACAATGCTTGCGTTTGACCGGCGCACGGCTTTGGAAACCCTGCTGTCGGTGCCCCATACGGTGCCGTCGCTCAACGTCATCGAAACAGGCGACTTGGCAAGCACTTCGCGTCCGTCGTAGCTCACGGAATAATTCAGCTCGTCGCCGCAATCAATGTTGGCGGTGATGTTGCCTGAAGGGGATTGCAACCTGTATTCTTTCGCCGAAACACTATTGATGCACGGCTGCGACAGGACAATAAGCGCACAAAGGTGGATCGCTCTCATTGAGTGTGGATTATGATTGGTTTGGGTGGTTGTTTAATTATCGGTTGATTTTAGTTCCAGCGTGTGGCCGGTGTCTTCAAGTTCAAAGATTCTGGCTCGTTCTGCACCGAGCGGACTGTTGGGCTGGTGTAGGATTAGCCTCAGGCCGCCGTCAAGGGTCTTGAAAATCATGCCATGGCCGCCGTTCTTCACAAACAGGGGTTTCTCCTGCTGGCGCCAGGGACCTCTGACACTTCCTGTGACGGATTCGGCAATGCCGATGGCATAATCGCCGTTGCTGAAACTCGACCAAATCATGAGCAGTTTTCCTGTTTTGGTGCGGTAGAGGTAGCAGCCGTCGGTGATGTAGCCTTTAGGCAAGCCTGGCGAATGCTCTATTCCGGTCGACCAGCCGGGAGCGGAGCCGCAGAAGAGGGTCTGCGGTCCGGAGGCCATTGCCGACAGGTCGGGCGTAAGTTCCACGGCCTCCATTGTGCCGTCGTCGGTCTGCACCCATTCGTGGCAGAATACCATGTAGGGTTTATTGTTCTCGACCCACAAGGTGCCGTCGAGGGCCATCCAGTCCATAGGGGTGGTGACGAATTGGCTGAACGGTCGGAACGGCCCTTCGGGAGTGTCGGCATGGAAAATCTGGGTGCCGCGCCATCTGTAGGGGTACCATCCCTCTCTCCGCTTCTTCCACTCTATGTCGCTGTTGATTGTGGCAAACAGATAGTATCTGCCGTTGTAACGGTGAACTTCAGGAGCCCATACCGTTCCGGTAAGGCCATTGTCGTCGGGGATGCGCATCACGGTATGCGGGCCGTTCCAGTTTTTCAGGTCGCGGCTGGTGAGCACTTCCACACCTCCGCGCACCGTGCCGCCGGCCATGATCGAGTCGGCGGTCCGGTACATGTAGTAGACCTGTCGCGCGCTGTCGGTGAGGATGAATGGGTCGCGTATGTTTATGTCCTCGATGTTCAGGGCAAACGCCGAACATGCGAAGCCTAAAAGGGCCATAAAGCTGATGTGACGCTTCATGTTGTGATGGAGTCTTAATTGTTAAGGATATACTCTAAGGACTGAAGGCTGCGGCTGTCGGGTCCTACCATGATTTCAAACGCGCCTGGTTCGCACACGTAATTCAGCCCGGCATCGTAGTATCCGAGCATGTCGGGGGTGATCCTGAAGGTGAGTGTTTTTGTCTCGCCCGGTTTGAGTGAACCCCGCTGATAAGATTTCAATTCCTTTACAGGCCGTGCAATCCGTGCAATCTTGTCACGGACGTACAATTGCACGATTTCTGTTCCTTCAACGGCGCCGGTATTCCGAACGCTTACGCTGACCTCATTGCCGTTGATTCCGGCTGTGCCGTATTCAAAAGTGGTGTAGCTGAGGCCGTAGCCGAATGGGTAGAGGGGCTCGTTGCTTATGTCGATGTAGTTGCTGCAATAGCGGTTGAACACACCATCCTCCGGGTCGGGATGACTTGGCATGAGATGATTGTAATATAAAGGAATCTGTCCTGCGGAGCGCGGGAATGTCGCGGTGAGTTTGCCGCACGGGTTTTTGTCGCCGAACACCACATCCGAGATGGCCTCGGCCGCTTGCGACCCGCCGAACCATACATTCAGGATTGCAGGGACATTGTCGTTTTCCCAGTCAAGCACAAGTGGACGGCCGGTGAACAGCAGCAGCACTACCGGTTTGCCGGTGGCTACGAGCTTGCGCAGCAGCTCGCGCTGTGTGTCGGGGATTGTCAGTTCTGCGCGCGAAGCCGATTCGCCGCTCATGTCGGCGCATTCGCCCATTGCTGCTACGATGACATCGGCTCTTGCAGCAACGGCCAGGGCCTCTTTGTGCAAAGCGCTGTCGTCGCCATGTTCAAGCTGTCGTTGTCCGGCGGCATTGCGCTGGGTGGTCTCGTCACGGTATATATTTGAGCCGCGTGCATAGATTACCTCGGCCTTATCGCCTACTGCATCTTGGAATGCCTGCAACAGCGATCCGTGCTTTTCGGGGCGGCAGTAGCCACTCCAGCATCCGCACATATTGTTTCCGGCATCAGCCAGCGGTCCGATCAAGGCTATCTTGCCTTTTTTGGCCAGCGGAAGCAGTGATGAGCTGTTTTTAAGCAGCACGAAAGTCTCGGCGGCAATCTCGCGCGCTGCAGTGCGGTGGGCCTCGTTGTACATGTCACGGTCAAGACGCTCGGGCTTGCAGTATTTATATGGGTCGTCGAACAGGCCGAGCCGCATTTTGGCTTCAAGGACACGACGACAGGCCTTGTCTACCAGAGCCTCGTCAACGTCGCCGCGTTCCACAGCGTCCTTCAGTGTGTTGAAATACAGTCCCGACACCATGTCCATGTCGGTGCCAGCCTTGAGTACGAAAGCGGCGGCATCTTCCCTTTCCGAAAGGCCGAATGTCGAGATTTCGGAAATGGAATTAAAATCGGATACGGTCATGCCGTCGAATCCCCATTGCTTGCGCAACACGTCCTCAATGAGCCACCGGTCGGCAGTGGCCGGCATGCCGTTGATCAGATTAAACGAGGTCATCAGAGAGCCGCAGCCGGCTTCGACGGCGGCTTTAAACGGCGGCAGATAGTAGTTGAACATCCTCTGCAGGCTCATGTCGACTGTGTTGTAGTCGCGGCCACCCTCGGCAGCGCCATAGAGGGCAAAGTGCTTGACGCAAGCCATCATTGTGCTGTCCGATTTCATGTCGTCGCCCTGATAGCCACGTATGTATGCTTTGGCGATTACGCTTCCGAGATAGGGGTCCTCACCGGAACCTTCGGCGATGCGTCCCCACCGCGGGTCGCGGCATATGTCGACCATTGGGCTGTAGTTCCAGTTCACACCGTCGGCCGTGGCCTCGATAGCCGAGATGCGGGCCATCTTCTCGATGGCAACTGTATCCCACGAGCACGATAGGGCGAGAGGAATGGGGAAAACCGTCTCATAGCCGTGGACAACGTCGGCTCCTATAAGCAGCGGTATGCCGTGCGGTCCATGCTCCACTGCAAGATGCTGAATACGTGAAACCGATTCGACGCCTTTCACGTTAAAGACACCGCCGATTTTGCCTGTGATGAAAAGGCTGTCGCTACCTTGGTCCTGTGTTGTTCCTGAAATAATATCGCCGCCTACCAGCAGATTCAGCTGACCCAATTTTTCTTCAAGGGTCATCTTGTCAAGTAAATTGTCTATAAAACGGTCTTCCGCCGACGTCTGTGTGCAGGAAAGCAGTGCCAGCCCGGCGCCGATAACGAATAGTTGAGGTAAGAGTTTCATTTTCAGGCAGAATGTTATATGGGAGTGAGCGTTGTTTTTGGGTATGGTGTATTTTGAAAAATGTGTAATGCGCTTCGCCTCAGCAGAAGCGAAGCGCATTAGATGAAGAAACTGACCGGTTGATGTGCGGAGAGAGTCCGGAAGGTGATTATCGGGTTAATTTTACAACCTTGCAGCCGTGACTGGGAACCGTGGCTTCGAATGTGCCGGAAACGGTGCCTTCGTCGGCATGGCGCCAAAGGTCGCGCACTTTGAATTCCCCATCCAGAGCCATGTCGGCAAGTGCTACCGTCATCTTTTTGCCGGATTCCTCGCGGTTGAACATGGCCAGCACCACATCGCCGTTGCTCATGGTGCCCCACCATATGCAGCTTCCTTCGCTGTTGACAACATCCGACAGGGGTTTGCCCACGAAGCCGTCGGTGTTGAGAGCCAGGAGCTCTTCGTTGGTGTAGAATCTGTCAAGGTTCCCGATCGTTTCGGGTGTGTCGGCTATAGCCACGGGGCCGCCTGCAATGAGCTGGAGCGACACCTGCGAGCGGCGCTCGTCGTCGGAGCTGCATCGGTTAAGGCGCAGGAAGTCGCCGTCGAGCAGAATCTTGCCTTTGCCACCGATATGGCTCCAGTGTGCGAAACCGTCCATCTGGTTGTCGGCATATGGCCATCTGTCATAGATTTTGCCCCGGTTGAACGACGAGAAGTGGTGCCATCCGCCGATGTTTGTGTCCTGCACGATGCGTGTCATGTTGCAGTATTTGCGTTCAAATTCGGCGTCGTTGTAGAGTTCGGGCATCACGATTGAAGTGAATATGCCGTATTTTGTGGCCGATTCGCATATGTAGGCGAGGCCGCGTTCGTAGCGTTCGCGTCCGTAGCCGCAGGTGACGGGATAGTCGCGGCCGGGGTCTCCGTCCTCATACCAGCACATGAAGTCCATGCGCACGAAGTCCACGCCCATGTCGTGGTAGTGCTTGAACCATCCGTCGATATATTCGCGTGCTCCGGGATGGTCGGTCACGAGCCATGTGAAGTCAGGACGGTCGGTGACCTGGGGATACAGCACCTTGTCCTGCGGATTGCGTGTGAGCGAGCGCAGGGTGTAGTTTGTTTCGGGCACTTTGCTGTTCAGGTTTCCTTTGATCCACAGGGGGTTGTCGTAGACACCCACGCGCAGCCCTTTTGCCTTGGCGCGTCGCACGAGTTCTTTGAGCGGCATTGAGCCGTAGTGCGACATGTAGATGCCGCCGTCGCGTGCGAGCTGGGGCAGGAAGCCGTCGGTGCAAATCATGTCGTAGCCGTAGGGCTTGAATTTGGTGGCCATCATGTCGATGACTGCGTCCCACTCGTCCGAGCTCAGGTCCATCTGGTCGTATGGAACGCCCTCAAGTTCCCAGGTGCGGGCATATTCGTAGATGGTCCAGTAGAGGGGAGCTTTGTAGTTGTGTATGTCGCCTGGCACGGGAAGTGCGGGCAGTTCGGGGGCTGGAGGCTCAGGCAGAGGTTCGCCTTCGTCTTGGGAATTGCCGTCGGAGCAGGCCGTGGCGACCAGTGTGGTTGTGCAGAGCAGTGCGGCAATAAAGAATTTGCTTAAAATAGAGAATCTTGTCATGTTGTTCATTTCATTGTATTGTCTGATGGGCATCCCTTGCCCCGGCATGTGATGCCGGAGCGGGGAAACCTCATGGGAAACCTAAAACTAACCTTAATCAGTTATCGGAAGCTCTCTGATTCATTCCCGGAAATCAGTACCCGATGGAATCAATATCCGAGGAATGTCGTGCTCAGCGTCCAGTTGCGCAGGTCGAAAACCAGGCGATAGTGTCCGGCGTTCTTTACAGACCATTTGAGGTCCTCGCCTCCTGAATAGAGCTGGAAGGGCTCGACGTTGTCGGCTTTGCTTATGGGTGAGCCTGCAGTGAGAGGCCGCACGCAAGGCGAGTCCCAGTTGCCTGGTGTGAGGTAGGCTTTCAGTTCGCCCTGCGAAAGGTTGCCGTCGTAGATGAACACGAGCGGGTCTTCGTCGCTTACGTCAAGAAGGATCGGCTTGTCGATGTTCCACACTGCCGGGGTGGCGTCGCCCACGATGTAGAGGGTGGAGGTCTTGATGGGGATATTCCCGTCGATCACGATTATATCTTTCTCATCTTCGCAACTTGCCATGAAAATCCCCATCAGCATTATTGCGATAATCGCTGTGAATTTGTATATCTTCATTTTGATATCAGTTTAGAGTTCAGAATTACTCTTGTCATTTGTAGCCCGGGTTCTGCACGAGTGCGGCGTTGGTAGTGATCTGCACGCGGGGCACGGGGAAAATCTTGGTGTGGTCGTCGGCATCGGGCTGTTTGTCCCACCATTTGCCTGTGTTGAATTTCCCGAAACGTATCAGGTCGATGCGGCGGCGTCCTTCGGCCAGGAATTCACGGCCCCATTCGTCGAGCATCTCGTTCATGTCGAGCTCCACATTCCCTTCGGGCTGATAGAGCACCTGCTTGTGCAGGTAGGAGGGATAGTTGCGGCGGCGCACGCTGTTGAGAAGTTTACCCGCACCGGTGGCATCGCCTTTGCGGAGTTTGCACTCGGCAAGCGTATAGATTATCTCCACCAGGCGAATTTCGGCGAAATCGCTTTCACCGGCTCCCGGGTCGTTGTTGCTGTACATGGGATATTTCACGGTGTACCAGCCTGAGTTGTAGTCGCCGGTGGTCATGTTGCTTTCGGACGAAGTGAGCCATTTGTTTTCCTTGGTGTAGTGGAACTGACCCACGGCATCGCGGATGCACAGGTCGTAGGGCATTTCAGGGGCTTTAAGTTTGCGCGATACGCCGTTCTGTTTGTATTCAAGGTAGCCATAGAGGAACATTCCTTCGCGTTTGCCTCCTCCGAGGTTCCTGTATTTCGCCAGGCGCACGTCTCCGTTATACTTGCGGAACTTCTGGATGGTCATGCCAAGCTCATAGTCGTAGAGCTTGCCGGTTGGGTCGTAGCTCGGCGAGCATACGAATTCACCGTTGTGTCCGCCATGTTTTACTTTGGCGTCGTCGAAATAAAGTTCGGAATATGAGGGCACGCCCCAGTTGTAAAGCTGGTTATAGTGCCAGCTGGTATAGTTGCATGAACCGGAGAAGAAGAACACCAGCTCGTCGCAGTTGTCGTTGTCGGAATCGAACGGGGCATCCCAGCGGTCGGCCACCTTATATGCGCCGTAGACGCCGTCGACTATGTCCTGAGCCACCTTCTCGCAATCGGCAAGACGGTCGACACCGATGTATTCCTTTGCGTTGAGATACAGGCGTACAAGCAATGATGCCGCGCCGGCCTGAGTCCACATGTTGGCGTATTTTGACCCGCTGCCGAGGCTTTCTTTCTTATACAGAAGCGGGATGGCAGCTTTCAGCTCCTCCTCGATGAAGTTGAAAATCTGCTCAGGGGGCACCTGCGAGAGCGTGTTCTGCGACTGGTCGTCGTAGCTTACGCAGAACGGGACGTTGCGGAAGGCATCGAGCAGACGGAGATAGAACCAGCAGCGCAGAACCCTGTTCTGCATCTTGAGGGAGTTCCATTCTTCCTCTGCGAATCCGAATTGGTCGGGGTCGAGCTCGTTAAAACGGTCGATGGCGAAGTTGCATTGACCGATGCCGGCGAACTGCGAGTCCCATTCGTCATGCACATGGCGCGAGATGTCGGGTGTCCATGTGTGGTAGTGGAACTGTCGCCAGACACCGCCGTCGTCCCAGCTGCCGTCGCGGCGGGGAATTATGAGCTGGTCGGCAGAAAGCTCGTTCATTCTGAAACGCGGCACAATGGTCCAGTAGCCGTGCTCGAATGCGCGGAACGCCATTGAAATCACGTCTTCTCTCGTGTTGAAGTAGTTGTTGGAGCTTACCTGGCTGTAGACGGTTTCGTCAAGATCGGTACACCCCGGCAGGGTCAATAAGGCCATTGCCAGCCCTGCAAAGTATTTATATGGTTTCATTTTTAATTGACCTTGGTATTACTCAGATTAGAAATCAAGCTGCACACCCAGTATGAACTGGCGGGTGGTGGGATAGTAGCCACGGCCGCCGTGGGCTCCCGGAGTCAGGCCGTTGACCTGGAAATTCGAAGGATCCATGCCGCTGTACTTTGTGATGGTGAACACGTTGCGTACGGTTCCGTAGACGCGGAGCGAATCCATGAACCTGACTTTGGGCAGCGGCAGGGTGTAGCCGAGCGTAAGCTGGTCAAGTTTGAAATAGTCGCCGCGTTCCAGGAAGTAGTCGCTGACAATCGGGTTCTGTGTCGACGATATCTGCTGGTTCTTTCCGTATGCTTTGCGGAGCGTGTTGCCGGTGAAATTACGGGTGCCGTAATAGAAATCGTGGATGTTGAAGATGTGGAATCCGAATGCGCCACGGAAGAACAGCGACAGGTCGAAATTCTTGTAGCGGAAGTTGTGGCCCATGGAGAGGGTGAATTTGGGCAGACCGTTGCCTACATACTGGCGGTCGGCCTCTGTGCCCTGGATGCCCTTGATGATGTCGCCGTCCTTGTCGTAGATCAGCCATTCGCCGTCGGTGGTGATGCCGGCATATTTGAACATGTGGAATTCACCTATCGAGCGGCCTTTCTCGATGCGCTGGATGGGGATGTTGGGATACGGGTTCTCTGTGTAGGCCACGTCGTAGTAGTCGTTGCCGACGAACTCGGAGTTGCTGAAGTCCACGAATTTGTTCGACTGTGTTGTGCCGATGAAATTCATGGTGTAGGTGAAATCGCGTGTCTGCACGGCATTGAATGTGATGTCGAACTCGAAGCCCTGGTTTCGCATCGTTCCCACGTTAACATAGGTGTGTGTGAACAGATAGGGGGGCATAGGCACACGGTAGTTGCCCAGAAGGTCCTGCTGGCGGCGGTGGAAGTAGTTGAACGAACCGTAGAGCCTGTTGTTGAACAGTGAGAAATCCAGACCCACGTTCCAGTTCTTGCCTTGCTCCCAGTGGAGGTCGGAGTTGACGTTCTTGCCGGGACCCCACACTCTGATCCACTGTCCGTTGTAGTAGCTGTAGCCAAACGGGCCCATGGTGTCGAGCGACAGGTAGTTGCCGAACTCCTGGTTACCTGTCACACCGAAGTCGGCGCGGATTTTCAGGTCGTTGAGCCATGACGAGGTGCCCTCCATGAATTTTTCCTTGGAGATGCGCCATCCGGCCGAGACTGCGGGGAAGTTACCCCATTTGTGGTTTTTACCGAACTTCGATGACCCTTCGTGACGCATGGATGCCGTGAACATATAGCGCCCGTCGTAGTCGTAGCTGATTCGTCCGAAAAATGCGATGAGCTTGTTGTCTTCCTTGTAGCTGCTCATGCCTATTTCGCCCTCTTCCTTCATTCCGTCGCCGGAGCCGATGTTGTCGGCGCCGATACCGTCGTTGGCGAAATCGTAGTTCTCGCAGCTGAATCCGGAATTCTGCCAGTATTGGTAGGAGTAACCTGCCATTGCGCGGAGGTTGTGGTTCTTGATGCTGATGCTGTAGTTGGCGATCCATTCCAGACTGTGGTTACGGGCGTTGTTGGCAGTGCGCGAGCCGAAGCCTCTCTTGTTGTTGCGGAGATGCTGGTTCATTGTCGACGGCTCGGAATAATTGACGTCGTTGTTGTACTGGTGGTCTGCGAATGTCACCTGAGTGCTGAGCGACTGGCTGTATTTGGCATTCGGCATGAAAAGCGGCAGTAGGTTCAGCTTGAGTGTGCCGTCCCAGTCGAGGATTTTCTCATGGCTTTTGTTCTTCACCAGAGCCATCGACTCGAGCGGGTTGACGAAGCCGTTATGGTCGGTGAAATCATAATAGCGTCCCGGCACGTCGGCGTTCCATACCGGAGTGGTAGGATTTGCCTCTATCGCGCGGCGAAACACGTCGTTGTCGGCGAGATTGCGGTAAACAATGCGCGGAGCCACATTAAGGTTGACCGAGAAGAGCCCCCCTTTGGTGGTGTGGTTGATGGTGGCGCGTGCGCCATATTCCTCGCGGTTTCCGCGTTTCTCGATGCCGTCGGCATTGCGGTAATCGGCCGTGACACGGTAGTTCGTGTTGGCTCCTCCTCCGCTTACGGTGAGGGTGTGCTGCTGCTTGAATCCAACCTGCTGCACAAGGTCGAAGAGGTCTTCGCTCGCGCCGAGGTCCACGGCGGCGTCGCCCGAGGGGATGCGCATCGAACGGTAATCGTCGGCATTCATCATGTCAAGGTCGCGGTTTGCCTTGTCCCACGACAGGGTCGTGGAATATGTGGTGTGGGTCTGGCCGTCGCGTGCGCCTTTCTTGGTGGTGATGACGATTACACCGTTGGAGCCACGGGTTCCGTAGATGGCCGAAGCCGCACCGTCCTTAAGGACGTCGAATGATGCGATGTCGTTGGGGTTGATGTTCGTCAGGCTCGCACCCGGCACTCCGTCGAGCACAATCAGCGGGCCCAGGCCGGCCTCGCGCGACGACACGCCTCGAATCTGCAGGCTTGCAGCCGAGTTGGGGTCGGCGGCTGCGGTGTTCACAACCGAAAGGCCCGGGACTTTTCCCTGGATAAGCATCGACACGTCGGTGGCTGCAACCGACTGGAAGTCCTTTGCACTGACATGCGACACGGCCGATGTGAGCTCTTTCTTGTCGATTGTGCCGTAGCCGATCACAACCACTTCGTCGAGCATCTGGGTGTCTTCGGCCAGAACCACGTCGAGTTTGCCTGCCCGGGTGATTTTCTTTTTCTCTGACTTGTAGCCGATGTATGAGAACTCCAGGCGGCTCCCTTCCGGCGCTTCTATCTCATAGTTTCCGCCGATATCTGTGGCCATGCCTGTGGCTTCCCCTTCGACTTTAACCGATGCGCCGATCAGGGGCTCCCCTTTTGTGTCGGTTACTGTGCCGACTACTTTTATCTTGTTACCTTTGGAATCCTGTTTCTGTTTATTTGTTGTCTGGGGGGAAGGTGCCGCCTGTTTGAGGGCAATTCGGTCTTTATTGATCACATAGCTGATGCCGTGAGCCGGAAGCAGCTTGTCGAGCACGGATTTCACCTTTTCGTCCTGTGCTTTTACAGATACGTTCACGTTGACGTTAACCGTCTCCTTGCTGTAGAAGAACCGGTAGTCGGTCTGTTTCTCTATCGAGCGCAGAACGCTTTCAAGTGAGACGTTACTGACATCGAGTGTCACTTTGTTGTCGGCCGCGTAGCCTGAGGCTCCGATGCAGAGCAGCAGCAAGACCAAAAGGGGTCTTAACGCCGTGCCCAACCGGTGGCGGCAATTGATAGGTATTACATTTTCCATATTTATAAAAATGATTGGTATTTTCGAGGTAAATGTTTTAAGGTGTGTTAGGGCTTGTTAGCGCTTGTTTACATCCGTTCTACTTCAATAACACTTTACTTCAAAAAAACCACATCGCAAAGTGATAAAAAATAATATTAAAGAAATTTTTGTTAAAACCGCTTGCTAAATATCAACGTATAACATATTTTTGCCAAAAATTACGTGCCATGGCAAACGAAGAATTAAAAAACGATGCGCTATTGGTGGCTGCCCTCAAATTCGACAGCCACGAGGCCTTTGTAAGAATTTTTCGTCGGTATTATGCAGACTTGGTCCGTTTCTCAGCGCGTTTCATCCCCGATAAAAGCACTTGCGAGGATATTGTGCAGGAGGCGTTTATCAAGGTGTGGACCAACAGGAAGAAACTTGAGATAGACACCTCTATCCGCTCCTACCTCATCGCGCTTGTACAGAATCTCGCCCTCAACGAACTTCGGCACATGAAGGTCAAGATGTCGTATGAGGAGATGAACCGTGGAACGATTCTCTCGCAGTCGCCCGATGAGCATATGTTTTTCACGGAACTGTCTGATGCATATGAGGCTGCGCTGGCACGGCTCGAGCCGGAAGTTCGCGAGACATTGATGCTCAGCAGGCAAGAGAAGCTGAAATATTCAGAGATTGCCAGGCGCCTCAATATATCCGTGCGTACGGTAGAGGCGCGCATAAGCAAAGCCCTTAAATTCCTTCAACAGAATCTGCAGGTCTACAAGATCTGGATAATAGCTATTCTATCTGCCCGTAATCTCCTATAATATACTGACATGAATCACATTGGTAACGATAGCACGGATATCGGCATAATCATTGCCCGCTATTTCGACGGTAGCGCCACGCCGGATGAGATTGACCGGCTGCGGAAATGGATTGAACTGTCCCCCCAAAACAAGAAGCTGTTTTTTGAGCAGCAGGACCTCTGGGAGGCGTTGAACCCGGCGTTTGAAGTTTCCGACAGTGATGTTGATAAGGCCGAATGGAAAGTGCTGGCAAAGGCCGGCATAGTGCCCCGTGGTTCCGGATTTATAAGAAAACTGGTAGTGTTCTGGTCAAGGATCGCGGCAGTGGCGATTCTGCCGCTGCTTGCCGTCACGATATATTTGCTGATCAGCAGGTCAGGCGATGCCGTGAGCCAGAATATAACGCTCTCGACCGATTATGGATGCACCAGCAAGGCGTCCCTACCCGACGGCACCGTTGTGTGGCTCAATGCCAACAGCAATCTGGAGTATGCGCAGGATATGAGTGGCGACAGCCGTGATGTAAAGCTTCACGGCGAGGCTTATTTCAAGGTTCATGCCGATGCATCGCACCCGTTCAATGTCCACACGCCGTATATGTCGGTTACGGCAACCGGTACGGAGTTCAATGTCAACGCTTATGACAGGGATGCTTCGGTTACTTTGGCGGAAGGGAAAGTGGAGGTCGCCGACAGCGGTAACCGCGTGTCGCTGCTTCCGGGCGAACATCTGGAAATAAAGGATGGATGCCAGACAGTAAGCAAAGGGGTTGACCTCGACCGGTATTGCGCATGGCGCAATGGCGTGCTTGTTTTCGAGGACGATTCAATCTACCGCATCTGCCGCCGGCTGGAGCAGATTTATAATGTTGAGTTTGAAATCGACCCACGCCTGAAGGACCGCACCTTCCGCTTTATGTTGAAGGGGGAGAATCTCGGCGAGATAATGAACCTTTTCCAGCTTACGGCCCCGGTTGTTTGCGTGTCCGACAACAGCAACGGTCTGACGGCCGATTCGGTAGGCGCACGTCAGTTAATCCGCATCATGCCGCTATGAGCATGCCCCTACCGCATCATCACTTGCTACATGGCAAACGAGGATTACCCCGAGTCCCTCAAACTCGAAATCATCCACGCCATCGATGACCAGCCAATCGGCATCAACGAATGATGAGTTATTTCCAAAATGGAAACTACCTCTTTTCATGGGATACTCCAGGCAAAATGAGGAAAGTGAGTATCATGCAAATTATACATAATACTTTAGCTATATACGGACTATCTCATTGATTCTATTTCTAAGAACCGTTCTTTTGCGGTGATGCTCAGCAGCATATTGCCGTCAACATCCTCGTCGCCCACATTCTGATGATTGCCGAAAACCGTATCGAAGAAAAGGACACGAAGGTCAAAGTAATCGCTGACCCACCTTATCTGCAAGAACAATTGATTTTAACTAGGGTCGGTTGACACCGCGTTGACACGGGTTGAAATCAAAAAATCGCAAGTGATTTATTTTCAATCACTTGCGATTTTTTTGTGGTGCCCAGAACAGGACTACTGATATTAAATTCAGATATTTTCAAATACATTTTAAATATGCTGAATATTAGGTTTTTAAAGCAATGAATTATTCATTTGGATTTCTTTCAATGTAAGAAAAAGTACGATTTTGCACGTAAAATTGCACGTAAAATTTATTCGTTGTATCTTTGCGGTGTAAAACCTTTATACTCTCCTAAAGATGGCAACATTTAGATTTGAACTCGACCATAAGCCCACAAGAAATAAGACTTACAATCTTTATCTTATGGTCACGGCTGCCGGCAAACGTACAAAGAAGAAAACAGGCATCCAGCTGAAGCGCATTGATGATTTCAATCCTCAGTGCAAGGGGAACAATTGGATTAGAGCGAATGTTCCCGAGGCAAAGGTTCTCAATGAGCAGTTGCGTCTTATGCTTGTGCAAGCCAATGAAACTTATCAGGAATTAGCGTCGGATGGCGATGTCTCATCTGCTAAGGTTATAAAGAATCTGGATGCTGAATATGTGTCGCCGTCTTTTATGGCGTTTGCCCGAGAGCGTGCGCAGATGATTTATGATAACGGTGGATGGAGAAACTGGCGCAAGTATTGCGGTCTCATCAATAAACTCGATGCTTTTCGTAAAAAACGCCGTATGGCTGATATAACTGTCGATGACCTGACTGTTGATTTACTGACTCGTTTTGACAATTTCCTCCACAAGTGGGAAAATGAGCGTGAACCGGGGAAACTGCTACACCCTAACACAATTGAAGTACAATTCAATATACTGCGCACTCTGGTTCATCGCGCTATCGAGGTCGGCATAATGGAAGCATCGAAGGACCCATTCCTTGTGTTCAAGTATAAGGGGGTGAAGACGACGAAAGAAAAGTTAAGCGATACCGAGATGGAGCGTATTATTGCGCTTGAACTGGAGGAAGGTTCGCTGATATGGCACTGCAAGAATTATTTCCTATTCAGCTACTATTGCGCCGGGATTCGTGCTGCCGACCTGATTCAGCTTCGATGGCGTAATGTCACAGAGAATGGACGACTGCACTATCAGATGGGAAAGAACCATAAGGACCGTGACCTTGTCCTAGTCGAGCAAGCCTTTGAAATCCTCGGGCATTATCATCGTGAGGATGTGAAGCCGGATGATTATATCTTTCCTTTGCTTGACAACGAGGCGCCGTATGCAAAGTTTATCACGCAATCGGATAAGGATAGAATGAAACCTGAATTGCGACATCAACTCTATCAGCATATATCTGCAAAAAATGCGCTTATAAACAAGTATCTTAAGAAGATTGCTGAAAAGGCCGAGATTACGACCAATCTCACGATGCATATTAGTCGCCATGCTTTTGCGCACATTGCGCAGGAATCCGGAGCTGAAAGTTCTGCCATTAAGAATATTCTCGGGCACAGCAACCTCGCGACTACCGAGCGTTATATGGGTAGCTTTGACACAACAAAGACCGACAACACCCTTCGCTCGCTATTTAAAAAGAAGAAGGTTGGTGCCGATGGCCTGACCGACGAAGAACGAATTCAACAGGCGGTCGAGTTGCTGAAAGGTATGCCCCCGGAACAAATCATGGCTGTAATTTCCGCAATCAACAAATAATCATTCGCGAGTTGGCAAATAGCGTCTGTCGAGCTTTAGCTCGGTGCGCGATTCCGAAGGAAATTTGACCAACCGACAAATAATCAGTAAATTTGCACTCTAAACAACAACGATATGCCTCTGACTAAAGATGAAATAAGGTCGCTGCTGGGCGACATAGAGAATGAGCGCGTGGAGCGCACATTATCCACTGACAATACGAAGAAAATGTCGGAGGCAATCTGTTCATTTGCCAACGACATCCGTAACACGAAGAAACCTGGCTATTTTATGATTGGCGCGGATGATAACGGCAAACTCGATGGGCAGACGTTCACCGACGAACAGCTCCGTTCCTATGCCGGGCTTCGCAATTCCGGAACAATACTTCCACCACCAGCGATGATGGTCTATAAGGAAACTTTCCCTGAAGGAGAAATTGCCGTCATAGAAGTTCAGCCAAGCGAGGATACTCCCGTTAGGTACAAGGGTGTGATTTGGATTAGAATCGGTGCCAGAAAAGCCGAGGCAAATACGGAGGAGGAACGAATTTTGACTGAGAAAGGACAGGTGCATAGTTCTTCTTTCGATGGTCGTCCGTGCCGTGAGGCCACGATTGATGACATTGACGTGGAACTGTTCAATAAAGAGTATCTTCCGAAAGCCGTTTCACCCGTAACATTAGCCAAGGATAAGCGCACGCCAATTCAGCAGATGGCGTCATTGCGTCTGTTTGACACTCGTTTTAATTGTCCCACCTATGCCGGAATCCTATTGCTGGGACACGATCCTCAGTATTTCATTCCGGGGGCATACATTCAGTATGTTAGGTTTGCCGGGACTACCCGCGCAACCAAGGTATTGAAGGAAAACCGTTTCAAGGGCAATCTTATTACCATGCTTAAAGAGTTGGAATATTTCATCAAGTATTCCATTGAGAACAAGCGACCGGAATTTGTCAGTGTACTCCGTGAAGAACCTCGCATAAACTATCCATGGGAAGCAATTCGTGAGCTTGCCATGAATGCAGTGATGCACAGAGCATATAACGGCAACAACTCTCCGATAAAGTTTTACGAGTACAGTGATCGCATCGAGATTGACAATCCCGGCAATCTCTACGGGAAAGTCAATTTGGAAAACTTTCCCAATGAGACAGACTACCGTAACCCCAACATTGCTGAAATAATGCTTAATCTCGGTTATGTCAACCGTTTCGGGAGCGGTGTCAATACAGTTTCAACGCTTCTTGAAGAGAACAAAAGTAATCCTGCTGAATTCTTGCTTGGCGATTACACGACCTTCAAGGTGGTTGTTCAGAATGCCGATGTCATCGAAATTGGCACCAATGACATAGCAAAATCGCCTAATGTCATAGTAAATTCCACTGAGAATAGCACCAATAATAATGGGGCTGACACCAATAGTGGCACCAATGAGAGCATAGATGGCACCAATATTAATGGCGTTGGCACCAATAGTGGCACCAATAATGATGCTCAGCGGAAAGCAGCTATAATAGAGATGATGAGGCATAATAAACGTGTCAGTGTCACACAAATATCCAGAACCTTGAATATCCCTCGCAGAACTCTATTTAGAATCATTGATATATTGAAGTCTGAAAACAGAATTAAACGTGTCGGTGATTTAAAATCCGGTACTTGGGAAGTCATTGAGTAAGTTGCGAAATCATTCCATGTATGAAACTGTGTCTGACGAGCTGAAAAGGTTGCGGGCTGAAAATGCCCGGCTACGGGCGTTGCTGGCTCAACATGGGATTGCGGCGGACGAGCCGGAGAATATGTCGCCTCGAAAGCCTGTGCTGTCTTTGGAAGAGAAGGTCACGCTGTTTCGCAGTCTATTTCAAGGGCGTGAGGATGTGTTTGCTCGGCGATGGTTTAGCAATTCAACCGGAAAGAGAGGATATCAGCCGGTATGCAGTCGGGAATGGAACCATGAGTTTTGCGACAAAAAGAAATTCAAATGCACGGAATGTCCCAACCGCGAATTTCAACCTTTGGGATACAATGACATTTACCGTCACCTTGAAGGCAAAGAGCCTAACGGGCGAGATGTCGTTGGCGTATATGCCATTTTGCTGGACAATACCTGTAGGTTTCTATGTTGTGACTTCGATGACAAGAGCTTTGAGTATGGTTATCAAGATGATGTGAGAGCGTATGTATCTGTCTGTCGTGATTGGAATATTCCGGCGTATATCGAGCGGTCGCGGTCAGGTAATGGAGCGCATGTGTGGATTTTATTTTCGGAGCCAATTGCGGCAAGGCAAGCACGCCGGCTTGGCAACGCCATTCTGACGGAGGCAATGGAGCGAGAGGGGCGTATGTCGTTCAAGTCATACGACCGTTTCTTTCCGAATCAGGATTTCATGCCAACCGGGGGCTTCGGCAATCTTGTGGCTTTGCCGTTGCAGGGGCGAGCGAGGAAAGATGGCAACAGTGTGTTTGTCAACGATGATTTCGTGCCGTTTGCCGACCAATGGTCATATCTGCAAGGCATGAAGAAAATGTCAGCAGTAGAGGTGGATAGACTAGTATCGAGATATGACAAGGAGCCTCTCGGAGAACTGTCAAAATCAAGCGAGTCTGCACCTTGGGAACGGCCTCAGCCCCGACCGATGACTAAAGCGGATTTCCCAAAGAGAATTTCAATCATACGCTCATCCGGTATCTATATTGCAATCGAAAAGCTCTCGGCAAAAGCTGTCAATCACCTCAAACGGCTTGCCGCATTCAAAAATCCGGAGTTTTATGCAAAACTTGGAATGCGTCTGCCGGTCTATAATCTGCCTCGCATAATCTCATGCTCGGAGATAATGGATGATTATCTGATACTTCCCCGTGGCTGTGAAGAAGCCGCTACTGACTTTTTAAAGAGTAATGATGTTGAGGTTCGGATTGATGACAAAACCAATCCGGGGGCAAGAATTGATGTTTGGTTCAAGGGTTCGTTGTACGAAGAGCAACAACGAGCTATTGAAGCGCTGGAGGCGCATCGCTGTGGTACTCTTTTTGCAACGACGGCATTCGGCAAGACCGTGACTGCCTCCGCATTGATTGCGCAAAAGAAAGTCAATACACTCATACTAGTTCACACCAAAGCTCTGCTTGACCAGTGGCGCGAACGTCTAGAAGAATATCTGTCAACCGATTTTCAACCTGAAGAGCATCACAAAGGGCGTGGTCGCCGGAAGAAATTTCAGCAGTTCGGAGCGTTAACCTCCACGGAGAACACTCTTAACGGTAAAATCGATATCGCCCTGCTTCAGTCGTGCATGAGTGATAATGAAGTCAAACCATTTGTCCGAAATTACGGCATGGTTATAGTTGATGAATGTCATCATGCACCCGCCGTTAACTTCGAACGTGTGCTCCGCGAAGTCAATGCCCGATACGTCTATGGCCTTACCGCCACACCGATTCGCAAAGACGGTCATCAACCAATCATATTCATGCAATGTGGCGAAATTCGCTATACTGCCGACTCAAAGTCACAACAGACACAGCAATCTTTTCGACGGCTCCTTATTCCACGTTTCACGTCACATCGCAATTTGAAAGCCGACGGAGGAAACTACGCACAGGTTATCGACGAACTAATCGAAAGCGAATCACGTAATAAACTGATACTCGACGACATCGCCTCAAATCTCGCCGAGGGACGAACGCCAATTATTCTGACTGCCCGCACGGCACATGTCGATTTGCTCGCCGAGGAGTGCCGCCAGATTTGCCCGAATGTCTTCCGACTCGTCGGTAACGATTCCGCTAAAACCAAGCGCGAGGTCATGGAGCAACTGAGCCTCGTCCCGGCGGATGAGCCGTTGGTAGTTGTAGCGACCGGCAAATATGTCGGCGAAGGTTTCGACCTGCCCAGACTCGACACATTGATGCTCGCGCTTCCGGTGTCATGGAAAGGAGTTATCGCACAGTACACAGGACGACTTCACCGTAACTATCCCGGCAAGAGTGAAACGCGCATATATGATTATATTGACCTCCGAGTGCCCATCTGCGATTCGATGTATCGGAAACGCCTTCACGGTTACAAAGCCGTAGGTTATTCCATAGCAGTCGCGAACGAAGGACTGTTCGCCGAGCCGACAACCGAAACAATATTTGATGCCACGACCTTCGAACGACCATTCCATGAAGATTTGTCAAAGGCACGACTTAGCATAGTGATTTCAACCACACGTTTGCGCTGGAGCCGCACGCCACGGGTCATAGAACTACTTGCAGCAGCCTCGCTTCGTGGCGTAAGCATCACAATCATTATTTCCGAAACCGGTCATCGCGAATCAGAGCTGCAGACAATGGGCTTCAACATCCACCATATCCCGGAGTGCAAAATGCAATGTGCGGTCATCGACCAACGTATAGGTTGGTACGGCAGCGTCAACCTCATCGGCCGTCCTATTGCCGATGCCAACGTCATCCGCATGGCTACCCCCGAGTTTGCCACAATTCTCCTTGACGCTGTAGATATTCAGTAATAGACAACTGGTTATCTGGTTGGTTAGCTATCTGACCATTCTGCCAAACAGCTATGATTTCAGGACAGAAAAATTCGGTGGTCACACGACCACAGCAAGGTGTCTTTTGAGTTACCTCAAAAGGTTTTGGGTTACCCACAAAACATCCTTGCGTGGAGGGGTTGAGAACACTCCAAAGTCGTGTTCTCCATGCCGACGCCTGTGGCACCAGAAGCATTCTACTCGTTGCACGACGGCCAGAGAATACGGAATTTCCACGCCCTAAAACGGAACCAGAACGGAATATCGCGGAACATACCCGAAATAATTTGGAAGATTCATCCAGGCGATATTATCTTTGCGCCATTGGATCAGACATGGTGCTATTGGTGCTGGCAATAGTGTGACGTTCTAATTATAAGATTGTTAGCAATAAGATAGCCTAATGGCTACCTGAAAACTATCCGGATGGATATATGGACATGTGTCTGAATGGCCGACTGTATATCTATCCATCTGTCTATTATAACCCATTTCCAAAGAGACATCCCCAAATAAAACATATTGTCACAATGGATCCAGATTAGTCCGTAGTGGCAATCATCTCTGTGACCCTATGCGAAAATGGCTATTAAGCCGGATGGATAACTGGCTGAATGGCTAAATGGTCATTCAGCTATATATCGCAATGTCTTAATGTGCATATATCCATAGAGCCAAATAGCAGGCTGGTGAATCAACCGATTAGCCGGCTAATCGGCAGTATGTCTATCTACAAAACACTATGGATAGACGGCTCGGTCTATTCCACCGTCTGCGGATGGTTATTCCGATTTTCGGCAGTTACCGGTACATCGTGGTAAATGTTGCCAACTTTTTCTCACCTTCAAAACGATCAACAAAATGGCAAAGAAAATTGAAAACATCCCACTCCCCAAGGAAAACTCCCTTGCGGGATACAAGCCCATCGTGCCTCACTTCGCAGCTGATGATGAACCATCATCAACAGAAAGTGACAAGGCACCGAAGCTGACACGCGATGAGAAAGTCTATTCAGATCTCTTCCTGAAAGCACCCGACTCATCGAAAAGAACACGAGTCGTGTACGTTTCAGACGAACATCTCGACTGTCTGAAAGAAATGGCACGATTCCTTAAGGACGAGTATGGGACAGCCATTACCCTTAGCGGTCTTGTCTGGAACCTCCTCGAACACCACTTTAACACCTATGGCAAAACCATCGGTTCGCTGATAGACAAAAACAGACCTCAGATGCCTGACCGTTTCAAATAGCCGTTAAACATCCTCGACCAAGGCCTTCGCCAAATTACAACTTTTTTCCCATCCTGCCTTACGGCACATCAACATGAAGCACAATGAGAAACAATGAAATTTCCACCCAAAGCCACACCCCAGCAACCAGCACCGTCAATGACAATGATAATGGTACCGGAAGAAGAGTGGCGCAACCTTCATGAAACGCTGGAGCAAATCATCGACCTGATAACACGTCGCAACGCCGACGACTCCGGCAGCGAATGGATAGAATCCGAAGATGCACGTAAAATCCTCGGAGTTTCGCCAAAGACATGGCAAAACTACCGGGACCAGCGCATCATTCCTTTCTCGCAAATCGGCCGCAAAATCTACGTCAACCGCGCCGACCTCGACGCCTTCCTCCAAAAGCACCGAATTGATTCACGAAAGTAAATTCCCCTAACCCTACGGAAAAATGAGACGGCAAGCGAATATGTTATACAGCATAATCGCTTGCTGTCTCATTTATCTTTAGTAGCTTTGCGTTCAAATTTAATAAATCAATCAATGGAGACAAAAACAGAACGACAAAAGCTAAATAGGATAAAAGCAGTATTAGCCGAAACAGGTCACACTGGAAAATGGCTCGCCGAGCAATTAGGCAAAGACCCCGTCACCGTCTCCAAATGGTGCACCAACACTTCCCAACCAGATTTGTATACATTGCAAAATATAGCGTCTGTTATTGGTGTTGATATTAAGGAGCTGATAACATCTTCAGATAAGCAATAAATTTTTTATACAATTTAATAATTGCGTTTTATACCATAATGGCTGGAGGATTTATTGCATTTAGGTGTAGCAATTACGACACGACGGCTGAACGAGAGCAGTTCAGATTGTTGTGTGAAAAAATGAAGACAAAGTTTGCTGAGTCAGATAGCTTCTATTTGATGATTGGAAACTATAACATATATGATTGCGAGTATGACGCTATTGTAATTAAACAGGATGCGATCATTGCTATTGAATTTAAGAATTATGGTGGTAACATAGTTGCATGCGAAAATGGTGATTGGACTTCCAATGGAGTTGTAATCAAAGGAGGTTCTCGCAAAACGGTATATCAACAAGCAAGAGTTAATCATTCGTCATTAAGAAAAGGGTTAAAAGAACTTAATATAGACCGACGATGGATTAAGGATATTCCAACGATTATCGTGTTTAATCAGACAATCTCTCTTGATAATCAACTATCTTCCAAGGTGAAAAGTTGGCTGCATATAACCGACAATACTCACTTCATCGATAAAATAGAAGATATAACATGTGAATCCACTAATATTTCCAATATAGACATTATTGATTTGGCAATAAAGTTAAACCTCAATCCTTTCTTGAGCGAGGAATTGAGTAGCTATTCTGTTGAAAAAAATTTAGAGACAGAAGTGAAAGCGGTGAATATTAATACTCAAATGGATGTTTGTCGGGCTCTAACTGATAGCAGAAAGAAACCAAAGCAGACGGCTCAAATTGAGAGTATGAAACTTCTTGAATCTTATGATAGGTTTACGCCAAATCATATTTTCAATTTGAGACCCAATCAAGTGTTTGTGTTCGGTACCGATAGAAGAGGATCACAAAGATATGGAGCTGCTGGGCTGGCAGCCAATAAGTTTGGCGCTAAAGTAGGTGTGATTGACGGACCAACTGGAAATTGTTATGCATTGCCGACAAAAGGGTTTGACATTAGCGATTTAGATAAAGCAGTCAAACGCTTTATAGATTACGTTCATGCCAATAGTCAACTTACATTCCTAATTACTCCGGTTGGATGTGGACATGCTGGCTTTGAATTGGCTAAAGTCGCAAATATGTTTAAAAGTCTAATTGAGTATAAAAACGTAATGCTTCCGAAAGCTTTTATAGAAGAATATCGAGCAGAAGCCATTAAATACACGATTACACCTCAAAACGAAGAGGAAAATTTAGAGAATGAATCCGATTATTTAAAAGCTATTCTTAAACATTATGATGAGAGCCTCCATGCCGTAGTTCGCTTTTTGCTAATTCATGGTATAGAATTTAATTCAGAGGAGGGGTTCGTTATTCAGGATGATTCAGGAACTGTTATCGCAGAAGCTGAGTTAGGCGTAGTTTCAGAAAAAGCAGTATTCTTCCCCTTTAATAGTCAAAGTGAAAGGGTCTTTAAAAATAATGGATTCACAATTTGGACTCCCTCAGATTATTTACAATCAAAAGCGAAGTAAAGATGCGTATAAAATTGGGTAAAATATGTAGGGATTTCAATTTGGAAATTTCAGCCGTTATAAAAGAACTGGAAAATAACGGTATATTCCTTGATGAGGCCAATCTCAATACTCGGGTTTCCGATGAAGAATATGAACTTATTGCTGAAGCGTTTGGTAGAAAAACCATATTGCTTGCGTTGACTTGGAACGAAGATAAGTTTGGATTAGATCAAATTGCTAATCGAGAGGAGGTTAATTCTCACGGTTGGGATAAGTTGCGTAATGATGTTATCATTGTCATGCCGACTAGGTACATTCTTATTCCGAAGGATCAAAGTTGTGATAGTTTTAGCTATTGGACTCGAGAAGACTTTTCATATAATTGCCCAATGGCCATTGTCGATGGGAAGATAATACGCGAAGAATTGAAAAATCCAACTGGCTCAATCCCTGTTTTGCCTTACATCCCGGAGCATAAGGAGCAACCATTGAGAGAAAAGCCTCAGGAGGTGTTTAAGTTACGCAATCTACCGAATACTTCTAAGGTTAATGTAATAGGCTCTATTGATTTGTCTTCTTTGAATGCGACAACTCGTCCCAAAAGAAAGGAGAAAGAAGAAAGAATGAGAGAAAGGTTGGCAAGAAAGGGCTCTTCGCAGTCTCGTAAGCAAACAGCAGCCCAAGATACCAACACAAATGCTATACGGGATATTTGGCAGCGTTTTGTCGATATACAAGAGAAACTGATTAAGCAAAGATGTTCTCCTATTTCTATAGACCCTACTTCATTGAAAATAGAAAATGACAAAATTTATGTAACAATCGACGAAAGCCAGGATGAGGAAACGATAAACAACCTTCTCAAAGACAAACTTGGCGTAGAAAAATATGATTTAGAAGCAGACTCAATACTTGTTGATGAAAATAAGTGGGATGCTTTGTCAGAATCGGACTTATGTGAGATTCGTCGTAGTTTATCTAAGTACCATATTGAACTTGACACCACCCCTACTATCAATGTTACTATTGATTATGCAAATGACATGGGACGTTATGACCAATTGTCATTAGATGAATTAAGGCAATTGGATTATATATTAAATAATGGCAATCTTATCAAAGGACATATTGATGATATTGCCGCTTTTATCTCAAAGGTCTCAGTGAATCGAGAGGATTATTTACGCTATCTTTTCGGTAATCATTATGTGATTTATGAAAAAAAGAGAAAAAAACAAGAATTACCACAAGTTATAGAGGTCTTTGAATATAGAAATGAATACATAACTAACGAAACCTTGCATCAATATGAAAACATTGGTTTGTATTGCAAACAATATACACTTATATTTAAAATACACAATGAGATTGCAAAAGAAGAACTAAAGTATCACTTTGATTGCTTCTATCCGGAAACTGATACATTTGAATTCAAGCGTATATTTTCTCAGAAAAAACCTTGTAAGGAGAACTACATTCGAGAAGCAAATGAAAACATCAGGGCTTTCTTGAATGTGGCCACTCTATATTGTTCCCAAGATGCCATAGAGATAAACGTTTTGTTTTCATACGCTGTATCGAAACATAAACTTGTAAAAACAAAGCTACAAGAAGTTACTCAATATATAAATGGGCTAGATGGCTATAGTTTCAATGAAGATACTGGAGCTATTGGTATTGATTTTAATTGGCGAGAACAAAATATTTCGAAGATTATTGCTAATCTAGAAAAATCCATACCATTTGTCAAAGTCAATGTCTATGATAACCATCGTTATAAGTGTAAGGTTGAATCTAAGTTAATCGGCTATGATGATTTAAAAGCTTCCTTGGAAGAAAAATACGAAGATATTTCGGTGATAAATGATAGCATTTGTCATCAGATAAAAATTCGCCTCCCCTATATAGAGTCTGACTTGTATGAACCTTTGAGCACCAGGCTAAACAAGGATTTATTACAAATAAACACACCGGGTATAAATGTTGAATTTGCACCAAAGGTAGAAGGGAAAATACGTCTTAATATCAACTATAATTCTGAATCCAGACTAGAAGATTTAGAAGATAGCATAATGGATATGCGTCGTGCTGACTTCGGATTTGAGCTTGGCGAAAAGGAGATTCCATTTGGCAAACTGCTTAGAGTGAACTATCCAAACCTTATATTTGACATAGATGTTCCAGATGATAAAAAAAATACTATTATTGAAGCTTTTGAGTCTGGAGTTATATCGACAATAACCCCAATTCTTACAGGCGAAATGGAAAAAATCTCTCGCCTAAAGAATACATTTACTATGGCTACTACCGGCCAAGAATTGACAAATCCTCGATTACAAAATTTTATTTTTGACTCTTCTAAGGCAACAAAGACTCCAGATATTGATCTAATGCTTCGAGAGGACGGTCCTGTATATATTGAGTTTTGTGCACATTTGCTCAATGACCGAATAAACGAATCACAAAAACAGGCCATAATAAAGGCTATGTATGCTGAGGATTTAGCTGTGATTCAAGGACCTCCTGGCACGGGCAAGTCAACGGCTATTGCAGAACTTATATGGCAACTGATACGTAAAGGTTTACAATATGGCAACAAACGCGAAAGAATTCTTCTTACATCAGAGACAAATCTAGCTGTTGATAATGCTATATCACGTATTGTCAACAGGAAAACTAACTTGGTAAAACCGGTTCGCTTTGGCGGTGAAGAAAAACTCGAATCTGAAGGACTGCAGTTTTCTATTGAGTTAATGAGACGTTGGGCTGAGGAAGGTGATACTTGTCTTATAACAGAGGAAATAAATGAAGAGTCTGACGCACCTGAAAAAAACAATCTTATTCTTAAGAATTGGTTAGAAAACATTGCTCGTCGCGCGTTTTATGGAGTGGTTGACGATTCGTCCGAAATAATTGTAAAATGGCGAAACTACCTTAACAATCCAGGCAAGTGTCTTCGTGAAATTGTATATAAGAGATATATTGAAAATGCCAATGTGATTGGCGCAACATGTAGTTCAATTGGTGACAGAAGGGCTGGTGAAGCCGATTTCAAAGGTTTTACACCTTTCTACCACAATTACTGCGATCTTTTCAAACAGAAAAAAGGCAAAACACGAATTGAATTTACAACAGTTATACAAGATGAATCTTCAAAGGCAACACCCGCAGAATTAGTGTTGCCATTCGTTTATGGAAATCGAGCAATAGTTATCGGAGATCATCGTCAGCTACCTCCTATGCTGGACAAAGAAGAATTTGAAGAAACCTTTGATTATGCATATAAGACAAGTAAAGATGGTGATGACCAAAGGCATATAATGCAGCTTAAAGAATTTATTGGGAGTCATTTTGATGAGATGGAAATATCTCATTTTCAAAAGCTTTATGAACGTATCGATAGCTCATTGAAGGGAACATTCAACTTGCAATATCGAATGCATCCTGATATAAATGAAGTTATTGAACAGTTCTATAGAGAAGATGGTGGCCTACGTTGTGGCCTAATTTGGCCTTACGACCTTGGGGTTAATGATCCCGACATTAACAACCCGGCATCGAGATACCACGGAATTGATATTCCAGGTCTAATCAATCATAACACTCATGTTTTGTTTATAAATACTACTTCTCCAGAAATGTTAGATGGCACTTCCCGAGTCAACTACGGTGAAGTTGAGACAATAAATCGACTTCTTACAAAGTTTGAACAATCATCTTCGTTTCGCTCTTATTTAGATCAATTTCCCAAGATTGAAGATAAACAAATCGGCATTATTAGTTTTTATAGCAAACAGATAAAACAATTGAGGTCAATAGCTCATGAACATTCAAGTCTACCAATAAGGGTTAGTACTGTTGATAGATTTCAAGGAATGGAACGCAATATTGTCATTGTGTCAATGGTTCGCAGTAATATAATTCAAAGTTCACGAAATCAGCAGCCGGACAAAAAAAGGTACCCAGAGTTCGGTTACCCGAAGCAAACTTCTTTGGGGTTTGCTCAATCACCAAATCGTTTAAATGTGGCTTTGTCGCGCGCGAAGCGATTACTCATCATTGTGGGGAATAGAGATTTATTCTCAACCCTAGAAATTTACCAACGACTTTTCTTGACTATTGAGTCAAATCTTAATGACAAAGTAATCAACCAGAATGAACTATGAGCCAAATTGTAGATAGGATAAATAGCTCTGAATATATATATTCAACCTGTACAAAATGGGGGTTGAAAAAATATTCATGTAATGTGGCTTATTATACCGAGGAACCTCTGGATGACTTGTATTATGTAATCTGCTCAATACTTGCGTCAAATGGAGGCCGTTATGATAAGAGAAGCCTTGGCATACTTCTGGGTTTCAGTATCGCTAATCGTGAAGTAGATGGAAAAAATGAGGTGTACTATGATGTGGCAGAAGTTCGTATGTTTGAGGACATTCTTAGACTGGTAGAAGAAGAACATCTTATATCAAAATGCGAGTCTGAGGATGAGATTGTACTAACAAAACTTGGGGAAGTTTCGCTGAAACAGCTTAAACATTATAATTTCTTTTTGGGAAAGCAGGATGTTTATGAACATGCCCTTCTGAAATCTGAGTTGCCTATGGCACTGCTTATGTTCCCATTTTATAAAGATCTTGGGATATATTCTACATTGCACACCCAAAAACAAATATGGCCTGAAGATTCCGAAATTGAGAACATAATATATGGGAAAGCAAACCAGCTGATAAAAAGGTTAGAGCTTCAATCTAAGGAGAAATCAAACATTTATTATGCAAATATAGACGAGTATTTTGATTTAGAGGCGCGAGAAGTACAGATTAAACTATACCAACATTCTGGGGAATTTATCCCTGTGGTCATGAATGGGGAACAAGTGGCTATTCGGGCTACAGAACTTGTTTGTGAACCACTGAATGAACTGCGACGAGAAAACCTAATAATGGAATGCCTTTTCCATAAGTTATGGGATAATAAGTCTTCTGTCTTAAACTACACAACACTTAAGCCTTACCTTGATTTGGTTGACTATGAAGATCTTGCCAAGGATTCAAGAACGTATTGGGCAGATGAGAACCTTTTAAATACAATTGTTGAGAGAGCTAATCAAACTTGTTGGCGTAACATTTCTCGTCATTGTGACATTCAGGTTTTATGTGACAATATAGATAGATTTCAAAATTACCTTGATTGGCCAATATTTACAGAGAGAGTCAATGAGAATTTCTTAATCGCACATTTCAAAGAATATCCTTGGGATTTAGAGGTGTTGTCTGGAGATATAGACAGGGAAGATAGTGTGATAGAACAGCTCATTCTTATACAAAAAGAGACCGAAGAAGATTGGAATTGGGATGAGTTAGAAATGCGTCTTTCTGACTCATTTGTCTTGGCTCATTTGGATATAGTAAAAGTTAGTCTTAGGCGATTCACAAATGACACTGCTGATGTTAGAGAGGCAATTTTATCCAATGTCGACAAGAAATGGGATTGGGACAAGATTGAACGTGAGTTTGACCTAAACTTTATATATGATAACATAACTAGCATAGGCCCCCATTTATCATTCTTTTCGTTGTTTGATAGAGTATTTACAGATGAAACATGGGCTAATACATTCGCAACCAGTCCTCAGTTTCAATCGGTAATTGCAGAAGAGAGTAAGAATAATGGGGCATTGACTTCTGCTATATTCAATGATAAGGATTATATTTGGATTCCATCAGTTATTGATTTGCTTGAATGCAACGGATTGCTTTCTTGGCAATCAACCCCCTATATGGTTGGGTTTGAATGTAATCCTCATCTTGTATGGAATAAATCTCTTTTTGAAAGATACTCAAAATTTGTAATTACAGTAGATGGGCAAAAGTTTATATCTCAGCATATAGGCGATGTTGATATTTTAATTGAACATCCAACATTTAACTGGAATTGGGAAGCGATTTCCTGTAATACAAACTTATTATTCGATAAGAAACTGTATGCCTCTTTTGGAGAAAAACTAAAATGGGTACATATTTTTGAGAATCATACAGATTCATCATTCTTTCAATCATTTGAAAATATAGATATGATGATTGGGAATGACAGGAGCGCTTGGTCTGCATTTTCCGCTATTGCATCCATAGAATTTGTTATTTCAAAATATAAGGACTCTCAATTTCCTTGGGATTGGACGGTATTAACAGAACGAATGTTCTATAAATTAAAGTTAGATAATCTGGGGAATAAACTATTTGTAGACAAATGGGATTGGACGTTCCTGTCTCAAAATGTAAATATAGAGTTCTTAAATAATAATTTAGAAAAATACAGTGGATACTGGGATTGGACTACAGTATTTCCACGCATCTTAATTGACGACGCACGCCTTGATATTAATTTCCTTGATCGCATTGCCTATATATTAACAAATATTTCAGATAAAGAAAAGAGCTCTAGGGGTTGGCATGCGTTAACTACACAATTTTCTTTCAAGGAACTCAAGAACCTTATTAAAACTACGGTTAGGAAGCGTAATTACTGGTGGGATATTTCATATTTCTGCCAGCATAAAGAATTCGATGTTTTTAGAGACCTGGAAGATTGCCGTTATATTATTGATTGGGATGAATTATCCCAGTCTTCGTCGGTGGATTATAATTTTAAGTACAATCCAAAACTTAAAATCAAACAAAAGGCATGGATAGATGATGTAAAGTCAATTCTCACAGATTCCAGGAATAAGTGGAACTTTGCTTTGTTGTCTCATTTTGAGAGTCTCCGGAATGAGATATGGTTCATGTCTCAATTTAAAAATAAAATCGATTGGGTATATTTATCTCAGAATAGTCGTGTTTTCTGTAATCCTGACAAACAGAAATTAAACGAAGTTATAGAAGCTTTTAAGGGATTCATTGACTTTAAAGCACTTTCTATGCGAGATGATGTTGACATCGCGCAAATTATAAAGATATATCCTGAAGGAGATTATGATTATAATAACCTTCTTAGCAGGCATGTGCTTACAGCAAATATGTCTCTTGTTGAATCAAAACCTGATTATGAATGGAATTGGCAAATGCTGACATCGCAAAGCAATTTCGTGCCTTCTGCAAAGTTTATTTATGACCACATTAATGATTGTCTGAATTGGTCCGTCTTATCACAACAAGATAATCAAGATGTATGGGGAGATGAGAAACTGATTTCCATGATAGCTAAACTATATTTGACATCTGCTGAAATTGATTGGATGAATGTATCTTCGCATAGTTATTTCCCGATAACGGAATCTGTACTTAAAAGCCTCCCCCTAAATAAGCTAAACTGGAAAATTCTTTCTAATCGTAAAGCTATTATTCCGTATCTGGACCAATACTGCGAATACGTTGATTGGCGAATCGTATCTAAAAATAAACATTTATGTATTGGCAATTTTGAAGTTCTTGATCGATACAAAGATTGTTTAGATTGGGCTGTAGTTTGTAGACGTGAGGATTTTAAGCTATCAAATGAAATGCTTGAAACATTCTCAGAGTACATCGATTGGGATATAGCATCAAGTTCTGTGGATATAAACTTTTCGAAGTCTCTTGTGGAAAGGTTTAAAGATAAATGGAATTGGCCAGTTCTAGTGAGGAACAAAGCGTTCCATAATCGAGTTGATGTGTCTGAAATGCCTTTGGTGAAGCAGATAAATATCATTGACTTTATTAAACATTTTCCACGTCGGCCTAAGGCATATCATTTCACTCATATGAGCAATGCTGTGAAGATTATAAAGGCGATGAAACTCCAGAGCCGCAACTATGCAGAAGGAAACTTTGCTAATAGTGCAGGCTCTAATGTTCATCGAACTAATGCGGCTCATCGCTTTGCTCGTTTTTATTTTATGCCAAAGTCTCCTACTCAATTTTATAATGAGTGCTTAGGAAAGGATTCCAGCGACCGTAAATATTACGGAAAAGCCTATAATCTAGGACTGCCTAAATGCCCCATGCCGGTATTTTTCATATTTGATGTAGAAGAACTCTTAATGGCAATGCCAGATAAGTGCTATTATAGTAACGGTAATATGCAAAAGGATTCTTCCAACTATTTCAAAGTTATCGAAGAGCCGAATAGAATCAAGGCAAAAGAAATATATATCAATAGTTTTGATACTTTTAATGAGCGGCAACAAGAATTTCTGGTCGATGGTGAATTGGACTTCTCTAAATTAAAGAATGTAGAAATATGCTGTTATGACGCTGTTCAAGCTGAAATATTAAGAAGAGAACTTAATGGCACTTCGTGGGAAGACATTGTTACTGTAAATCCCAATCTTTATGAACATCAGAACAAAGAGTTGTTTTTTGAAGATTCTGTTGACTCCATTCGAATAAGTACAAATTATCTCTGTCCTTTTGAATTCAGAGTGTCATATTCGGGAAATGTACCGACAATCATAAATAAAGACGATGTTATACGACAAAGAGGAAATAGCATATTTCTATCTTCTTCAGTCGAAATAAAGAAGAATACACCCTTTGAGGTATTCTTTGAGGTGAATAGTCCTAGAATTGGAAGTTGGTTAATATATAAGAATCAGTAAGTATGTTGAATAAGATATGGAATGAGTTGCCGGAAAATTGGAAATTTAAGATATCTCAAAAATCTGAGTTTTCTGAGTGATATTGACTATATTCTTTCTGAACTAAGTAAAAAATCATAATGACTATGCATAATATAACTATCTTAAATGGTAACATTTTTAATACGAAGGCACAAACAATAGTCAATACAGTTAATTGTGTTGGCGTTATGGGAAAAGGCATTGCCTTGGTGTTTAAATTAAGGTACCCTCTTATGTTTGATCTTTACAAACAGTATTGTGAAGCCCACCTTATATCCATAGGGAAATTATGGTTATATAAAGGTGTCGAGGGTGCTCCTTGGGTATTAAATTTCCCAACAAAAACACATTGGAAATTGCCGAGTGAGTATGATTATATCAGACAAGGCTTACAGAAATTCATCGAAACATACAAAGAGAAGGGTATAACATCTGTGGCATTCCCATTATTAGGTGCAAGTAATGGGGGATTAGATAAAGATGTCGTTATGGAGATAATGATAGATTATCTCCGTAGATGTGACATCCCTGTCGAAATATATCAATATGATCCTTCTGCTTCTGATGATTTATTTGAACTTTTTAAATCAAATTGGATGAGAATCTCCTTTGAGCATAAAAAGAAGTTGTTGAAAACAAACAAACGGATTGAAATAATCGAGACCGCTGTGACATCTGAGCAAGTAAATTCAATGATAGGTCTAATCAATTACCCGGGCATCGGCATTAAGTCAATGGAAAGCTGTTTCGATTTTGTTATGAATAGGAATGAAGAGCCCAATCTATTTGGGAACGTAGATTCATAATGTTGTACATTGTCTCAGACCTCCCCGAGCAATAACGAGAATGAGAATTGCACCATAGTTGCACCATGATACTTTCTAATACATTCAAAAGAGATTTGTAGGCAAAAGTTCCGCAGAATATTTGAGTTTTGCCTGTAATTTGCCTGTAGAAAATAAAGAAAGCGACTCAACTTGGTGATCGTCACCTTACTAAGTCGCTTTTGGAGTGCCCAGAACAGGACTCGAACCTGCACGCCTCTCAGCACGCGCACCTGAAACGCGCGCGTCTACCATTCCGCCACCTGGGCATCGCGTTTTGGTGACACAAAGGTATGGAGTTTTTTTATATTGTGCAAGTCAATCGACGTTTTTTAGGTTTTTTATTGTAAAGGAAATTGGTTTTTATTGTAAGAAGCAGTCGGTTCTTATTATAAGAGGTTGCCGGTTTTTATCGTATGGGGGAATCCGTTTGTGTTGTATGGGGTGATGTTTGGTGAAGGTTTGGAGTTTAGCGGATTTTGCAGTAAGTTTGCAATAAATCAACATTTTGGCGGAGGTGGCGTTGTAACAATATGAGATTTCAGGACACATACATTCAATACGGCGTAGACCGTGAACTGGCTGCCAAGCTGGAGGGAATCAATCTGCCTGTCACTACGTTCAGGAACACTTCCGACGAATCTTTGGCCGCCCGCTACGGCCTTTCGCCCGACGAAATCCGGCTGGTGAAGAAGTGCATTACGCGCACGCCTATCCCGGCAGATACGGTGCGGGAGCTGCTTGAGCGGAGCAACTACACATGCTGCGTGTGTCATGGCACCAAAAGCAGTTCATACGTGGTGCACCACATTGAGGAATACGCCCTCACGCGCAATAATTCCTACTCCAATCTGGCTGTGCTCTGTCCTGCCGACCACGATCTGGCGCACATGAAGGGGCGCGGATTGTCGGCCAGGCTTACAGCGGATCAGATAAGGCATGCCAAGGCCAAATGGGAAGCTATGGTAGAGCGTCAGAATGTGATGAAGGCGTGCAATGTGGGCGACATTTCGCACGTGGAGTTCTGCAACATTCCGCGCATCTACGACCTCTGCCTGCAGCATTTCGGCTCCATCCCCGAAGTGCCGCTGACATCACGGATGTTGGAGGAGAATCTGATTCTTCCGTCGGGTTTTGTGAACGATGAATTCCTCAACGGCCGCTACCCCGACCGTCTGGTCACGCCGCTGAAGTATCCGTTTGCCGGAGGGGCGGGGTTGCTCCGCAGTTATCTCTTTCAGTTGTTTCAGGAAGTGGTCAAGGTTACCGGTGTGGAGGATCTCGACAGCCTGCTCAATCGCACGGCGGTGGCGGAGGGCAATCTCGTGGGGCGCATGTGCCTGTATGTCGGCGGCGTGTACGGCAAACAGCCGCAACTCCCGGTTACGGAGCACACACCGATGGTACACATGTATCTCAGGCGTAAACCGTTCTTTGTTGAGTGGATTGTGGACCCGCATTTCGCCACGGCCAACACGTCGCTCATACGGCTGGGCGGCCGGAACATCCATTTCATCTACGGGGCAATACGTAGTGTCGGCGTCAAGGTCTACAAGGGGGAGAAGTTCATACATTACGATATCCGCCCCTATGTGCTCGGCATGCCTAACTATCACATCGACAGATGTCCCGTAATCAACAATCCCTATGGCATTGATCTTGATGAGTTTTTTTAGGAGATGAATAAACAAAGCCGCCTGCAACCTTGTGGTTACAGGCGGCTGACCCTTTTGACGGGTCGGGGTGAGAAGACTCGAACTTCCGACCTCCACGTCCCGAACGTGGCGCGCTGCCAACTGTGCTACACCCCGAGCTGGCTGTGTTTGCTAAGCGAATTAGCACGGATTAATCGCCATTCCGTTTTTAGCATCGGCAAAGGTACGCATTTTTCCTTTTCCCACCAAATTTTTCTTTTCACCGGTGGCAACATTCTTCACCATCCCGCTTCAGGGGAGATGCAGAAGGTCGCGGTAAATGTCGAACGCCGCTTTCATATCCTCGTCGCTTATGGATGAGTTGATCACAGGCTGGCCGAAATCTTTCAGTAGCGTGCTGTTTATGATTCCCGTCGTGGCGTTTTTCTTGTCGTGATGCATGAATGCAAGCAACGCGTCGTAGTCCGCACAGGAGAATGCGAACGCCCCGTAGTGTTCCTCCACATAGGCTGCATAGCTGTGAAGCGCTTCGGAGGGGAAATCGAGTTTCATCCTTGACAGCACCATGGCCACCAGCATGCCGAACGCCACAGCGTAGCCATGGCTCAGTGGCGACCGCCGCTGCATTGCAAGTGCTTCGAAGGCATGTGCCTCGGTATGTCCGAAGTTCAAGGCTCTGCGCACTCCGTTGTCGTTGAGGTCCTGGGCCACAATCCGGCTTTTCACCGCCACATTCTCGCGCAGCAGATGGAGCAGTGCCTCCGGTTCGTATGCCGTGATGTCGTAGCGCATGAGCCGGTGCGACATTTCGGCCGATGTTATGAACCCGTGTTTGAGCATTTCGGCATAACCCGACAGAAGTTCCTGCGGAGTGAGTGTGCGGAAAAAGGCGGTCGACACAATCACCAGGTCGGCCGGCCTGATGGTGCCTATCTCGTTTTTAAGGGAGTTGAAGTTTATGCCGTTCTTCCCCCCTACCGAGGCATCCACGGCTCCGAGCAGGGTGGTGGGCACATTTACGAAGCGTATGCCGCGTTTGAACGTGGCTGCCGCAAAGCCTCCCATGTCGGTGATCACTCCGCCGCCAACGTTGATAAGCAGCGATTGCCGTGTGGCACCCCCGTCGCTAAGCAGTTCCCATATCCGGCTCAGTGTGTCAAGGCTTTTGTAAGCCTCTCCGGCATCCACCTTTATCAACGATGCGTTGTTGACGGCCTCCGACATATTTCTCAGCGTCGGAAGCACGAATGTGGAGGTATTAGTATCGGTAAGCACGAACACCGATGCCGGTGCCGCGTGGGTTACGAACCGGTCGATCGCCACCCCCACGTGATTGGTGAAAAGAAGGCTTTCAGAGGCGTCGGTGTTTGGTTGTGTGTTCATTGCAGTATTGTTCTTTATGAATTGCGTGTCAATAGTTCAGGAAGCAGGTCGGCGAAAACTTCCATTGAGGGGCATACCATGTCGGCGCCTGCCTCCCACATCCGTTCGGCCGGAATGGGCCCTGTGGTGACGGCCACGGTGAATGCGCCTGCACGTGAGGCCGATTCCACTCCCAGCGGGGCGTTCTCCACCCCGATTGACTGCCACGGCTCCACTCCGGCAAGCTCCATGGCCTTGAGATAAGGCTCTGGATGTGGTTTGCAATGGGTCACATTGTGCGAGGTGATGCGCATATTGTCGGCAAAACCTCCGGGAAAATCGGTTTTCAGCCTCTCGAGGCTCGACAGCTGTCCCGACCCGGTGACGAGCACACGCTCTATGCCGTGGCTTATCAGCGTGCTGACCATCCGGTCGGCACCCGCTACAATGGGCACCTTCGGCAGTTCATTGAAATAACCTGTCTTGCGGGCATAAAGTTCGGTACGCTCCTGCATCGTGGCCTCGCGGCCGAACGCGCGCTTGAAAAGCATGTTGATGGTTTCGGTGCCGGTCATACCTTCGTAGAGGTAAAACTCCTCGGGGGTGCATGCAATCCCGAGTCCTGATATAAGCCTGTGCCACGATTTGGCGTGCCCTTTCATCGAATCGAGCAGAGTGCCGTCCATATCGATGAGCGCCGCACGCGGCACGAATTCGTTGAATCCTGTGCGCTTGCGGTATGCCTCGATGGCATGCGCGATTTGCTCTTTATGCTTGGAGTCTGCAGAGGATGTCTGGTGATATGTCATTGTCTATTTGCATTCTGTGGTTGTCTGATTGCGCTGGCTGGTGGTATGCCGGTCGGCGTATTTTCCGCTCTTTATCCGGTAGAGTGTCTCTTTGGTGATGCCGAGGAACGATGCTATCTGAGTGGCCGTAGCGCAATCGGGGAGGCGTGGGAAGCGGCGGATGGCCCATTCATAGCGTTCGGGTGCGCTGAGGGTCTGCAGCACATCGACACGTTCCTCTAGAAAACTGGTATATTGCAGTAGCGCAGTGTTGAAAAACAGCAGTGCCTCAAGGTCTATAATCGCGCCCGATTCCTCAAGCTCTGTCTTTATCGACATGCGCGGCAGGAAGATGGCGGTTGACGGCATCAGGAATTGCAGTGCCATGGTGTCGGAATTGGCGGAGTATCCGCCGTGTGGAATAAGCACGAATTGGTCGCTGAACGCGAACGACACCGTGTGCTCCCGTCCACCTTGGGTGTAAAACACCCGCGCGGCTCCTTTGGTGATGTATAAAGAGCCGGTTCTGAGCATCTGCGAACTGTGGATGGTCTCCCCCTTGGCAAAGGTCTTGTCGCGCATTATCAATCGCAGTTTCTTTTCCAGCTCAGGAGTCAGCGTGGTGAATTGACGTATCTGGTCGATAGGATGCATTGCGTAAAAAACGTTATTCCGTGGGTGCTACGAGAATGGTATCGCCGGTTATCTTGATGGAGTAAGGAATGGCCGATGTGCGCGGTCTCGGTGAGCCTGAGTAATAGAACGTGCACTGCTTGTCCCACGACGGGAAATCCACCCTTCTGGTTTCGCCCGGAGGAATCTCGGCAGATATATTCACTATTCTGGAATGGAGCAGCCGCCCCTGCGCGTCGTAATATCTGATGGTGAACCGCAATGCAGCGATGGTGCGTGCGTTCCGGTTTGTCACGAATACAGTTTCGCGCGTGGACCGCAGTGTTTTTTCGTATCCGTAGAATTCCACCGCATCCCCCTCTCCGGCAATGGTGTCGAGCCGCGCGTTTGTGGCGCTGGCTGCGTTGCGGGGAATGGCTTTCAGTCCATGCCGTGTGGTGTTCTGTCGTTTCTCTCCTCCGGCTGCATTCAGAGGGGCGCCCACCGCAAACGATGCGGTGACAACAATCAGAAATATGCGGGTCAGGAAGAGCATGTGGTCAGGATGGATTAAAGATAACGGATTCCGATGGGTGCCGAAGGGTTGTCGGGCCATATGCGTACCATGCCGTCCAGATCCCGTGGGCTGTCGTCTCGCTCGCGGATGGCCCGGCGGAACATGTAGGGCAGCAGGCGCCATGGCATGAACCGCAGACCCGTATGCACGCGGATGAACGACATGTGGTTCGCATCGGACATTGTGATGGTGAACCGTTTAGGTGCCGAGAGCGTGCGTCCGTCGCAACGGGTGAACAGCCTTGCCTCGTAACTGTCGGCCTTGGCCGTGGGCTGCATCCACCCCATCACTGTTCCGGGACGCAGGCCCACGCGCGGCGATTTCAGCAGCACAAGCAGATAGGTGCGTCCGAATGAGCGTTGTGAGCCGGGAATACTCCCTTCCACCACGGCAACAACAGCACCATTGTCGGTGGTCTGCCAGATTCCTGCCGCCCCTGTGGGTGGTGTTTCCTGAAATACTTCTTTTACAGACGTTTCGGTGCAATCCGGAATCACCCACGACTTGTCGGGCCGCTCGGCACCGTATGCATGTGTGGTGCACAGGAGCAGGAGCATGATGCATATCTGCAGGCAGTTTCGTGGCATGGCGATTGGTGTTGGTGTGGCATGGCCGTTCGGCTCCGGTAGTGCTTGCGCTGCGTCAGCTGCGCGAGAACCGGTAGGAGAAGCCGATTGACAGTATCTCCTTGAACTGCCATTTGTGCCAGTTCGTGTCGGGCATCCGCTCGGCGTCGCTCTGATAGCGCAGATGGGCGAAGATGCGGGTGGTCAGGAACCGGTTTATGTTGAAGTTGATGGTGTTCTCCCAGTCCGACTGCACATACTCATAGTTAGTGAATATGAACATGCGCGAGAAGTATTCGATGTTGAAGGCGAGTTTCCATCTGAAGGTGAGTTCGGCACTCGAACCGTACTGGCTCAGGGTGCGTTTCCCCTCCTCCATCCCGAATGCCACGGGGTCGAGGCGCGAGTTGGTGCACATCTTCAGGTTGTACGACAGCGGCGAGAGGGCGGCGGTGAACACGCGGGTCTTCTTCGGGTTCTCATAGTTGTAGGTCATACCGAGACCGAGGTTGAGTTCGCCCGGCGAGAGGAAAGCGGCGGCAAGGTCGTTTGAATTCGTGCGGTAATTATTGAGCAGCTGCGTCTTGAACTGCACGTTCATTGAATAGTACCAGCGTTTTGCCGCTTTCAGACCGATTTTCGAGTTCACCTGCAGCAGGTCCTCCGAAATGTTGTAGGAGTGCACCGTGTCGTCGGGCGCATTGTTTATGCCGAGCTTGTACTGCACCGAAGTCTCGAAAATCAGATTGGGATGGAACGCCGGATTGAGCTTCACGTCGTAAAGCACATTGAGGATGGCGTTCAGGTTTGAGTTGCCACCCTGATACCAGTTGGGCGACACATATGCCTGCGAGAACTGCAGCGAGGCATCGAAATTCTTAAGCCAGTGGATGGGCTTGAGATGCAGCGGTTCCACCACGTGCTCCATCTCTTTCTGGTCGCGCACGAATTCACTGACGGTGATTTTGGCCTGAGTGGGATCCACCTCCATCACAAACTCCTTCGGCGGACGGGGCATGTGGTCCAGATTGTAAGGCACCAGATCGGGGCGTGCAATCATGAAATCCTGCTCAAGCATCTGCCGGCGCCGGTCGCGCATTACAGCCATGTCGGCCCAGTTCATATTGTCGGCGTCGAGTAGCCGCGCGGCTTCCGCAAAGCCGTCCGGACGGGCTATGTCTGTGTTGTATCTGCTGAAAATCATCGGGAAACGCACCTGCTCCGGCAGCAGCAGTTCCTCTATCACCTCAACAGTGTCGGGGTTAAGCGTTTGCGGACCGAAAATTTCCGGTTCAAGCAGATTCCCCTCGGCATCGGTCATTTCCCACAGAGGGTTGTCGATGCCGGCTCTTTTCATGGCCGCACGGCGGGCGCGGCGTGCACGTTCGGCGGCGGCCGATTCGCGACGCAGCTCCCTGGCCGACTTCTCTTTAGCCGGAGCCACTGTATCAACGCTTACGGTTTCACCGTCGATAATGATTTCATCAAAAAGTGATTGCGCGTCTGCCGCCACGGGCGCGAACATCCCTATCGCACCGATGGCCAATGTGATAAATGTCCTGTACATACCGCAAAGATAGCCATTTTTCCCCTAACCGCCAACCCGTCACCTCAGTTCGAGGCATAGTTTATGCGGAGCTACATGAGCTTCCCGAAAGCTAATTCATTTTTGAGAAATGAATATACATATAGAGTGCTCTGAAAGTACATTCCACTACGATGATCGGTCAGCTTGGTGTAAGTCTCAGAATTATAAAGAGTGTCGAGTGCCTCAGGAATATCCATTCCGTAATCTTTTGAAAGTAATACGGCAAGATCGGCACTCATTGCTTCTGTCATATATTTGAACTCCCTGTCGGTCATATCTTCTTAGAGAGTGTTTGGATTTCACTTTAATTCACTCAAAGCGGATTTTTCAGACTGATTCCGCGAGTTGAAGAGGGAGCGATGCGGGCATCGTGACCGATGAAACTTGGCGGAAGCAGGTGAAAAAGACCTTTGAGGGGATTAAAAGAATTCTTTAATGATATATTCGTGTTAAATTCAAACACTCTCTTAAGATGCTCTATGGCCACTTCGGAACCAAAGAAAAATTGATAAGTTATTCCTTTCATATATTTTAGGCGATTCAGAAATTCTGACTTATCGATGCTGCCATCTTTAAGCTTACGAATTTGCATCCCAACCTTATCATTGGCGATAGGCCCATAAACTATGTCGTACCGCTCTACCGGGCATCCGTCCCGATTGGCTAACACAAAGTCTGCCATAATATTTCTGTCGAATTCGAATTTGGAAACAACAGGAGTTCCGCCTAACTGCATAGATTTAAACACGGCCATTTCTTGTGCCTGTGTTTCATTTTCCGACAGATAAAATCCCTTCCCGAATCTTTATTGGGTTTTGATTTGGCAAGGTCGATAATCTCAATATTAATATTTGAACCGTGGTAGAGTATCATAGCTCTCCTCCTGATTTGCGACAATAGATTGCAACGCTTTCAACCGCTTCATTGAAGTCAAGGGTATGCATGATACCGTAATTTTGCTCGATAAAAGCGATACCACGATGACGGCGGATGTAATTATATGCTTGCCGGTCAGACCGGTTGAACTTTATGGCAAACTCGTTTGCCAAAGCTATTATGTACTCGAATGTGTCCCGAATATTGCAATCCATTTCATTTAATATCAAACGTTCACAAAGTTAGAAATTATTTGAAATTATAAATGATGTACAGTACAAAAAGATCGGCGTTACCTATGCGGTTTTTATGCTTTTCATTCCGGAAGGTTGGCGAGTTCTGCGCGTGGAATCACAATAGTGATCGGCAGCGAGGTTTCCTCCCCGTCCAGAAAATAGCGGTAGGTAGGAGGAGTGGGGGTTTGTGGTTCAAATCTATAATTATGTTCAAAATATAGTTCACCAATAGTATTGACTGTGAGGTCGATTGTTACGGTATGCGAAACGTTCAGTCCATCAATAGTCAACATATGATCCTCAACATAGTGAATGGGTTGGAACGCTTCGAGGGGTACCCCTCCACGGCATTTTGAGAACATCATTACCGATTTACCGTCATAAATCAAGGATGAAAGGATTCTTTTCTGTTGGTCAAATGGCAGTTCGTCTGGAATATGGTCAACATCTTTTGCGGAAGAGAATACATGGAAATAGCATTCATTCGATTGGTGACATTGCTCTTCCAGAATTGGTGGAGTTCCCCATTTTGCAACAAAATCAAATGATCTTGTGCTGAGGTGTATATTCTGTTGAAAGAGGTTGTTGGAAGATGCATCTTCCAACAACAGATCTTCGCCATTCTCATCTACGAAAGAAATATATGTGCCAAAATATAGATGCCATTGTGGAGGGGAGTTGAGTATAGTTTCTTCCTCTGAGCAGCTACAGAGCATTACGGATATAAGTATTGCGAATAGATATCTTGTCGTTTTCATGTTGGTTATGATTTTGGGGTTAAGATTCCGCGCTAAAATGTTATGACAGTGATGCATTTATGCATTATCATTCCGGGAGGTTGGCGAGTTCTGCGCGTGGAATCACGATTGTAATAGGTAGTGAGGTTTCCTCCCCGTCCATAAAATAACGGTAAATTGGGGGGTCAAAATCTGGGATATCATTAAGCGTGATTTCAAATGTTATAGTGTGTGTGACATTCAGTCCATCGATAATAAATGTATAGGTCTCGGAGTCGTGTATTGGAAACGGATCAGAACTCCAGCCGCATACGCCTCCAGGGGAATAAAGCATTAAAGATTTGCCGCTGCTAATAGCCGCTGAGAAGATGCTTCCATCCAAGTCGAATGACATTCTGCGAAAATTCGGCAAATGATCTTCAATCGGAGGAAATACGTAGAAATAATAAGCAACATCTTTGTCAATAACATGCATCGCGTTACGGTCGTCGGGGTCGGGAGGTGTGCTCCAGTTGACCACACAATCATATGGATCTCTGCGAAGAATGATTTTCTTTTGATACAGGTTGTTAGAAGTCGCATCTTCCGCCAACAGATCTTCCCCATTCTCATCCACAATAGAAATATATGCGCCAAAATCCACACCCCATGGCCACGCACCGCCTATAGGCTTTTCTTCGGAACAGCAGCAGAGCATTACGGATATAAGTAGTGCGAATAGATATCTTGTCGTTTTCATCGGTGATAATATTTTTAGTTGGGCTGTATTTAGGATTGAAATTTCAGGTTAAAATGTTACTGTAGTGTATTTGATGTTATAATATGTATTTTGTGTCGGATGCCCCAGGTCATTCACCATATGGGTAAAGACACCATCAAGATACCATCCGTTATGATAATATCCCTTTTTATCCGGCCCCCATCCCCAATTGAAAAAGTTGTAGGTGGCACCTGCAAGTTCTTCCCAGTCGCTTAACTGTGTCTGATTCCCTAAAATATCAATTTCCCAAAGACTTCTTTTGAGATGGTATGAACGGACGCCATCGCAAATCCACATATGGCCGCTGTCCTCATTGACATTTCTCCCTTCCATCAGCAATACGGGGGAATATTTCAGCGCACTTGCTGCGTCTCCGGCGTTGTAATCCCGTGTAACGCCATGCATCCCCAGCCCCTCGAGATTGTTGCGCAGCTCGGATGTGGAGGTTGAGGTAGAAGGTTTTGCTGAAAAATTATATGTGCTGTTATTCCAATGTCCCAGTTGCCGCCCGAGATGAGCGAGTTGATAGTGTATCAAGGCTTTGTCTGGATTTGCATCGCACTCCTGAGCGATTGTTTGTGTGTTATATCCGTCGAAATGCATATGCGTTTTGAGCTTGGCCCAGTCAAGTGTTATGACCTTACCCATCACGGAGTCGTGATATGACAAGATCAGCTGTTTGGGATGTTCAAAGTATGACAAGGCCAAAGCGAGGGCGACATTGGAGCATCCCGCTGTTTCGTTTGGACAAAAATCTCCGAGAGGAGATTTTTGATTCCAAAAGTTTGGGGTGCGTGGGGCAATATTGGCATGCCAGATAGTGTCGGTTCGATAATATTGAGTGGATTTGAATTGACGTGGAGGTCCAATAGGATTTGTATTACCAATGCCTCTGCCATTTAGTCGATAGGCATTGACATATTGGGTGGCAAGCTCCATGAACAGCCGGAACCCGGGGTTGGAGACGTCGGAAAGATTCTCCAGATGGCCGTCGGTGGTGACGGCGATCAGTTCCTGGGCGCTCTTTTCGGTGGCGATAACGGCATATCCCCGGTTGTCTGCATAATTCACTATGTAGAACGGCAGTTCGGAATCCGAACGCGATTTAAACTCTTTCAGCCGGACCACTCCGCAATCCATATCGATGTGGCGCGTGTTACGAACCGCTCGTGAATCGTTTGTCGGTGGTTCCAATAGCGACAGCGCCCTGTGCGCCGCCTCAATGGCTTCCTCCGGGGTGCGGAGGGTTGTCTGTTCTGGATCAGGATTTTCCGGAGAAGAAATTCCCGGAACCGGTTCAACCGGATCATTGCAGCCTGATATGGCTATTGCAAGGGCTAAAAGTGATAAGTGATTGATTTTCATAAGTTCTGTTATTATATATGTGAATAAATTATCAGTTCTAAAGAATGCAATGATTGGTGGTATGGGCAATCCTGCCGTTCTCATTTCGCAAATATAATGATAATTACTGATTTACCAAATTTCACGGCAAGAAACATTAAGTCTTGTCTCATGACAGCATTAAAAAATCCAAATTCAAAAGGTGGGATGGTACAAAGCTAAGTGCTGACAATCAATGTTTGGGATTTTTTTGTAACTTTGCGGTTCATAAACTGCAAAGTTTTTTGTGTAGCTACAAAACATACCATCATCGATGAATATATCTTACAATTGGTTAAAGGATTACCTCGATTTCGACCTTGCGCCCGAAAAGGTCACTGAGGCCTTGACCTCAATCGGTCTGGAGACCGACGGACTTGAAGAGGTGGAATCAATCAAAGGTGGATTGAAAGGAATCGTTATCGGCAAGGTGCTCACATGCGAGGAGCATCCCAACAGCGATCACCTGCACATCACCACCGTGGACCTCGGCAACGGCGAACCCACACAGATTGTGTGCGGTGCCCCCAACGTGGCTGCTGGCCAGACGGTTGTGGTGGCCACCGTGGGAACCGTCCTTTACGACGGCGACAAGGAGTTCGCCATCAAGCGCTCCAAAATCAGAGGTGTTGAATCGCTCGGCATGATCTGCGCCGAGGACGAGATAGGCGTGGGCCAGTCGCATGACGGCATCATCGTCATCCCCGAGGAGAATGCTCCCGCTCCAGGCACTCCCGCCGCCGAATACTACAATCTTTCAAGCGACTACGTGATGGAGGTGGACCTCACCCCCAACCGCATCGATGCCGCTTCGCATTACGGCGTGGCACGCGACCTGGCCGCATATCTCGACTGCCATCTCTCGCACCGCGACCTTCACCGTCCGTCGGTCGACTCGTTCGCTCCCGACACTGCCGACGGTGCCGTTGAGGTGGAGGTGGCCGACCTTCAGGGCGCCCCGCGCTACTGCGGCCTTACCATCCGCGGCGTCAAGGTGGCCGAAAGTCCCGAATGGCTGCGCAACCGCCTTGAAACCATCGGCGTGCGTTCAATCAACAATGTGGTCGACATCACCAACTACATACTCCACGGCATCGGTCAGCCGCTCCATTGCTTCGACCTGAACACGATTGCTGACAACCGCATTGTGGTGCGCACATGCCCCGAAGGCACCAAATTTACCACTCTCGACGGTGTGGAACGCACCCTGAGCGAGGCCGACGTTATGATCTGCGATTCGCAGAAACCGCTCTGCATCGCCGGTGTGTTCGGCGGTCTGAATTCGGGCGTCACCGAAAAGACCACCGACATTTTCCTTGAAAGCGCATACTTCAACCCCACACGCATCCGCCGCACGGCGCGCCGTCACGGCCTGAGCACCGATGCCTCGTTCCGCTACGAGCGCGGTCTCGACCCCAACGCCACCATGTATGCCCTCAAGCTTGCCGCCCTCATGGTGAAGGAGCTTGCCGGAGGCAAAATCTGCGGAGAACCTGTCGACATATATCCCAACCCCGTGGCACCCTACAAGGTGACGCTGAGCTATGATTATCTCAACTCGCTTGTGGGTAAGGATATCCCCCGCAACGAGGTGGATGCCATCCTCGCATCGCTCGAAATAGCCGTCGACGGTCGCCGCGACAACGAGATTGACCTGCTTGTGCCCACCTACCGTGTGGATGTGCAGCGCCCCTGCGATGTTGTGGAGGATGTGCTCCGCATCTATGGCTACAACAACGTGGAGATTTCCACCACCGTGCACTCCTCGCTCCAGCTCAAGACCCTCACCGACGAGGCCGACGACCTGCAGCGCCTTATCTCCGAGCAGCTCACAGGCCGCGGGTTCAACGAGATACTCAACAACTCTCTTACAGCCGAGGCATATTACGCCGACCTTACGGCATATCCGGCCGACCACTGCGTGAAGCTGCTGAATCCGCTCAGCAATGACCTCAACGTGATGCGTCAGACCCTGCTGTTCGGCGGTCTGGAGTCGATTGCACACAACGTGAACCGTCGCAACGAGAATCTGGCCTTCTACGAGTTCGGGAACGTCTACACCTGCAATCCGCAGGCGCAGTCCACCGCAGAGGCTCCGCTGGCACCCTTCTCCGAGGCAAGCCGTCTGGCCCTCTGGCTCACAGGCAACTCCCGTCGCGCCAACTGGGCACGTCAGGCTGAGGAAGCCACATTCTTCGACCTCAAGGCGCACGTGGCCAACATATTCGCCCGTCTCGGCATTGCAGAACGTGAAATCACCGTCACCAAAGCCGACGGTTCCGACAATATTTTCTCGGCAAGCCTCGACATCGCCACCCGTTCAGGCAAACGTCTCGGCGCCATGGGTCTTGTGGCCAAGGCTCAGCTTGCCAAGGCGGACATAAAGCAGCCCGTGGTCTACGCAGAACTCGACTGGGGCGCACTCGTGAACCTCGCAGTGAAGAAAAAAGTGGAATTCACCCCCCTGTCAAAAACACTTCCGGTGAAGCGCGACCTTGCCCTGCTGCTCGACAACGCAGTGACAATGGCGCAGGTGGAGGCCACCGTCCGCGAGAGCGAGCGCAAGCTGCTGCGCGGCGTGGAGCTCTTCGACGTCTACGAAGGGAAGAACCTCCCTGCCGGAAAGAAGTCCTACGCCATCTCCATCACACTGCAAGACGATGAGAAGACCCTTCAGGACAAACAGATAGACTCCGCTATGGAGCGCATCGTCGCAAGTCTCCGCAAGAAACTTGGTGCCGAGCTGCGTTGACCTCCCTCTCCCCTATCCGAATAATCAGAACAAAACATTACAAAACAAAATAAAAAAGTACACTCAATATGGGACGCGCATTTGAATATCGCAAAGCCAGAAAACTGAAACGCTGGGGCAACATGAGCCGCACATTCACACGCATCGGTAAGGAAATCACCATCGCCGTGAAGGCCGGCGGCCCCGATCCCTCCACCAACCCCCGCCTGCGTGCGCTCATGCAGAATGCCAAGGCTGAGAACATGCCCAAGGACACTGTGGAACGCGCCATCAAGAAAGCCACCGACAAGGATGCCAAGGACTACAAGGAGATCACCTACGAGGGATACGGCCCCTTCGGTATCGCCATCTTCGTGGAGGCCGCTACCGACAACAACACCCGCACCGTGGCCAACGTGCGCTCCTACTTCACAAAGCACGGCGGCTCGCTGGGCACCCAGGGCTCCCTCACATTCCTTTTCGACCACAAGGTGATGCTCAAGATTCAGCCCAAACCCGACATGAGCCTCGAGGATCTCGAACTTGAACTCATCGACTACGGCGTGGATGAACTTGAGGCCGACGAGGATGCAATCGTGCTCTACGGTCCGTTCGAGGAATATTCGAACATCCAGCAGTATCTCGAAGGCAACGGATTTGAAATCCTGTCGACCGAATTCGTCCGCATCCCCAACGACGTCAAGGAGGTTACCGACGAGCAGCGCGAAACCCTCGACAAGCTCCTTGAAAAACTTGAGGAGGACGAGGACGTGCAGAACGTGTTCCACAACATGGCCGAATAATTCCCCGACACTCACTCTGTTACCATATGTTTTCCGGAATCGTTGAGACAGCCGCCACCGTTGTGTCGGCCGTCAGGGATGGCGGCAACCTGCATCTCACACTCAGATGCACGTTTGCTGACGAGTTGAAAATCGACCAGTCTGTGGCCCATAACGGCGTCTGCCTTACTGTCGTGGCCATTGCCGGCGACACCTACACCGTCACAGCCATCGAGGAGACTCTCCGCCGCAGCAACCTCGGCCTGCTCCAGCCCGGCGACCGCGTGAACGTGGAACGCTGCATGGTGATGAACGGCCGTCTTGACGGCCACATCGTCCAGGGCCACGTGGACTGTACCGCCCTGTGCACCGACATCGAGGAGGTGGACGGCAGCCGTTATTTCAAATTCCACTATGACGTAGCCCCCGAAATGGCGCGTCAGGGATATGTCACCGTGGAGAAAGGTTCCGTGTGTGTCAACGGCGTCAGCCTTACCGTGTGCGATTCCACCCCCGATTCGTTCCGTGTGGCCATCATCCCCTATACCTTCGAGCACACCAATTTCGGTGACATAAAGGTAGGCTCGGCAGTCAACATCGAATTCGACATCATCGGCAAGTACATAGCGCGCATTTCCGCCATCTGACGGCGGTCTGCCCGCGCGCAGCCCCACCTCTCTCCTCCCCCTCTCCGGCATGCTCCCGGAAAAGCCACACGCCGGCCTGCATGCAATGAAACTATCACACGTGTGGCATGCTTTTAGCAGATGAACCTTACAGGACTACATCCGATGAGCCGCTACCGGCTTGTCAACAACACTCTCGGCTGGCTGTGTTTCGTCATAGCCGCCGTGACATATCTGTGCACACTCGAGCCTACAGCGAGCTTCTGGGACTGTCCGGAATTTATCGCGCAGGGCACAAAGCTTGAAGTGGGACACCCGCCGGGCAACCCCATCTTCATGCTTGCTGCGCGTTTCTTCGTGAACTTCGCGTTCGGTGACTATTCCAAGGCCGCCCTTATGGTCAACACCATGAGCGGACTGCTCTCCGCCGGCACTATCCTGCTGCTTTTCTGGACCATCACGCATCTGGTCAAGCGGCTTATCGTGCGCGATGAGGCCACCGGAGTCTCCCTGGTGCAGATGCTTGTTGTGTTCGGCTCAGGTCTGTGCGGTGCACTGATGTATGCCTGGAGCGACACGTTCTGGTTCTCGGCCGTTGAGGGTGAGGTCTATGCGTTCTCGTCGTTCTGCACGGCGCTCGTGTTCTGGCTCATCCTCAAATGGGAGAACCGTGCCGACCAGCCCCATGCCGACCGCTATCTCATCCTGATAGCCTACATCATCGGTGTGTCCATCGCCGTCCATCTGCTCAACCTTCTCTGTATCCCGGCCATCGTGCTGGTAATATATTACCGCAAGTTCAAGAACACCACCGCCAAAGGCTCGCTCCTTGCTCTCGCCGTATCGGCTGTGGTCGTAGGGCTGATTCTCTATGGTCTGGTGCCCGGATTCATCGAGGTAAGCCAGTATTTCGAACTGTTCTTTGTCAACACCCTCGGCTGCGGCTATAATGTGGGCGTAGTAATCTATGCCGCCCTGTTCGTCGCCGTTGCCATCTGGAGTGTCAGCGCGCTCTACCGTCAGCGCAGCGCCGGTGAAATCCGCCTGTCGTTCCTGTGTGCCATTCTGCTTTCCGGCATTCCGTTCATCGGCAGCTCCTTGTGGATTCCGGTTGTCATCATGGTAGCTCTTGCGCTTTATCTTTGGCTCGCAAAGAAACTTCCGGTGCGTATCCTCACACTGGTGTCGCTGAGTGTGCTCGTGATTTTCGTTGGATATTCAAGCTACGCGCTGCTTCTTATCCGTTCGAGCGCCAATCCCCCCATGAATCAGAACGCTCCGGACAATGTGTTCGCCCTCAGTTCATATCTCAGCCGCGAGCAGTATGGCGAGACCCCATTGTTCTACGGCCCCTCGTTCAAATCCACCGTGCTTTATGAGGTTGACGGCACCGGCAACTACAATTTCAAGCGCCGCCCCGCCACAACTCTCTATGAAAAGGCCGTGAAGACCTCCCCCACCGATCCCGACCGGTATGAGGGATACCTGAGCGACAAGCGCTACATCATGACCCCCAACATGCTCTTCCCGCGCATGTACAGCACCGCGGCCGGTCACCCTGTGGCATATATGGAGTGGACCAACCTTGCCGAGTCAGATCTGCCGCTTGTGGATGCTCCGATACTGGTTGACCAGGACGGCAACACCGTGCAGAGCGCACAGCTTCCCCGCCCGTCGATGGTGCAGAATCTCCGCTACTTCTTCAATTACCAGCTCAACTACATGTACTGGCGTTATTTCATGTGGAATTTCGCCGGACGTCAGAACGATTTCGCCGGCAACGGCGAGGCCAACCGCGGCAACTGGATTTCCGGTATCCCATTCATTGACAACCCCCGTCTGGGCGACCAGAGCCTACTTCCCGCCGATTACGGCAAGAACAACAAGGGCCACAACGTGTTCTTCATGCTCCCGCTGCTCATGGGCATCATCGGCCTCACATGGCAGGCTTTCTGCTCCAAGCGCGGCATCGAGCAGTTCTGGGTGATTTTCTTCTTCTTTTTCATGACAGGTATAGCCATCGTGCTCTATCTGAATCAGCCGCCGCTGCAGCCTCGTGAGCGCGACTACGCTTTCGCCGGTTCGTTCTATGCCTTCGCCATCTGGGTCGGCATGGGTGTGGCCGGTCTGTCGGCGCTGATCAACTATCTGCTCAAGAATTCCAAGGCCGACGATGAGGGATGCCCCGTCTACACCGACAGCCGCAAGGCTCTTTATGTGGCAATCGCAGCATGTGCGGTGGGAATCGCGGTTCCCCTTCAGGTCGTCAGCCAGACGTGGGACGACCACGACCGCTCTGGCCGTTACACCACCCGTGATTTCGGCATGAACTATCTGTCGAGCCTTGACCCCAATGCCATAATCTTCACCAACGGTGACAACGATACCTTCCCCCTGTGGTATGCGCAGGAGGTGGAGGGCTACCGCACGGATGTGCGCGTGGTCAACCTCTCCTACCTCACAACCGACTGGTATGCCAACCAGATGAAGGTGGCCACCGACGGCGCTGCGGCCATCGGCATGAGCGCTTCGCCGGCCGATTACGCATTCGACCGTCTGACCTACAACTATTTCGACCCCGACAATATGAAGCAGGAGCGTGTCAACGCCCTGACAGCCCTTGAGGATCTCTATCACTCGCCCGAGGCATCGTGGAAGGGTGCGCGCATATGGCGTTACCCCAACATGTTCATCCCCTCTAATGTGGATGCGGCCGTCAAGGCCGGAGTGATTGCGCCCGAAGAGGCTCCTGCGGCTTCCGAGGCGATAACGCTCGGTCTCTACAAGGATCCTGCCAACGCTTCTTCCGGGGCCACACTCAGCCAGGCCCTGTCGCTCGACATGATAGCCACGTCGGCTAAGAACGGCTGGAACCGTCCCGCATATTTCGCAATGACCGTTCCTGACGAGTATTACCTCAACCTTTCGCCCTATCTGCGCAACACAGGTCTGGCCTATCAGGTATCACCCCTCTATAATCCCGACGGCGAGCATGCCACATGGACCGCTACCGACAAGATGTACCGCAACGTGATGGAGAAATTCCGTTGGGGCGGTATCGCCGAGCACGCACAGGACGGCGACATCTATCTCGACGAGACGGTGCGCCGCATGGTCACCACCCACCGCACGGCGGTTGCCGACCTCGCGTATGCCCTGTTTGTGGAGGGTTATTCCGCCGCACGCCCCATGACCGACTCGATCACTGGCGTCACAACCGAACCCGATATGGTCTACGCCGCCGACCGCTACCGTAAGGCTGCCGAAGTGCTCGACCTTATTCAGGAGAAACTGCCTGCAAGCGTGGTGCCCTACAGCATACAGATAGGCTACCAGATTGCCGATGTCTATCTGCGCCTCGGTCAGGAGACCGGCGATGCCGCCCTCACGGCCAAAGGTATGGCCATACTTGAGGATGAGATAATCCGTTACGGCGCTTATCTCCCCTATTTCAGGGAGCTTATGCGCACGCTGCCCGCAAGCGGTTACAGCGGTCTGTCGGTGACCGACCGTTATGTGCCGACCTACCTGTATGTGCTTCTCCAGAGCTACACCGACTTCGGCGGTGACACCGATGCCCTGTCGGAGAAACTGCGCGCCAACAACGTGAATATCGCCGATCTCGAGTTCTTCCTCCCTTCGAAGTAATTTAGATTGAAATGCTGATTGAACAACCGCCCCTTTTCTACCGCCTCCTCTTCCCCGAGGCTGTGTGGCGCATAAAGCACCACAAGGAGAAGGTGGTGTTTCTTACGTTCGACGACGGTCCGGTGCCCGAGGTGACCCCTTGGGTGCTCGACACGCTCGACCGCTACGGCGTGAAGGCTACATTCTTCATGGTCGGTGACAATGTTGCCCGCAATCCCCAGCTGTATGAGGAGGTGCGCCGCCGCGGCCACAGCTACGGCAACCACACCATGCATCATCTGCAGGGGATGAAAGTATCGTCCTACCGTTATATGCACGATATAACCGAGGCCAACGATCTCATCGGAAGCGTTCTGTTCCGTCCCCCTCACGGATTGCTGCGGTGGAAGCAGTCACGCGCCATAAAGGACCGCTACAACATCATCATGTACGACCTCGTGACACGCGACTATTCCAAGAAACTCAGTCCCGAACAGGTGTTCGCCAATGTGAAGCGCTATGCCCGTAACGGTTCGATAATCGTGTTTCATGATTCGCTCAAAGCAGAGCGGAACATGAAGGCCGTTTTGCCGCGCGCTATCGAATGGTTGCTTGCCAGGGGATACAAGTTCTGTCCGCTCCCCATGTGAGCGTCAGAGCCGCTTTAAAATGCCATTTTAAGCCTGTTCCTACTTCTCCGTCCGTTCAAGATGTATTATTTCAGGCAAAAGCTCATTCAGGCGGCCAATGATGCCGGCGCGCAGGCTGTGGGATTTGCCCGCTGCGGCGAGGTGGACCATGCGCATTGGGAGAAATACACACGCTGGCTCGGCCGCGGGGATGGCGGTGGGATGGACTATCTGTCAAATTATCCTGAACTTCGACGCAATCCGGCCGTGATGTCGGAAGGTGCGCGCACTGTCATGGTGTGCGCCTTCTCATATTACCATGGCGAGACGCAGCATCCGCAGGCGGCACGAATAGCCATGTATGCCCATGGCAGCGACTATCATGAGGTGCTGCGCAAGCGTCTGGAGCGTGTGGCGGCTTTGTTGCGTGATGCAGGCCACACTGCGCGTGTGTGTGTGGACTCGGCGCCGGTGCTTGAACGTTACTGGGCAGTGCAGGCCGGTGTTGGCTTCATAGGGCGCAACCGCATGCTCATCGTGCCGGGCAAGGGGAGTTACTTTTTTCTTGCTGAAATCCTTACTTCCGCGGAGCTGGAGCCGGATGCGCCGTGCACATTGTCGTGCGACGGGTGCGGACGGTGTGTCGCTGCATGTCCCGGGGGTGCGTTGAGGGCCGACGGCGGGTTTGATGCACGCCGGTGTCTCTCCTACCTTACCATCGAGCATCGCGGCGGGATGCCGCGCGAGGTCGACGGACGCCCGGTCAGCGCCGTCCTTGGACGCCGCTTATACGGGTGCGACACCTGTCAGGAGGTGTGTGTGCACAACTCCTCCCCTGTTCCTACTGAAATTGATGAATTCCGCCTGCGTCCGGCATTGAAAAATCTTACACGCGCCGATGTGCTGGAGATGACGCAGGAGCGTTTTTCGGCGCTTTTCGCGCATTCGCCGGTGAAAAGGGTGAAACTCGAAGGGCTTAAACGCGATGCCGCAGCCGGATTATTTGAATGCCCAGGTGACGGTGCCTGACTGGTCGGGCGAGCCTTCAAGAACCGAGAAGCGGCACTGCTTTGTACGCGCTATGCAGTTCTGGCGCATTTTCGCGTCGGCAGCTACCGGTCCTGAGCTGCGGGCAGCATCGTAGGTGGCGCTCAGCACATGTCCCTGCGCATCCACTTTGACCCGTATGGCTATGACGCCGAGTTTGGTAGAGGGCACCGAAGTCCAGTTCTCGATTGTGCGCCCTTTGAGTCCGTTGCCGGGTGTGCCGCTGGTGGCTCCGGTGGTGGAGTTTCCTTCGGCCGAACCGCTTGTGCCTTTCCCTTTGCCTCCGCCGAAAGCCTTTTTGGTGGCGTCGGCCACGTTCTTTTTGGCCTGCTGCTGGCGTCGGGCCTCCTGACGTTCTTTTTCGCGCTGCAGTTCCTCCTTGGTGGGGCCTTTCTGTTTTTTCTCCACCTTTGCCGGCGATGGCTGCTCGCTGGTGACGGTCTGTTTGGGTGTGGCGGCTTTGCCTATGTTTTCAAGGTCGGCGGCATCCTGTGTGGGCACGGGGGCGCTCACGTCCGATGGCGCCGGCTCGTCGGGGGCGGTGAGCTCTTCGAGGTTGTCGCCTGTCCTTACGAATTCACCGGAAGCATACAGCTCCTCCACCTCGTCGAGAACGATGGATTCCTCGGGCTGCGGAGGCCACGGTGTTGCATCGTCGGGCGGGAAGCGCAGAAATGTGTGCAGAAAAATCAGCAGCACCGCCAGATGAAACAGCAGGGCGACAGCGAGGGATATTATACGGTCGGATTTATGCATTGGTGACAGGCGTTCGTGTTTTCGGTTTGTTCAACCGTGTTATTTTATGGCCTTTACGTCGGGGGCGGAAGGGTTGGTGGAGAGGTCGGTTGCGGCCACAGCGGCCGGAATAGGTTCGGCTGCAGGTTTGGCCACGGGTTTGGTGGCGAGCACCATTTTCAGGTTGTTGCTCGCTCCGGCATTAAGCACCTCCACAATGCGGCCGTAGGGCACCGTCTCGTCGGCATAGAGGGCAATGAAGCCGGTGGAATCCTGCTGCTGTGCCAGTTTGAGGAACGGCACGAGGGCATCAGTCTGCAGCGGCTGAGGCTGTTCTTCGCCGGTGGATGCGAAAAGATTCTGTTCGGCGTCGATATATACGCGTGTGGTGGGCTTCACGGCGCTCTGTTCGGTGCTCTGAGGCAGCGACACCTCAAGTCCGGTGGGGAACACGAAGGTGGAGGTGACCATGAAGAATATGAGCAGCAGGAAAATCACGTCGGTCATTGAGGCCATCGAGAATGCTGCCATCATTTGATTGGGGCGTTTCAGCATGATTCAGGCTGTGGAGTGGTTGAGTGATAGAATGTGGGATGGTGCGCCGGCGCGTCAGGCGGCGGGTTCGTTGAGAAGGTCCATGAATTCCATCGACTTCGATTCGAGCAGGTTCATCACCGAGTTGATGCGGGCCACCAGATAGTTGTAGGCAAACAGGGCGATTACACCTACCACCAGACCGGCCACGGTGGTGACCAGTGCGGTGTAGATACCCGACGAGAATGTGGCGATGTTGGCCGAATTCCCCTCCGAGGCGATGGCATAGAATGCCTGCACCATGCCGATCACGGTGCCGAGGAATCCGAGCATCGGGGCGCCGGCGGCGGTGGTGGCGAGCCAGGGGAGCCCTTTCGACAGGTTGGCTATCTCGATGTTGCCCGTGTTCTCCACGGCGGCAAGTATGTCGTTGACCGGACGGCCTATGCGGCTGATACCTTTGGCAATCAGGCGCGAATAGGGGGAGCCGTTCTTTTTGCAGAGATTGAATGCGCTTTCAATCTCCCCTTCATGGATGTAGTCGCGGATGCGCTTCATGAATGAATCGTCCTCGCGGGCCGCGCGGTTCACCACGATGGCGCGTTCCACAAAAATGTAGATGCTGACAATCGAGAGGATGGCGAGCACAATCATGAGCGGGCCTCCTTTCAGGCAGAGATCCCAGAGCGAGAGTTCAACTTGCTGGCTAACGGCGGCAGTAGCCGCAGGGGTGCCGGTGATGGCGGCGTCGAGAAGAATCATTGGTTATGAAGGTGTTGGTGTTTGCAGTATGAGTTTGGAATGTGTTGGCGTGTCGGCCGTTATTTTAGGCAGGCTTTGTAGCGGGCGATGGTTTCGGGGAGGCCGAGATAGAGGGCATCGCAAATAAGGGCGTGGCCTATCGACACCTCGTTGAGATATGGCACGTTCTCTTTGAAATAGCGCAGGTTCTCCAGACTTAAGTCATGTCCGGCATTCACCCCGAGGCCAACCTTGCGGGCGGCGCGGGATGCCTCCACAAACGGCTGCACGGCGGCTTCGGGGTTGTGGGGATACTGGTCGGCGTAGGGCTTTGTGTACAGTTCCACACGGTCGGCGCCGGTCTTGGCGGCCTGACGGATGTTCTCAATGTCGGTTCCCACGAAGATGGAACTGCGGATACCGGCCTCGCGCAGACGGTCGATAATGCCGGTGAGGAATTCCATATTGGCGGCCACGTCCCATCCGGCGTTCGATGTCAGTGCGTCGGGTGCATCGGGGACCAGTGTCACCTGTTCGGGTTTCACCATCAGCACAAGTTCCATGAATTCCGGTGAGGGATAGCCCTCAATGTTGAATTCTGTCTTTACCAGCGGACGGAGTGTGATGACGTCGTCGCGGCGTATATGTCGTTGGTCAGGGCGCGGATGCACGGTGATGCCGTCGGCTCCGAACTGTTCGCAGTCAACCGCCACACGCGCCACATCGGGATTGTTTTCCCCCCGGGCATTGCGCAAAGTGGCAATCTTGTTGATGTTTACACTTAGGTTGGTGGTCATTGTAGCTCAATGAAAAATTTTTTTAATCCCGCCGTTAATGTGTTTTCTGAATCGGCGAAATTACATAACTTTGTGGATGATGTGGCCGGCTTACACCCGGTAACAATCCGACTACAAAATTAAGCAGAAAATTCAAGAGAATTCAGAAACTGCGTAAAAAATTTTTACAGCACGAAACCGCGACGTAAGCGGACGGAAAATGCATAAATCGAATGTCAGCACCTGTAAATGAAACACTGAAACGCTACATGGCGGCGGAACTTCCGACGTCAGAAGAAGCCGAGGCACTTCTCCCCCGCCGCTCCGACAGCTGCGAGCTGCTGGTGGCATGCCTGCCGGATGCCTACAGCGCTTCGGCCATGGCCCGGGCTGTGGAGGACTGCGATGCGCAGCTGCTGGCACTTTCAGTGACCTCCATGCGCGATGCCGCCGGGCGTCCGGTGGTGATGTTGCGTGTGAACACCCGCAACGCCGCCTCGATCGAACGTTCACTCGCGCGCTACGGCTATGAGACGATTTTCAGCCGCGGCGACCTGTCGGAGGGCGAGCAGACCGAGGCACGCGCCCGCATCAACGAACTGCTGCGCTATCTGGAGATGTAGCGTTTTTTGCCTGCCGGGGCATCTTCCCGGCGAAAGATATTCATAACGAACAAAACACAACGGCATATGAGAGTAGCTATCAATGGTAACCGGCATCAGGAGGGGCATTTCGGACAGATTGAACGTCTTGTGAACACTTTGGTGAAGCGCGGCGACGACGTTGTGATTGCCGAAGTGTTTCTCGACTATCTGGAAGCCAATATCGGTCCGCGTTTCGGCTTTGGCCTTGACCGTATGCCGCTTACTGCCCGCCCGCATGCCGACCTTGCCATAAGCATCGGCGGCGACGGGGCGTTCCTGAAAACCGCCCGCTGGATAGGCGAGGAGTCAACGCCTGTGGCCGGTATCAACACCGGTCATCTGGGCTATCTGTCGGCTTTTACATTCGACAACGAAGAGGAGATATACAACTGTCTGCTTGCAGGGAAATGCCCTGTGGAGCAGCGTGCGTTGATAGATGTGGCGCTATCCGGCGATGCCTCACACCATCCCCTCCATGCCCTCAACGAGATAGCAATCACACGAGGCGACAATGCCGCCATGCTCAATCTTGCAGTAACAATCGACGGCACTTCATCGCTCAATTATCTTGGCGACGGGCTTATAATCGCTACACCCACCGGTTCCACGGCCTATAATCTTTCGGTGGGCGGCCCTATTCTCGCGCCGACTCTCGAAGGCTGGGTGATTTCGCCGATAGCTGCGCATTCGCTGTCGATGCGGCCGCTGGTGGTTAGCAGCAGGTCGGAAATACGGATTTCTGTTGATACCCGCGGAACCGGCTACCGTCTGTCGGTCGACGGCAAGTCGCAGTCGCTTCCGCTCGACACACAGCTTGTGGTGACGCGAGCACCGTTCAATGTGAATCTTGTGGTTCAGCCCGGACATGCTTTCACCGATACGCTGCGCGACAAGCTCGGCATGGGAGGTGTGCGCTGAGGAGGTAATAGGAGATGTCGGTTCATATTCTGCAACATCATCTGCTCGGCAATGTCAGAATCACCGTGCGTGCGGCCTCGCGCAGCATCACCGCCCGGTGGAAGAACGGCATTGTCTGCGTCAATGTGCCTGCAGGCACGCCACGGCACCGGCTTGAGGAGATTCTCGACGATATGGCGCCGAGACTTATGGCAAAGCGCCCGACACTCGCATATCACGAGGGCCAGACGCTTGAATTTCCATGTTTCTCTGTTTCTGTCACCACCCAGAGCATCCGGCCTGACCGTGTGCTTGGCCGCGCCTCTGTGCCTCATTCTGTCGTGGGTGTGGGAACAGAAAGGGACTTTGGCGACAGTTCTACAACGACGGGAATCAGCGATGTGCTGTGCCGCATAGCAGCCTCGGTGGCGCCTGAACTGCTGATACCGCGTGCAAAGGAATTGGCAAGCAGCGTGGGGCGTCAGCCCGGCGGATGGCGCATATCGCGCGGGCACCGCATTCTCGGGCAATGTTCGTCCAACGGGATAATCTCCCTGAGCCATGTGCTGGTGTTCCTGCCGCTGGAGCTATCTGATTATGTGATATATCACGAACTGGCGCATCTCACCGAAATGAACCACAGCCCGCGGTTTCATGCGTTGCTCGACTCTTACCTCGGTGGCCGTGAGGCCGAACTGGTAAGAAAACTGAAGGGTTTTGTCTGGCCCGTGCTGCGCAAATAACCTTTCATTTCACCACAACCCTGCGGGCAAAGTCGCGGACCACAACGATGTAAAGGCCTACCGGAAGATTCAGCACCGTTTCGCCTGCCGGAAGGAGGGAGGCATACCGGCTTGTGCCGTCAATGCCGTAGACGCTGGCGAAGTTGTCGGTCCGTTCGCCGGAATTCTCCATTACAAGCTGGCCGTTGCGGCAATATGCATCCCATGTGTGATATTCAGTGGTGTTTGCCTCCTCGATGCCGGATGCGCCCGTGTGGTCTGTGATGGTGATATCATCAACCATGGTGCGGGCTTTCTGAGGCTGATCGATGCGCAGGCGCAGATTTCCTTCGCGGTTGATGGGGAGGGTGTAGAGCTTGTATTCTCCACCCTTCTCTCCGGAGACGGTCACCGATCCCGCGTTTTCCCATGTTTCGCCCCGGTCGGCGGAAACGGACACGTTGAATGTCACCGTCAGGACATCATTGTCCCACGGTTTGGCCCAGAATGAGAGTGTACCCATTCCGTTGGCTTTGTCTTCGAGCATGTATAGAAATCCTGCGCCCTTGTTGTTCATGCGCAGGCATTGCTTGCCGTCGTGCGCAGGGTCGGTGGAGTCTACATATCCGTTTGTGCGCCATAGGGCTGCTGAACCTTGGTAATCAGCTTCGGCATAGCCCTTTTTGTTTGTCTCGAATGTCTCGCAGAAGGCTCCTGCGGTGTCGGTGATGGTGCCTGACACCTCAATGTCATCGTTGAAATAGCCGTCGGCAGTTACGGTAAGTGCCGTGGTGTAGTCGCCCGGCTCATTGCCGTACAGGCGCATGTAGAAACGCTCCTCATCGGGGGTGAGCACTATACTTTGGGTCCATGTGGCCTTGTCGGTCGACAGACTGAAGGGTTCGGCGACGGTTATGGTGATGTTACCGGGAACGTTTTCCGCATCGACAAGCAGTTCCGCAATTTCCGAGGCGGTTCCCATGGGTGCGGCGAACTGCAGTTCACCATCGAAAAGAATCTGTACGGACGGAATCACTTCGGTGGTTGTTACGGTGACGGGCGCAGATGTACGTGTAGCCGAGGCTACTGTATATGTGTAGGTTGTGCCGGATTCAAGGTCCTCAACCAATAACGATTCATCTTCTGCAGGCACCTGTACAGGATAGCCTGCGATTGACACGCCATCGCGCATTACATTCAGGGTGTAGTCAACCGAACCTTCGTCGATGCAGCTCCATGTGGCCTCGAATGAGGTGGAGCTGACGTTGATTGCCGGACCGGCGGGGAGCCCGTCGATGGCCGCGGCGCTGACAGTGCACACGGTTTCTGTCTGTGAGTTGCTCAGTGTCAGCGTGGCGGTGTTGGTACCCGGTGTGGATGATTCATAAATGATGGTGACGGCTGTGCCGTTGTTTACAGCCTCGGCTGTGAGGGCTGTGGCCGAGACACTGAATCCTTCACCGGCAATGCTCACCGTGATATTTTCAGTGAGGCATACACCCTTGACCTCAACCCTTTTGGTTCGGGCAACATTCAGGGCAGTTGTTCCCACTTCGATTGTGCTGCCGTCCACCGGCGTAATGATGTGCGGAATGCCGGCGGATGCCAGTGTCCAGGCTTCCGCGGATTTGTCGCCCCATATGTGTTCCACCATCTCGGGATGGTCGATGAACGGATTGCGGTTTTTCTGCCAGCGTGCGATGGCCTCGTTGCGGGCCTCCTCTTTGGGGCTCACTGGATCCTGACGGTGCCATTTAAGCAGCAGGTCGCGGCCATAGGCGGTGAATGCCGGGAAATCCGTGCCGTTGAACATCACCGCACCCTCTTTCTCGGTGAAAGTGGAGATTATGTGATTGTAGCAGGCGGCCATGTAAAAATAAGAGCGTGCCAGATCGCCCTTGTATTCGTTGTCCGGTTCGAACACGGTACCTGTGTAATCGCCGAATGTGCTCGTGCCGAGGCGCCCCAAAGGCTTCACATTACCGTTGGCCGGGAGCTGTGAGCCGTTGCGGCATTCCCCGTAGGGGTAATTGCTGCGCTGGCCGTTGACACGGCCGTCGGTGGGGTAGAGGTGGTAGGCGTCGGAATACTGCGGCTCCTGACTGCCTCCCCACCAGCTTTTGGGGAGCGAGTGCTCGCGGTTCACACAGTCGCCGACAACTGAATAGTTGCCGCATTTCGTGAAATTCACTGGCCATGCCTTGGTGGAGTATATGTCCCACAGCGTGCCGTCGGGGCGTACGTCCGATTCGGTATACACCTCCCACAGGCCGTTGTAGCCCACGTTGATGTGTTCAGAAATGGTGTGATACAGTTCTGTCAGAAGTGCCTCGCCGTTTTTCCCTTCGCACGATGAGTAGTAGCCCACCGGTTCAGCGGCCGAAGAGAGGGCCGGTATAACTGCCATGACTGCGGCAAGCATGCCCTGTCCGGCGTTTTTTACATAAGTCGGTATATTCACTGTTCGATATTTAGTTAAGGTCTGTAGATGTTTTACATGGGACAGCCGCATGGCCGCAGGCTGTCTTTACAAGTTTCAAAATTAATTGAATCGCCGGAATTTTACTGGGTTGTTAATTAATTTAACTAAATTGCTAAACTCTTTTAAAGGTTGATGGGAACAATTTGGTTAACTTTGCGCTCGGAACGGTTGTTATACACACAGACAACCTATAAAAACAACAACGATTATGGAATCAACACGTCAGGCTAAGATAGCACGTCTCATACAGAAAGAACTCAGCGAAATCCTGCGCAGGCAGACCGCAAAGACCCACGGCATACTGGTGTCGGTTTCGGCAGTGCGGGTAAGCCCGGATCTCAGTGTGGCGCGTGCCTATCTGTCGATTTTCCCCTCTGAAAAGGGGCAGGAAATTCTTGAGAACATTAACCGCAGCGCCCGCACCATCCGTTATGAGCTGGGCCAGCAGGTGCGCTATCAGCTCCGCAAGATTCCGGAACTGACTTTCCATCTCGATGATTCGCTCGACTACATCGAGAACATCGACAATCTGCTCAAGGAAGATAAATAACCAAACACCTTCGTCACATTGCTTTCGCTGCGCATAGCCTTGCGCTACCTCTTGTCGCGCAAACAGTTCGGTGCCGTCAACATCATATCGGCCATATCGCTGGCCGCAGTGGCTGTGGCCGCGGCGGCCATGGTCATCGTGCTGTCGGTGTTCAACGGATTCGAACAACTTGCGCAAAGCAAGCTGTCGGCGTTCGATCCACCTTATCTGCTTGTCCCCGCCGAAGGGAAGGTTATACCGGATGGTATGGCACTTGCCGGACAGCTTGAGGAAGTAGACGGAGTTGAAAGTGTAGAGCCGGAAATATCCGAACAGGCTTTCGTGGTGGCGCCGTCAGGACAGATGCCGGTGGTAATCAAGGGGATGACAGAGCAGGGGATAGCTTTGTCGGGGATAGGGCGCACGATGGTTGACGGCACGCAGGTTTTGTCGTCAGATAATTCTGCGCTGCTGAGTGTCGGCGTGGCCATTCAGTTGGGATTGCGTCCCACAGCCGGCCTCGACAGTTTCACCATATATGAGCCGCGCCGTGTGGGCAACATCAATCCGGCAAATCCGATGGCTGCGTTCAGGCGCAGCCCGTGTAGAGCCACAGGGGTGTTTCAGTGTGAGCAGGAGGAATACGACCGCAATGCGGTGGTTGTACCATATGAAGTGGCCGCGCGGCTGCTTTCATATCAGGATGAGGCCACGGCTCTTGCCGTGTACACGCCCGATGATGGTGGCTCACGACAGCTTGAACGTGCGCTTTCGCAGTTTGCCGGCGAGCACGGGCTGGAGGTCAAGGACCGCTACCGTCAGCAGGAACAGGCGTTCCGCATGATTGCAATCGAGAAATGGATAACCTTTGTGATGCTTGCCTTCATTCTGCTTATAGCCTCGGCCAACATCATATCCACGCTTTCCATGCTGGTTATCGACAAGCAGCCCAACATGGCCATTCTGCGCGCCATGGGTGCCGATGGTGGCTTTATCAGGCGTGTTTTCTGCACGCAGGGCTGGCTGATAGTGGTGTGCGGAGGTATGGCCGGCATCATAGCCGGTGCGCTGCTTGTGTTGGGGCAGACCCGTTTCGGCTGGGTAAAGCTGGGCGGGACGAATCCCGCCCTACTGAGTGTCGACAGTTATCCTGTTGTGCTCCAGCCAAGCGATATAGGTGTAGCGACGCTTGCTGTTGTGGCTGCGGGTGTGCTGCTTACGCCTGTTGTGGCATTGATAGTAAGACGCACGGCCTCAGCGTCCTGAGCGGAGCCTGCGGATGTCAGGCCGTCTTTTCGTTTCCGTTTTCTTTTTCAACAATGGCATTCGCCATCTTCACTGCCACGGAGATGTGCGGACAGATATGGTCGGCGCCGATGAGGCGGTCGATGCCTGCATGCATGAGCGTCTGGCGCACGTTCTCTTTCACGCCCGACAGAACTACGTGGATATTCTCCTTCTGCGACGAGGTGATGAGGATTTCGAGGTTGTGGATAGCTGTGGAGTCGATGAACGGCACCTTACGCATTCGCACGATGCGCACCTTCGGCTTTTCTCCGAGGGTACTTCTCATCATTTCATCGAATTTGGTGGCGACACCGAAGAAGAACGGGCCGTCAATCTCGTAAACCTCCACGCCAGGTTTCACATCGAGCACCTCATGGTGCGAGGCGTCGAGGTCGGTGCCTTCCGCAACGTCGAGCTGCTCGGAATATACCTTGATTTCAGTGTTCTCCATCACGCGGCGCAGGAAGAGCACGATGGCCAGCAGCAGGCCTATTTCGATGGCGATTGTGAGGTCGAAGACAACTGTGAGCAGGAATGTCACTGTCATCACAGAGATGTCGCTCTTGGGATTCTTGAGCATGCCGCGGATGGTGCGCCATCCGCTCATGTTGTACGACACCATCACAAGCACAGCGGCAAGGCATGCCATGGGCACATAGTTGATGAGCGGCATGAGGAAAATGAAGATGAGCAGGAGCACCACTGCATGCACCACTCCGGCCACAGGCGTGCGGCCTCCGTTGGTGATGTTGGTCATGGTGCGTGCGATGGCACCGGTGACGGGGATACCGCCGAAGAACGGCACCACGATGTTGGCCATACCCTGGCCGATAAGCTCGGTGTTGGTGGATGTATGCGAACCGGTCACACCGTCGGCTACGGTGGCCGAAAGGAGCGATTCAATGGCCCCGAGCACGGCTATGGTGAAGGCCGAGGGGAGGAGCAGATTGATGTTCTCCATCGTGAGCTTGAATCCGTGCACCTCGGGCAGGTCGGTCGACATGCCGCCGAATCGGTCGCCGATGGTGGTAATACCGAGCGAGGGGTCGTAGATTTTAAGCAGATACACGGCAGCCGTGATGACTACGATTGCAAGCAGCGCTCCGGGCAGTCGTTTCGATATTTTCGGTGAAACGATGATTATGGCCAGCGACGTCAGGGCCACAAGCAGTGTGGGAACGTGAATCTGGTCAAAATTACGGAAGTAGACACCCCATTTCGTTACGAAATCGCCTGGGAGGTCGCGTAGTCCCATGCCGAGGAAGTCGTTCACCTGTGTGGAAAGGATGGTGAGCGCAATACCTGCTGTGAACCCCACCACAATGGGATAGGGGATGAATTTGATAACCGTGCCGAGTTTGAAAAGACCCATCAGCACCAGTATGAGGCCGGCCATGAAGGTGGCGACAGCCAGACCCTCAAGCCCGAAGCGGGTGATGATGCCGTAGACAATGACGATAAAAGCGCCTGTTGGGCCGCCGATCTGCACGGAGTTGCCACCGAACGCCGACACCATGAAGCCGCCTATGATTGCGGTGATCAGGCCGATTGTGGGGCTTACGCCCGATGCGATACCGAATGCGATTGCCAAAGGAAGGGCAACGATGCCCACAACGATGCCGGCCACAAGGTCGGCCTGCAGTTTTTTAGTGTTATAGTGGCGCAGAGCCGACCAGAGTTTCGGCCGGAAGTCCACAGTTCCGCTAAAATTCATAAATTCAAACCTTTAAAATATTTCTACCGTACTTATTACCTTCTTGATTACCCTATCCGGTGCGGCATCCCTGCTGCCTGAATATGGTTGAAACGTGCCTGTGGCGGTAACCGGATGGCATTCCGCCAGATGGAACGCCGCAAAGTTACAAAAAAATGTTAATTTATGCAAGTGACGCTGTAATGGGGATGTTGTATAATTCCCAACGTATGGGCGCGCGGTCTGTGCGTACCTATATCATTGACCGGGATTTAGCTGTTTTGCAACACTCCCCAGGTTTTACGATTTCATGTTACGGGGGTGATGCATGAGGATTTCGCTGCGCAGGTGTGTGTTGTCAATGTTGAGGTAGATTTCTGTGGTCGATATGCTTTCATGTCCGAGCATCTGCTGGATGGCGCGGAGATTCGCCCCACCCTCAAGGAGATGGGTGGCGAAGGAGTGCCGCAGGGTGTGGGGCGAGATGTTCTTGCGTATGTCGGCAGCTACGGCGAGACGCTTTATGAGGGTGAATATCATCTGCCGGGTAAGCCGGGTGCCACGGCGGCTCAGAAACACTATGTTTTCCTCCCCTTTTTTCGCTTCCACAAGGTTGCGGTCGCCTTCGGTATAATCAACTATGCACGCGGCTGCCACTGGCGACACAGGCACCATACGCTCCTTGTTGCCTTTGCCGTGCACGATGATGAACTCCTCGTTGAGCATTAGCTGCGAGAACTCCAGGTTCACAAGCTCGCTGACGCGCATGCCGCAGCCGTAGAGGGTCTCGATTATGGCATGGTTGCGCGTGGCTTCTGCAGCAGTGGGGTCGATGGCGTTTATCAGGGCGTCGATCTCTTCGACTGTAAGCACTTCGGGCAGATGCAGCCCGAGCCGGGGTGTCTCGAGCAGCAGCGACGGATCCTCCTGGATGAAGCCTTCAGTCTTGAGGAAATGGAAAAATGATTTGACTCCGGCAAGAATGCGTTTGCGTGTGGAATCGGCAATCCCCAGATCGTAGAGCGTGGCGGCAAAGTTTTCAAGGTCACTGTAGGTAACGTCGGGCAGCCCAATGTGTTCCTCCTCAAGAAAGGGGAGCAGTTTCTGCAGGTCGAATTCGTATGAATCGGCGGTGTGTGCCGACAGGCCGCGTTCCAGCGTGAGATAGCCGCGGAACTCGCGGAGCAAAGCCTTATGGTTGCCGATTTTGCGCATTTTGCCGAGTTGAGGCGTGGATGGGAAGATGAGGATTGTGCTACATCAGAATCTCGAAGGTTTGCGACGGCAGCCCTTTACGCGACACGAAAATGCCTGTGTACGAATCAAAGAATCCCATTCCGTGGGTTGTGGCCGAGATTATATGCTGCCAAAGGGTGCGTATGCTCCCGAGCGAATGCATGTGCCGCATGAAAACCACGGTCTCGCGGCTCTGCAGCATCCGGTCTATGAATTCCCGGACATCGTCCAGTTCGTCGTCGGCCACCTGGTTTACCATGATTATGAGCGGCCCCTGTCCGGTGAGTGCCGCTTCGGTGCGGTTGGTCTGGAAAAGGGATGCTTTTGCGTTGGGGACTGCACGCAGATAGATTATACCGGTGGTTTCATGGCCGTTGCCAACTTCCACTATTTCTTGGGGATTGAAAAAACATAACACCCTGAACAGCATATGCGCCTCGGGAATGGCCATGTCGCGTCCGGCAAAAATCTCGTTGAAGCCGGCACGCCGCGCCTTCGGACAATAGGCCGCTATTTCAGGATAGGCATAATAGGCAGCATCATGTTCGCGCAGCACTCGTGTGATGAAGTGGTAGGCAAACGGTGAATGCACCCCGAATCCGTTACTGCGGCGCCATCGCGCGGGATAGGTTAGCAGATGTTTAAGCCGGTTCATTTTCTTTTCGGGGTGTGGTTAATGATTGCAGCAGGGCCAGAGCAAGGAGTATGTAAATGATTATCACGGAGACGCGTGCGGCGGCCACAGTGCGTGTGACGGACGTGGGGCGGAATGTCATCTCTATGCTGTGCTCGCCGGCAGGGATGGCCATTGCGCGCAGAATGTAGTTGACGCGGCCTAACTCTGTCGGTTTGCCGTCAATTTTTGCTTCCCAGCCCCAGGGGAAGAACACTTCGGAGAACACTGCCACGCCGCCCTTGGCCGAACGGGCCTTGTAGGTGAGGCGGTCGGGGGCATATGTGGTTTCGTAGATGGTGTCGCCCGGCGCCACGGTTCCTGCCTGTCCCAGCACCGGTTCGAATCGTTTGTCAGCCACAGCCTCGGTAGCCGGATCGATTGTCGACAGGGCTGCCATCTCCTGATCGGGGGTGTCGACGTATGAAATGCTGTCAACAAACCATGCGTTGCCCAAGGCGCGGTCGTTGAGCGTGGGCTTGCCGTCGGGGCCTATGATGTAACGCGCGTTGAGCATGTCGAGCACCCTGAAATCGGCTTCCGTGGGGTTGCCCGAGGTGAAATGCGACAGATGGCGGTCGATGAGGTCCTGATAGCGGGTTAGTTTGGCTGCGTGATATCCGCCCACAGCCTTGTGGTGTCGCGACGGGGCTGCCTGATAGAACTGCGGGATGTCCATTACGCGGTAGTTCATGGCGGTGTCGGCCAGAATGGCTTTGTCGGCGGCTGAGAGGGGGAAGGGGTCGGCGGCCGACAGTTCAGGCGGACAGAAACTGTCGTGGTTCAGATAGCGTTTGTCAACGGTGTAGAGGTCAACGGCTATTAGTACGCCGATTACGGTCACACCTATCCACGGTTTCACTTTGCGGGTGGTGCAGAGCATCACTGCGCCGAATGCCAGCAGGATGAAAATCAGCGAGCGGAGCGAATCGGCCTTGACCATGGAGAACCGAAGTTGCTCCACGACACCGGCAATGACCGGATTGGAGATGCTGAACATGCTCACGGCTTCCTGAGGATAGCCGGCCTGCTGGAGCTGATAGCCGAGCATGTCGCTCAGTTGCATGTCGCCCTGGCTGATTGCCGGCCCGTAGATGGCCGGGAAAAGATAGCCGGCAGCGCAGAGCAGGGCCGTCAGACCAAACGAAGTATAGATTGCGCGGCGGTAGCGTGTGGCTTCCCCCGGATTTCGGAGGAGCTGCTGCAGGGCAAGGATGGCCAGCAGCGGGATGGCGAATTCGGCCACCACAAGGATGCTCTCAACGGTGCGGAATTTGGCGTACATCGGCACATAGTCGATGAACAGGTCGGTGAACCACTGGAGGTTGCGTCCGAGTGCCAGTAGCAGCGAAAGCACGGTGGCCACAAGCAACGCCCATTTCACCGGTCCTTTCACTATGATGCATCCAAGCAGGAACAGGGTGAAGATGATGGCTCCTACATAGACAGGACCGTTTGTGCTCTCAGGTTCACCGAAGTATTGGCTCACATAGTTTACAAGGTACTGGTACTCACCCTCGTTGATGCCTGCCGCGGTTGCGGCCTCGCTGGCACCGTCAAGCTCCATCACCGATGTGGCCTGCAGGTTGCCGTTCACAGGGCGTGCGGAGGCTCCCCCTTTTATGTTGGGAATCAGCAGCGTGAGCGATTCGGCTTTACCGTAGCTGTACTGGGTGATGTAGTCGCGGTCGAGTCCGGAGGTCTTGGCTGCAGATGCTGCGGTTCCGGGCTGTGTGAGTTCCGAATGGTTTCCGCGCATTGTCTCCGCCGAATATTTGTAGGTGTTGTAAAGGTTCGGCAGATTGGCTGTGACGGCAAGTGCGGCCGCTATGGCGAGGGCTCCGGTAGCCTTGAGCCATTGAGGCACTGTCTTGGTACGTATGGCCTGCACGAGGTAGGCCACGGCCAGGGCCACAATCACGAACAGGAAGTAGTAGGACATCTGCACGTGGTTGTTCATTATCTGCATCATGGCGAAGAGCGCGGCAAGAGCCGAGCCGATGAGCCAGCGCCCGCGGTAAGCCAGGATTATGCCGGCTATTGTGGGCGGTATGTATGCCAGGGTTACGAATTTCCATATGTGGCCTGCCCCGATAATGATTATGAAATAGGAGGAAAACCCCCAGGCCACGGCTCCGATAAGCCCGTAGTACCACCGCACTTTCATGGCTGCCATGAGAATGAGGAAGCCGGTCATCATCATGAAAAGCAGATTGGACGGCGAGGGCAATCCCGCTCCGTACACGGTGTTTATCCATGAGAAAAGTGAGTCGGAGGGATAGGATGGAGAGATCTGGAAGGTAGGCATCCCGCCGAACAGGGAGTTGGTCCACCGGGGGGTGTCTGTGCCGTGTTCCTCCGCGTAGTGAGTGGCCTCATAGCCGATTGCGGCTCCCTGCTGCATGTCGTGCTGGCGCAACTGGTTGCCCAGCGACGCGTCGGGATAGAAGAATGCTATGGAGAGCAGTGCAATTACGGCAAGCGACACAAGGAAGCCCCAGCACTGGGGACGCCGGATGGCGGAGGTGAAATTCGCAGGTATGTTTTTAATGCGGTCCGTTAGTTTCATAATCACAGCTATGGCTGCACCGCAACATGCGGTGGCACACTTACTTTGCAAAATTAGCAAAAAATGGCCTAAACTGTGGAAAGGTGGCGGTAAAATATTCGTCGACGGCTCAGATCTGACGGCGCAGCACGGCGCGTACGCGTGCCATCAGCTCGCGGACGGAGAATGGTTTGATGAGATAGTCGTCGGCTCCGGAGTTCAAGGCGTTGATTATGGCCGACGGCGACATGTTGACGGCGCAGGCAATGACGCCCATTCTCGCGGTTTCGCGGCGTTGCTTTATCTGTTCTACAATGTCCATGCCTGAATCATCGTCGATATTGAGATCAATGATTACAAGATTGTAGCTTGTGAGGTCGACAGAATAGAATTCGTCGGTGCTCTGGCAGGAATCCACAATAAAGCCGTCGTGTCCGAAATGCGACTGAATCATTTCGAAGATGCGTAAATCGGGATCGACGACCAGAATGCGGCCTTCGATTCGACGGGTTAATATGGGGTCGGTTGTAATCATATCGCGCAGGTTATGCCTGCTTTGGGTAAATTGTAAGATAGAGCCGGGTATATATGTATCTGTATAGAGTGCTGGCACTTGATGTGTGGCAGCTGTGCGGCCGATGCCCTTTCAGGCTGCAATGTCTGTCGCATTATTGATGTTACCGTAGACTCAACAGGCTAGAAACTTTTTTTGGCCTTTATGGAACCTGTATCACTTGCTCCACGGCTCAAAATTATACATTCGGACTACTGTGGCCAAAATGGTAACGGATTTGTCAAATTTTTGTGTCAGTAATTTATCTGTTTTATCCCTTACGTTACAATTGTGACAGGATGGGGCAAACTAAGCGTTGCTATCCGGAGTTTATAATAAGGGAAATGACTAAATTTGCGGTTGCGTCGTTCTCGTTTTGACAGAGGTTGTCACATGGTTTATGCCGAAGTCTGTTGGTTTATACCATGATTTGTTCCACATCGCAAAGCGATGTCCCTACAACCTATAACAAACCGAAATGAAACCTAAATGCATGACCGTAGGTGGCGCAATCATGTCTAATCTATTGTGCTGGCGACGGATAATTACTTAATGAAAATAATTATGGAGCATAAATTAAGCAGGATTCTCGGCTGTGTCATGGTGGTTGCGGCCATCGCGTGTGGATGTACCGGATGCCGCAAGGATACGCGGCAAACCGTGCAGCCGGAGCCTTTTCCACTCAACCATGCAATTTTGGGGAGCTACGACACTGCTCATGCCGTGAAATGCTCGAACGGGATTTTTGTGGGGCGCGAAACCGACGGCATACTTTCGTTCAAAGGGATTCCGTATGCACAGCAGCCTGTCGGCACTCTGCGGTGGAAACCGGTTGGTGTGGCCGCCGACGGCGACAGTGTGTTCGAGGCCTATAATTTCGGAAAGATTGCCATCCAGACGGGCGCCGACCCGAGGTTGACACAGGGGGAGGACTGTCTGAGCCTGAATGTCTGGGTCAATCCGGCCGATACGGCTACTGCCAAACCTGTGATGGTCTATATTCACGGCGGTTCCTATGGCTGGGGCAGCAGTGCCGAGCCTATGTTCAATTGCACAAATTTCGTGCGCAATCATCCGGAAATGGTGCTCGTGACCATCAATTACCGTCTTGGCATTTACGGGTTCATCGATTTTTCGGAAGTTGATGGGGGAGAGGCATATGCAGAAAGCGGCAATCTCGGGCTGCTTGACCAGATTGTCGCGCTCCGGTGGGTGCAGCGCAACATCGCAGCGTTCGGCGGAAATCCCGACAACGTTACGGTGTTCGGCGAATCGGCCGGCGCGGGCAGTGTGTCGCTGCTGCCGCTCATTCCACAGTCGAAGGGTCTGTTCCACCGTGCTATCATGGAAAGCGGTTCAATAGCGCTTACCTACAGCCGCAGGGAGTGCCTGCCGCTTGCACAGCGCCTTCTGAAAGCCACAGGGGCCACTGATATGAGTGAGCTTGCAGCATTATCGCCTCAGGCTTTGCGCGAGGCCAACGAGGGCATTAACCGTTATAATAATTTCCCCGAGCGCGACGGGGTGGTGATTCCCGAGAATCTTTATGCAGCTTATCAAAACGGCGGAAGCAGCGATGTGGCCATGCTCATGGGCACGAATGCGCAGGAAAGCCGTTTCTGGATTGACAAAGTGGGTGGAATCAACATGTTCCGCCTGAAGATTCCGGTGCTCTTCGAGAGCAACATGAAACCGGTTGATAAGTCGGTTCGCGACAGTGTGGAGAGGTTTGTCGACAATTATCCTCTCGGGCGCACATGGGGTATATCGGAATTTTATACCGAGGCGATGTTCCGCCTGCCGGCTCTCGCCATGGCCGACAGCCGTGTGGCCCACGGTGCCACCACTTATGTGTACTACTGGACGCGCTGGTCGGCGTTGCCTTATATGGAGGCATGTCATGCCGTGGAACTTGCCTATGTGTTCGGGAATCTTGACCAGACCATGTACACCGGCGACAATATCTACGCGCCTCTGTCGCGGCAGGTGCAACAGATGTGGGTGAATTTCGCCAAGAACGGTAATCCCGGCCTCGATTCGCTGCAATGGCTTCCCTATGACACTGTTACACGTCCCACAATGGTGCTTGACACCGTGAGCGGAATGCAGTTCGACCCGCTCGGGCAGCAGCGAGTGATGCTCAGCGGTATCAATGCCTATCATCTCAACGGCAACTATCTCGACATGGACTATAATGTGCCGATTGTCTATGCCTACGTGGCCGTTGTGCTTGCGCCGGTGGCCATTATTGCCGGGCTGTGGGCGTTGCGACGTCACCGCAGGCGCAAAACATCAAGGAAATAACAATAAACATTTGAACAGTTACTAATTATAACACAGGTAAATATGGCAAAACCGGATTATGTGGCCGCAAACCGCCAGTGGCTCCAGACGAAAGCGCAGGAGCCGGGCGTCAATGCACTGGCCAAAGGGATTTACTACAAGGTGCTCCGGCCTGGCAATCAGAAATCGCCCACGCCTACACTGCGGAATGTGGTTACGGTGCATTACACAGGCAAGACGATCAACGGCCGCACGTTCGACAGCAGCCGGGGAGGGGTGGCGCCGTCCTTTCCGCTCCGCGGATTGATTGAGGGCTGGATGATAGCCCTCCAGCAGATGCATATCGGCGATAAATGGGAGCTTTATATCCCTGCCGAAGCTGCCTATGGGCGCCGTTCGCAACCGGGCATTCCCGGCGGTTCCACCCTGATTTTCGAGGTGGAGCTTCTGGGCATCAACTGACGCCCCTGCATCTGGCAATCGTGCAGAGCACTCATACTGTCGCCCCATAATATTGACGGCGCTGTGTCGGGACAATCCTGACACGGCGCCGTCGGGGCTTATGAAACAATGATTGAATTAATATGATTAACTACAACATGAAAGCGGTTTACATCACGCCCTGAGCCATCATGGCGCGGGCCACCTTGAGGAAGCCGGAAGTGTTGGCTCCGCGGACGTAGTTAACATAGCCGTCGGCTTCGGTGCCGTGCTCCACACACTGGGCATGGATGTCGGCCATGATCTGCTGCAGGCGGCGGTCAACCTCGTCTGCGGTCCAGTGGTCCATCTGTGCGTTCTGTGCCATTTCAAGGCCGGAAACCGACACTCCGCCGGCATTTGCGGCCTTACCGGGGGCATAGAGAATGCGTGCCTTCTGGAATTCGGCTATGGCGGCAGGTGTGGTGGGCATGTTTGCGCCTTCGCTGACGGCGAAGCAGCCGGCGTGGAGCAGTGCACGGGCATCGTCGGCATCGAGTTCGTTCTGGGTGGCGCTCGGCATTGCTATGTCCACATGCTCCAGGTGTTTCCACGGGCGTTCACGGGGATAGTATTTGCAGATGTCGGGATGCTCTTCGGCAAATTCCGAGATGCGGCCGCGCATGAGGGTCTTGAGTTCAAAAATCTCGTCGAACTGTGCCTGTGTGAGTCCGTCGGGCACAACGATTGCCCCGTCGCTGTCGCTGAGCGACAATACTTTGGCTCCGAGCGACAGGAGTTTCTTGGCTGTGTAAAGTGCCACATTGCCAGAGCCTGAGATGGCCACGCGTTTGCCCTCGATGTCGATGCCGCGGGTCTTGAGCATGTTCAGCAGGAAGTACACATTGCCGTAGCCTGTGGCCTCCGGGCGGATGAGCGAGCCGCCGAAATCCATCCCCTTGCCGGTAAAGGTGCCTGAGAATTCGCGGGTCATCTTCTTGTACCATCCGTACATGTAGCCCACTTCGCGGCCGCCTACGCCGATGTCGCCTGCGGGGACGTCGGTGAGCGGACCGATGTGGCGGTAAAGCTCGTTGACAAACGCCTGACAGAAACGCATTATCTCCATATCGCTTTTGCCGCGCGGCGAGAAATCCGAGCCACCCTTGGCTCCGCCCATGGCGAGGGTGGTAAGGGCGTTCTTGAAGGTCTGTTCAAATGCCAGGAACTTGAGAATGGAAAGATTGACCGACGAATGGAACCGGATGCCCCCCTTGTAGGGGCCTATGGCGTTGTTGTGCTGCACGCGGTAGCCCATGTTGGTGCGTACGCGGCCGGCATCGTCCACCCACGACACGCGGAATGTGTAGATTCTGTCGGGGATACATAAGCGTTCCAGCAGGTTGACACGCTCGAAATCTGGATAACTGCTGTAGACGTCGGCAATGGAGTTCACCACTTCTTCCACTGCCTGCAGATATTCAGGCTCGTTGGGAAACCGTGTCCGCAAATCCTCAATAAATTCTTTTTTGTCCATGTTCTGTATTGAATTGTACCTTATGTTTGTTCTGCCGTTGAAGGCCGTTTGTCAACAGTCCGGAGAGACATGTGCCGCACATCAGCTGCGCTGCTAAAATGTTTGATTGTGCTGCAAAATTACAAATAATTGTTGAACAAGCAATCAAAATGTCATAAAAAATATTTTAATTCGAGCAAAGTGTACGGATTGGCCGCTGAAAGGTGCGTCTATTTGGGCTTGGAGGCATTTTTAAGGCTCGGATACATGAGGGAAAGTTGCGGCCATCTCGGGTGAAATGGTGTTGAGGTCTACGTACCCCTCTATTCCGTCGAGTGTGCCGCGATGTGAGAATTGCCATATGTGCCATGTTTCCTGCTCCGGCACAGGCGGATCGGTGAACGAGCATATCCATAGCGGATATTGGCTGAGATGCCCTTTGATGAAACGGTTGTAACCGTCCTTATTGGTGTAGATAATCGGTGTTATCCCCTCGTCTGCCAAAACGGCCAGCATCCGTTTCAGCACGAGGATTACGCTGGTGGTGGAGAATCCGTCGGGATTCGACCATTCCTCAAGGTCAATGGCCGGCGGAAGCTCCAGATTGCGGTTTTTAAGTGCGTGGATGAAGTTCCAGGCCTGCAGCTCGCCGTCGGAGTCGAAACGGAAAAAATGATAGGCACCGGCAGGGACACCGATCCGTTTCATCCCTTTCACGTTGGCGTCGTAACGGCGGTCGATGAAGTCGGCGCCTTCGGTGGCCTTGATGTAGGCGAACTGCACGTGGCGCCGGGGGAGCGCATCGAAATCTATCGTTCCGTTGTGGGCGGATATGTCGATGCCGCGCACGGGATATTCGGTGAGCGAAGGGTTGGCGCGCGAGGAGAACCAGCGGTTCCATGCCCAGTAACCGCCCCAGCCTGCACAGGCGGCAACAGCTGCCAGCAGGAGTATTATTACTGTTTTGCGCGACATTGGACGATACGTGTTCGGCGAGTGTGCCAGGCTTTATAAATGAACGAAACGAGATAAATCGCTGCCAGAACAATCACTATCAGCGCCGAGCAGGGCACGTCAACATATGCCGACAGCGCGAGGCCGCCGAGGCAGCCTGCCGCCGAGAAAAGCATGGAAAGCTGCATTATGGTCTTGAACCGGTTGCAGAACACTTCGGCCGACATTTGCGGTAATGAAATCATGGACATCAGCAGCATTATCCCTACCAGACGGATTGTGAGCACTATGCACAGGGCCACCATTATGGTCATAACGGTGGTTATGAATGTGACAGGGAGGCCTGATACCCGGGCAAAATCGCGGTCGAAAGCGCATATGACGATCTCCTTGAATTTCCATGCGAAGAAACCGGCCAAAATTATGGTATAAATACCGAAGGCCATGAGGTCGGAGGGGGAGACATTAAGGATGTTGCCGAACAGGAATGCATTCAGTTCCGGCACATAACCTGGAGTCAGGAACACAAAAAGCACGCCGACAGCCATACCGATCGACCATACCACCGCTATTGCCGAATCCTCGCGCACGCGGTGACGCTCCGAAATCCATTGCACCCCGAGCGACGATGCCACGGCGAAGATTCCGGCCATCACAAGGGGGTTCATCCCCAGGAAATAACCCAGTCCGAGGCCGCCGAAGCAGGCGTGCGTAACCCCTCCGGATATGGCCACAAGCCGCCGGGCCACTATGTATGTGCCGATCATGGCCGATGCCACCGATATGATGAGCACGGCCCATATGGCGTTGGTGAAAAATTGATATTGCAGCAGTTCGGACATCGGTTACGTTGGTGTTTCGGAATCAGGACAGAGACGTGGATGTGTTGCCATCCGCATGGCTTTTCTTGGCACGCTCTTCGGCCACAATCATGAGCAGTTCCTCGCGGACTGCCATGGGGAGTGTGATGCCGCGCAGCTGAATGCTGCGTGCCCACGGGGCAATGTCGGCGGGGAGGAGGGTGAGCAGCACGTCGCGGAACTGCTCTATCTCCTCATCTGTGTAGCTTTCGGGTTCGCGTCCGCGGAATGCGTCCAGCTCCTCGTCGTCGAAATATTCTATCTCGCGGCTCACTTCGGGCAGAAGCGAATCTTTCTCACAGGTGACGTGCATGCCGCAACACACCGATTCCTCGGTGGGATCGCTTCCGGTGGGGGCGGGGCGGTCGGGCATCGGCCCTATGGTGGGAGCCTGCGCTTTCCCTTTGCGGAGGTCGCGCAGATGGAACATGTAGAGCACGCCTCCCACAATCACAAGGGCAAGCAGTATGATGAGCGCTCCTTTCATTTGTCGCCCTCCTTGCCGTCTGCGGCGTCTGTGGCTACGGAGTCGGCTCTTACCACCTTGCCGTCATCGTTTATGACGACTTCAATCACCTTGAAACCTATGCTTCGCAACTGCTCCCAATAGTCGGGATAGCTTTTGCTCACGGTTTCCACGCCGTCGATTATGATGCCGGGGATGTAGACCGATACGGGGGCGAGCGCCATGGCCATGCGGTGGTCGCCGTGGGCCGACAGTATCTGCATTTCGCGCACTGGATGTGATTTGCCGTCCCATTCCAGACCGAAATCGCGCACTTTCTCCACGTTGCGGCCAAGTTTATTCATCTCTTCGGCCAAAGCTCCGAGGCGGTCGCACTCCTTCATGGCCAGGTTATGGAGGCCGGTGAATTTGAAAGGCACACCTATCAGGGAGCATGTCACGGTCAGGGCAGGCGCGACATCGGGATTATCGGTGAGATCGAGGTCGAGACGTCCGTAGACTTCGGGCGAAGGGGTGAGGTCGAGTGCGCCTTCCACCTCCTCCGATTCGACAGTATCCACTCCCAAACAGGAGAAGAAACGTGCAGCGGCCTTGTCGCCCTGCAGGGAGTCGGCTTTAAGGTTGGTCATGGTTATCCATCCTGCCGATAGGGCCGACACCTCATACCAGAATGCTGCCGCCGACCAGTCGCCTTCGGGAGTCTGGAGGCAAGGTGTGTACCGGCCGGGGGCTACTTCCACACGGAGGGGTTCGCGTTCGGCTTCCACTCCGCGCATGGCCATCAGGCCAAGGGTCATGGTGATATAGGGGAGCGACACCGGCTCTCCCTCGAAATGGAGGTCGAGTCCGGCTTTCATTGCCGGGGCAATCATCAGGAGAGCCGAAATGAATTGCGAGGAGACGGTGGCATCGATTGTGACGGTGCCTCCGGTGAGCTCCTGTCCCTTGATTCTCAATGGGGCATAACCCTCCTCGGCAAGATATTCAACCGATGCTCCGCACTGGCGCAGGGCGTCGACAAGCGGTTTCATAGGGCGCTGACAGAGGCGTTCGCAGCCGGTGAGAGTCACATCGGCACCCGGACGGCTTGCAAAGAATGCAGTCAGAAACCGCAGTGCGGCTCCTGACGCCTGAAGGTCGAACCGGAGGGGGGTGCCCGCAGCGGCTTCGTCCCATTGCTGCAGTGCAGCTGCCATCACTTTCGTGTCGTCGCACCATGCCACAGGGTTGGCTTCGGAATTGAAGTGTCCTGATGCAAGTGTATCTAAAATGAGTGCGCGCGTCGACATGCTTTTCGACAGCGGTAGTGTGACGCGGGCGTCTTCAATAAGTTCTTCGGGAGGGAATATGGCGTATTTCATTGCTGTAAAGCAATTGGTCGGAATGAATTGTAACGGTAGTTTATGCTTCCTGCATGCATGCACGGGCCACTTGTGGCTCGAGGGCGTTACGCAGTTTGTCGAGCGCGCGGGTGAGTTCGCAGCGCGGTGTGGCCACGTTCACACGCATGAATCCGTGTCCCTGCGGGCCGAACATCTCGCCGTCGTTGAGGGCCAGACCGGCGCGGTTAACCACCAGGTCGACAAGTTCTTCGTGGCTCAAACCGAGCGAGCGGAAGTCCATCCATATCAGGAACGACGCTTCGGGCTTTATCATCCCCACGCACGGCAGCTTCTCGCGCAGATACTGGTCCACGTAGTCGATGTTCTCCTCGATGTAGAGCAGGGCTTCCTCAAGCCATGCCTCGCCGTTGCAGTAGGCCGCCTCGGTGCCGATGGTCGATACGAAAGTAGTGGCGTTGAATTCGTTTACCTCAAGCCAGTGGAAGAAAGGCTCACGCAGTTCAGGGTTCTTGACCACGCACCAGGAGCTTACAAGGCCGGGGATGTTGAATGTCTTTGACGGGGCGCCGAATGTCACCGACACTTTCGCGCAGTCGTCGCTGCAGGCAGCAAACGGGAAGTGCACACGATGGCCGAGCATGAGGTCGCCGTGAATCTCGTCGGAAATAACGAGCACATTGTATTTGCGGCACAGACGTCCTACTTCGGCCAGTGTCTCGCGGCTCCACTGCAGCCCTATGGGGTTGTGAGGGTTGCAGAGAATCATCATGCGCGGATGCTCTTCGGCAAAAATCTTTTCGAGGCCTTCGAGATCCATCTCATAAGTGCGGTTTTCGGTGAGGCGCAGCGGGTTGGGTGTCACGATGCGGCCGTTCCCTTCTATGACCATCCTGAACGGGTGATACACCGGTGGCTGTATCACGATTTTATCGCCGCGCTGGGTGAAGAAGTTCACGGCGAAGGCTATCCCCTTCACAACTCCCGGGACGTAAGTGAGTTCGTTACGCTCCACGATGAATCCGTGGCGTTTGCGCAGCCATCCGGTAATCGACGTCCAGTAGCTCTCGCCGGGCCGTGAATAGCCGTAGATGGGGTGGGAGATACGTGCCATCAAGGCCTGCGTGATTTCGGGGCATACACGGAAGTCCATGTCGGCAATCCATAGCGGAGTGAGGTCGGATTTACCGAAAAGTTCGCGCAAATCGTCGATTTTCATACATCCGCTGCCGTGGCGGTCAATCACTTCGTCAAAATTGTATTTTTTCATGATGCAGAAGGGAGATAATGAGGTTTATTCTGCAAAGATAAAGAAAAATAATCACACTATTCACCTTTCCGGTGCGAATGAACGGCTCCGGAATCAATATAATGTGAACGGTTTGTAAGCGCAGGTGCTATCGGGGTTGCAATGCAGCGGTGGCGGCGGTTCAATAATGGAAGGAGGAGCCGCCGAGGAATTCGCGCAACAGTGATGTCGGGGGTACGTCGCGGTCGGGTATCTGCTTGAAATAGGAGAGGAAGCGGCGCAGGCGGTAGGCTTCGGCATATTCCGGAGCATCGTTGGGCACATCCCTGAGGATGGCTTCACCGTAGTCTTTCATCACTCCAAGTTCGAACAGCAGCGAAGAGTTGAATGTGGAATCGGCGTTTTCCTGGTAGGGGAAAATCCATTTCTCCTCGCCGCGGCGTACGCTTGGCCACCGCCTGATGGACTCTACGGCCGATGCCCCACGGTACTTGTGGTCGCGGATTATGCGGCGGAGCAGTCGGTTGTCGGTGGTGGGAATCCAGTTGTGGTCGTCAATCGAGAGGGTGGTGAGCGCCGATACATATACGCGGTATTTCATCTCCTCCTGGATGCTTGCGGTAAGCTCCGGATTCAGTCCGTGTATCCCTTCGATGAGCAGAATGGAATCCTCCTCGAGCCGGAGGGTGTTCCCTTTATAAATCCGCTTGCCGAGTTCAAAACTATAGGTGGGCATCTCCACCTCTTTTCCGGCAAGCAGGGCGGTGAGGTCGGCGTTGAACTGGTCGAGGTCGAGGGCATATAGCGATTCATAATCGTAGTCACCCGTCTCGTCGCGCGGTGTATTGTCGCGGTTGACAAAATAGTTGTCAAGCGAAATCATTTTCGGCTTGAGCAGGTTGGTGGTCAGGTAGATGCCGAGGCGCTTGGTGGTTGTGGTCTTGCCTGACGACGAGGGACCCGCGATGAGCACGATGCGCGCTCCACCGTTGTGATAGCGGCGCGTTATTTCGTCGGCTATCTGGGCAATCTTTTTGTCGTGCATGGCCTCGGCCACGTTGATGAGGTCGGAGGAGAGGTTCTCGTCCACGGCTTTGTTGAGCTGGCCAACATTGGATATGCCTATTACGCGGTTGAAATGAAGATACTCCACATAGGCTTCGTACATCTTTTCCTGTGTGATCTGCTGTGCGGGCACATCGGGGTTCTTCCGGTCGAGCGCCATCAGCAGGAAGCCCTCTTTATAGGGGACGAGGTCGAAGATGTCGAGGTGACCGGTTGAAGGGGCGAGCGCTCCGTAGTAGCTGTCTATGACGCCGTCGAGGCGATAGAATATGGTGTAGAGTTCGTGTGTGGTTTCCAGCAGCTGCACCTTGTCGGGGAGGCCGGAGGCACGCATCTTTTCAATCACGTCGGCGGTGAGCCGTTCCTTGCGTTCAAACGGAACGTCGCGTTTTTGCAGCCCGCGCATGTAGCCGAGCAGTGTGCGGCAGGCTTCGGCGCGGTCGGGAGGTGTGGCGGTCGGGGTGGCCGGAAACAGGCGGCAGTAGTAGCCCCCGGCAATGGAGTGCTCTATGCGCAGGCGCATGTCGGGATAGTTGTGTTTCACGGCGCAATAAAGCATCATGCACAACGAGCGGGTGTAGACACGCATCCCCGAGGCTGATTCGCGGCTCAGGAATTCCACCTGTTTGGGGCCGAACAGCTGATATTGCAGAGGCTCGGTCTTGTTGTTGACTGCCGCGCATATGGGGTCAAGCCCACCGAGGCGGGGCTTTAGTGTCTGTGCGATTTCGAGCAGGTTTTCGCCGCCGTTTATATCGATGTATTCGCCGATATTTTTGCAGAAAATCTTAAGTTGAGCGCTCATTCCCGTTGTGATTTTTAGTGTATGTGATTGAATTTGCGAAATATCTTTTTTACGTCATGGACCACCTGCTGTTCGTTCTTTCCTGCGGCGCGTGCGTAGGCGCGAGCCAGCAGGAGAGTGAAGTGTGCGGAGGTCGACACTGATTTAAACATCCGGAGGAGCCTGTGGGTTGAGTGTACGCCGAATCTTATGCGGTTGAGGTCGACGTAACTGAATGTGAACTCGCCGTTGTCCTTGCGCCCGAGCAGCACGTTGCCGGCCGAATGGTCCTTCATCCACACTCCGGCCGCATGAAGGCGTGCTATCTCCGCTCCCCACTGGTCCACCAGCTCCGGCAGGTCGGGATGGCCTTCCCATAGTCTTATGTTGTCGAGCGGCAGATGGCGGCAGATGTAGTAGCTGCGCCGGAGCATGGGGATGCCCAATGCGTTGCGGCGGTAGATTTCTATATATGCGTAGGGGAGGGGGGTGTCGAAACCGAGCTGGAGCAGGCGGTGTGCGTGCTCGAAGCTGCGGCGCGCTTTGCTTTTGCGGAGCTTGCCGTAAATAAAATTGTTTGGGAACGATGGGATGCCGAACTGCTTCACGTTGATGGTTCCCTGATTGAGGGTGGCCAGCAGATTGCGGGGTCCTTTGTAAATCACCTCGCAATTGTCGGGCAATCCGTTTTCGGCAATGCTGTCGAAAATCGGCCGGAGTTTTGCTCCGGCATCGCTTGTCACCAATTTTATTATGTCGGCCATTTTTTGTCGGTGGTATTAAGTGGCAATTTTCAGAATCCTTCCGGTAAGATTTTTTCGGAGGTAAGTCTGATTCCGGTTTCCAACAAAGTTAACCAAAATTTTTCCGAAAATGCGTGCGTTTTTTCCGGTCGACTGGCCGGAAATTAATCAATTTTTCAATCTCAGGGCGTTAAAATAGTCGATTTTTCGGGTGTTTGCTCAGAATGTCAGATAGTTATGCTGATTTGTCCTGTGCGGAGTTTTTTGTGGCAAATAAGTCGTGCACTCGGCAATTCAAAGAAATTCGCTATTTTTGTATGTCGGTCGGCAAATTTAAGCGTTGTCTTGGTCGGCCGGCTTTTGATTTCATCATTTTATCGCATCACCCCGTGGCACTGAATTATATTTGGCTCGCGTTTTTTATCGTCGCATTTGTGGTGGCAGTTTTCAAGACTGTTTTTTATGGCGACATGCAGATATGGTCGTCAATCATGTCGGCCTCGTTCACATCCGCCGCCACTGCATTTGAAATTTCACTCGGACTGACCGGAATCCTGTCGCTCTGGCTCGGTCTTATGAAAATCGGGGAGAAGGCAGGGGTCATCAATTTTTTCGGCCGCATGATTTCGCCGCTGTTCTGCCGCCTTTTCCCCGGAGTGCCCAAGGGACATCCGGCCATGGGCTCAATCTTCATGAACGTGTCGGCTAATATGCTCGGGCTCGACAATGCCGCCACCCCGCTCGGTCTCAAGGCCATGCAGGAGTTGCAGACGCTCAACAAGGAGAAGGACACAGCCACGGACGCCATGATAATGTTCTTGATTCTCAATGCATCCGGATTGTGCTTCATCCCCATAAGTATCATGATGTACAGGGCGCAGGCGGGGGCGTCAAATCCTACGGACATATTTCTGCCCATTCTTTTGGCCACTTTCATCTCCACGTTCGTGGGTATTGTGGCTTTGTGTCTCAAGCAGCGAATCCGTCTCACCGATCCGGTGCTTGTCACCTGGCTCGCCGGCATGGCTGCGGTGATTGCATTCGTGGTGTGGATATTCTCAGGGATGGACGGACACAGGGTGGAAATTTATTCCGGCTTCATTGCCAACGCATTGCTGTTCGGGGTGATAATCCTCTTCATCGGAGCAGGTCTGTACAAACGGATTAACGCCTACGAGGCTTTCATAGAGGGTGCAAAGGAGGGGTTCAAGACTGCGGTGACCATCATCCCCTATCTTGTGGCCATACTCGTTGCCATCGGGATGTTCCGTGCGTCAGGGGCGATGGATGTGCTTACACATTACACATCGTCGGCGGTTGCTGCGTTGGGGCTTGACACTGAATGGGTGGAGGCGCTCCCCACAGCACTGATGAAGCCTCTGAGCGGATCCGGTTCGCGCGGCATGATGGTCGATCTCATGGCCACCCATGGCCCTGATGCCTTTGTGAGCCGCGTGTCGGCTGCCATACAGGGCTCCACGGACACCATGTTCTATGTACTTGCCGTTTATTTCGGCTCGGTGGGTGTGCGCAAAACCCGTTATGCCGTCAGCTATGCCCTGCTGGCGGATATCGCTGGTTCGCTTGCCGGGATATTCGCGGCATACATCTTTTTCAAATAAGTGTTTGCGGCTGCTGGTTTAAATAAGTGTTAGCGGCGCCCGGAAGCATGTGCGGCCGTTGTGTAATACACGGATTTTGCATACCTTTGCAGGTAACTTTATCGTTCTGATACGGCTTGCGTGCAGTGCATGCTGCCGCCAACGGAAAGTTGCGACGTTTGTAATCTAAAATGTTTGACAACTGGATGTTGCACGACGAAAAATTTCAATGGCTCACCGACGGGGTGGCTATGCCGCCTCTGGATTTCGGGGTAGTGGAGGCTTGGATTGAAGAAGTGGCCAAGGCTCACGGACGCATCGTAGGCACGCTATCCTATATTTTCTGTAATGACCCTAAAATCCTCGAAGTCAACCGCCAATTCCTTCAGCACGACTATTTTACGGATATAATCACCTTCGACGACTCTCGCGGGAAGCTTCTGCGCGGCGATATGTTCATATCGCTTGACACGGTGGCGACTAATGCCGTTCAGCAAGGTGCCGCTTACCGTGAGGAGCTTTTGCGTGTCATTGTGCACGGAGTGCTTCATCTCTGTGGAATCAATGACAAGGGGCCCGGCGAAAGGGAGATAATGGAAGCGCATGAAAACGAGGCGCTTGCGATGCTTGCAAAGATGCCTCCCGCCTATAAGGGCTCTGGAGAAGATTGATTGCGCCCGCTACGTTGAACCATGGCTGATGCCAAATCCAGGAACAGAATATGAGATTCGATTATGATGTGATTGTTGTCGGTGCCGGGCATGCCGGTTGCGAGGCTGCTTCGGCTGCCGCGCGTATGGGCTTTTCGACACTGCTGATCACCATAGATCTAAATAAGATAGCCCAGATGAGTTGTAATCCCGCCGTCGGTGGAATTGCAAAAGGGCAGATTGTCAGAGAGATAGACGCCTTAGGTGGAATGATGGGAATTGTGACTGACCGTACGGCCATACAGTTCCGCATGCTCAACCGCTCAAAGGGGCCTGCCATGTGGAGTCCGCGTGCGCAGAGCGACCGCATGCGTTTCTCGGCCGAATGGCGCACGATTCTGGAAAATACACCCAATCTCAGCATGTGGCAGGATTCGGTGACTGAACTTCTGTTTGACAATGTTGATGCCTCCCCGTCCGATGGGGTAGGGGAGAGGTCGGCAAAGCCGGTTGTTGCCGGTGTGAGAACCGCACTTGGGGCGACGTTCACCGCACGCTCCGTGGTGCTCACAAACGGAACTTTTCTTAACGGCCTGATGCATGTGGGGCGCACCATGATTGAGGGGGGCCGTTGTGCCGAACCTGCTTCGCATGGCATCACTGAGCAACTTAAATCGCTGGGATTCAAGGCCGACAGGATGAAAACCGGTACGCCGGTGCGCATCGATGGCCGTTCTGTGAAATGGGAATGCGCTGTGCCACAGGAACTTGAGGGGGATTTCCATAAATTTTCCTATCTTCCGTCGGTGAAGCGTGAGCTGAAGCAGCGCAGGTGCTACACAGTGTTCACCAACGAGCACACTCACGAAATCCTTAGAGCCGGGCTGCCGGATTCTCCTCTTTACAACGGGCAGATCCAGAGCATAGGGCCACGTTACTGTCCGTCGATAGAGACCAAGATTGTGACATTCGCCGACAAGACGGAGCATCAGCTTTTCCTCGAACCTGAGGGTGAGACCACGCACGAATTCTATCTCAACGGCTTCTCCTCCTCGCTGCCGATGGACGTGCAGCTGTCGGCGTTGCAGACAATCGATGCCTTCAGCGATGTGCAGATTTATCGCCCGGGCTATGCCATTGAATACGATTTCTTCGACCCTACACAGCTTACACATTCGCTCGAAACGAAGCTTGTGGAACGCCTGTTTTTCGCCGGCCAGATCAACGGCACCACCGGTTATGAGGAGGCCGCCGGGCAGGGACTTGTGGCAGGTGTTAATGCCGCGCTGGCGGCACATGCAGTCAACTCCGGATTAACCACACGTGATACTTTTGAGCTTGGCCGTGACGAGGCGTATATCGGAGTGCTTATCGATGACCTTGTGACTAAAGGCGTGGATGAACCGTACCGTATGTTCACTTCACGTGCCGAGTACCGGATACTGCTGCGGCAGGACGATGCCGACATGCGTCTCACACCGCGCGGTTTCGCAGTTAATCTGGTTACGTACGAACGGTATCAGCTGATGGTTGAGAAGAGGCTTCTCCGCGATGGACTTATAGAGTTCATCTCCCAGTGTCCCGTCAAAGTGCAGGCGGTGAACGAGGCGTTTGTCCGCATCAATGATGCCCTCGGCCTTACCGGGACGGAGCAGGCGCTCCAGCCTGTTAAGGAGGGATGCCGCCTTAAGGCGCTCGTGCTGCGTCCGCAACTTACCATCGGTTTGCTCGCGCGCGAATTTCCACAGCTGCGGAGCGTCGTTGACGCTCTCCCTGACGACCGGCGCGAAGAGATCATAGAGGCCGCAGAGGTGCTGATAAAATATGATGGCTACATCAAGCGCGAACAGCAGATTGCCGATAAAATCAAGCGACTTGAATCCATCCCGCTTGGTGACAGGTTCGATTACTCAACCATTACTTCCATCTCTACGGAGGCCCGTCAGAAACTCGAGCGGATTCGCCCCGCAACGGTCGCTCAGGCTTCGCGAATCCCCGGAGTATCGCCGGCAGATATCAATATCCTCCTCCTACTGTGCGGCCGTTGAAATGCCGGAAAATGAGGTCGAATGTTTCACGTGGAACATTCAAAACCTTCGGAACCTCAGAATGTTATAAGATGCAAGCCGAGTGTTCCGGACAACATACAAAAACAGAAAACAAATCATATTTCAATATCGATATGGAATACATTAAATCGAAAGTACGCGACGTTGTCGACTTTCCTCAGAAGGGTGTTGTCTTCAAGGACCTCACCACCGTGTTCAAGGATCCCCGCGCTCTCCACATCATCGGGTGGGACCTTTCGCAGACCTACCGCGATAAAGGTGTGACCAAAGTTGTGGGCATCGAGTCGCGCGGCTTTATCGGAGGCTCTATCCTTGCCTTCGAACTTGGTGCCGGATTCGTGCCTGTGCGCAAGCCCGGCAAACTGCCTGCCGATACAATTCAGGCCACTTATGAAAAAGAATATGGCACAGACACCATCGAGATTCACCGCGATGCCATCACCGAGGATGATGTGGTGGTGCTTCATGATGACGTGCTGGCCACCGGCGGTACGATGGCGGCAGCCTACAATCTGGTAAAAAGCATGAACCCCAAAAAGATTTATGTGAACTTCATTATCGAGCTGACCGCATTGAACGGACGTGCAAACCTCCCCGCCGATGCCGAGGTCACCTCGCTGATCAAGTATTGAATTCCGCCCCTGTTCCGCTGCCTGAAGGTGGCGGAGGGATATAACAGCGGCGCTCCGGAAATTTCCGGAGCGCCGTTGTTGTTATTAGCACAGGAGTGCGTATTTTTGCAGGCAAGGAGGTGGGCGGCGCCTTCATAAATTCAAACAAAAATGGTTCGGATCAAATTATGAATACTATCGAAAAGAATGCCGCAGGGCGTAAAATCGTTGTCGTCGGAGCTACCTCCGGGATAGGTCTGGCAGTGGCGGAAAAGCTTGCTGCCGCAGGGAATACTCTTGGGCTTGCAGGCCGTAATCTCGCTACGGCTAAGACTCTCGCCGAGCGTTATCCGGAGCGGGTGTTTCTGGAGCTTATTGATATAAGCTCCGAGTATGCCCCCGAAAGCCTTTCGCGCCTTATCGGACAGATGGGCGGCATGGATGTGTACTTTCATGTGGCCGGGGTGGGGTATTCCAATCCGGAATTGGAGGCCGCTCCCGACGGGGCCACCGTTGAGGTGAATGTGGCCGGATTCACGCGTATGATCGATGCCGCGTTCCGTTATTTTACAGCAAGCGGCGGCGGTCACATTGCTGCCATCACCTCTGTGGCCGGAACAAAAGGTGTCGGACCGATGGCGGCCTATTGCGCATCCAAAAGTTATCAGCGGATATATCTTGAGGCGGTTTCCCAGCTCGCCCGTGCACGCAGGCTCAAAATCTCCGTTTCCGACATCCGGCCGGGCTGGGTCAGCACGCCGCTCGTCGGGGAGGGTGCGCCGCATCCCATGATGATGCCGGTAGATTATGCCGCGCGCCGCATAGCCTCCGCAATGTGGCGTCCCGGGGTGCATGTGGTCGACTGGCGGTGGCGGTGCCTTGTCGGGTTGTGGCGCCTTGTGCCGCGATGGCTATGGGCCAGGATGAATCCGTCGGCTTTCGGTGGCGGCGGTTCAAAAAACATGTGCGAAAAATCCGGTTTCAGAAAACTGTAAAGTTCCGTCCGAGCCCTCCGAATCATAAAATTTTCACTAACTTTGCACCCGGGTAAACTCTGCCTCAGCGGCGGGGATGCCCGTGCATGTTAGACAAATTCTTCCCGCAACGATGAAAGAACAATTTGAAATGGTGGCGAAAACCTTCCAGGGACTGGAAGATGTGCTGGCTGAAGAACTCCGTGGCCTCGGAGCAATCAACGTGGAGCCGGGGCGCCGCATGGTGCAGTTCGAAGGCGATCTGGAGATGCTTTATAAAGCCAATCTGTGCTGCCGCACGGCACTCCGTATTCTCAAACCCATCTACAAATTCACGGCGCGCAACACCGACGAACTTTACGAACATGTAAAGGAGTTCGACTGGGGGGCGCTAATGTCGGTGGGAAGCACCTTCGCCATCGACACCGTTGCCTACAGCGACGAGTTCACTCATTCGCGGTTCGTCACCTACAGGGTGAAGGATGCCATCGTGGACTGGTTCAAGGACCGTTACGGCGAGGACAAACGTCCCGGCGTGCGTCTGCAGGACGCCGATGTGATGATCAACGTGCACATCTCCGGCGATCATGTCACACTGTCGCTTGATTCTTCGGGCGAATCGCTGCATAAACGCGGCTACCGAGTGGCGCAGACCGAGGCACCCATCAATGAAGTTCTGGCTGCCGGCATCATTCTCCGCAGCGGCTGGCGCGGCGACTGTCCGCTTGTCGACCCCATGTGCGGTTCGGGCACATTCCTTGTGGAGGCAGCCCTCATTGCAGCAAATATCAATCCCGGTGTCTACCGCAAGCATTTCGCGTTCGAGAACTGGAAGGATTTCAATCAGGCGCTGTTCGACCGCCTGTACAACGACGATTCGGCCGAACGTGAATTCAAATTCAAAATCTATGGCGCCGACATCTCCCCCAAGGCCGTCGAGATAGCGTCGCGCAACATCAAGAGTGCTGGTGTCGGGCGAATGATCGACCTGGCCACCAAACCGCTTTCAGCATGGACCGAAGCGCCGGAGGGTGGTGTGCTCATCACCAATCCCCCCTATGGCGAACGTATCAGCGTCGAGGACATGGAAGGCCTGTACGCTCTCATCGGCTCGAAACTCAAGAATGTTTTCAAAGGCTACCATGCATGGATCATTGCCGGGAAAAACGACTACATTGCCAAAATCGGCCTGGCTCCGTCGGAAAAAATTCCCATTCTCAACGGGGCGCTTGAATGCGAGCTGCGCGAATACATCATATTCGAAGGCGACTATAAATCGTTCCGTCGCGACGGCGGCCGTCTGCGCGAACTTGATGAGAAAAGATCGGAACGTCGCGACCGCAAACATGGCAAATATTCCGACCGTCGTGACCGTCGTTCCGACCGTCCCGGCGACAGCGACCGCAAACCCTTCCGTGACCGTAACCGCCAGGGGGGACGGGATGCCCGCACATCCGAACGCGATTTCGCCGACAAGCGCCGCGAACGCCGCGCCGACAAGGCTGCCCCTCCCCGCAACAAACTGGAGGAACGCTACAGCCCCTCGTTCAAACCGGGACGTCCCGGCGCCGGCCGCACATTCACATCCTCGCGTCCGCTCGATGCCGACAAGCCTGCCGCCAATTCAGAAAACCCGCTGGCACTCCGCCGCAATGAGCAGGCCCTCAAGATGTTGGCTAACAAACAGCCCTCATTGCCCGCAATCCGTAAACGCCGCAACCGCGACGGTCAGGAGGATTGATTGAGGTTAACATTATTATAATCAGAAGTTTATAACCGTCATAACCATATCACAACAATGAACATTCTCCTGCTCGGATCGGGTGGCCGCGAAGCGGCTCTCGCCTGGAAAATCAGTCAGAGTAAACTCACCTCGCGGTTGTTTATCGCCCCCGGCAACGGTGGCACAGGCGCTTTCGGCGAAAACGTGGCATTGTCGCCGATGGATTTCGCGGCTGTCGACCGTTTTGTATGTGAAAACGGCATCGAGCTGCTTGTGGTGGGCAACGAGGATCCGCTGGTGGCAGGTATCACGGACTATTTCCGTGCCAACCGCCCTGCCCTGAAAGTTGTTGGTCCGGAAAAAGCCGGTGCAATGCTTGAAGGGAGCAAGGATTTCGCCAAGGAATTCATGATGGAGTTCGGCATCCCCACCGCACGCTACCGTTCGTTCACCATCGATACGCTGGAAGACGGCTACCGTTTTCTCGAGACCCTTAAAGCCCCTTATGTGCTTAAGGCCGACGGCCTGGCTGCCGGCAAGGGCGTGCTGATTCTTGATTCGCTTGAGGAGGCCAAGGCCGAACTGAAAGAGATGCTTTCCGGAATGTTCGGCGCATCGTCTGCCACAGTGGTGATCGAGGAGTTCCTTTCAGGCATCGAATGCTCAGTGTTCGTGCTCACCGACGGCCACGGCGGCTACCGCATCCTTCCTGTGGCGAAGGACTACAAACGCATCGGCGAAGGCGACACCGGCCTCAACACCGGAGGTATGGGAGCCGTCAGCCCCGTTCCGTTTGCCGACAGCGCTTTCATGGCAAAAGTGGAGGAGCGCATCGTGAAGCCCACCGTAAACGGCCTGCTTTCGCGCGGCATCGATTACCGCGGATTCATATTCCTCGGCCTGATCAACGTGGAGGGAGAACCGATGGTTATCGAATACAACGTACGCATGGGCGATCCGGAAACCGAAGTGGTGATGCTCCGTATCGCCTCCGATCTGGTGCCCTTGCTTGTGGCCGCTGCCGAAGGAAATCTCGGCGACATGCCGCTGGAGATTGATCCGCGCACGGCCGTCACTGTCATGGTGGTTTCCGGCGGATACCCCGGAAGCTATGAGAAAGGGAAAGTGATCACCGGGCTTGACACCATAGAGGAGTCCATCCTGTTCCATGCCGGGACACGCATTGATGCTGAAGGGCGTCTGCTCACCTCCGGCGGCCGCGTGATTGCCGCCAGTTCGTATGGCGACAGCATTCCTGACGCGCTTGAGCGCAGCTTCCGTTCGGCCAAGGCCATCAACTTCGACGGTAAATATATGCGCCGCGACATAGGCCGCGACCTGCTGCGCTAAAAACGATAATTCCACTCTGCGTCAGTGATAAAGGACCGCCAAATAACCGCATTTTTCCATGCGAAATCGTCAACGCTGGTGCTTTGGCTGCTGGCATTGATGAGTTGCGTGTGCGCATGGCAGCGCGGGGCGGTGACTGAGATTCCGGTAGCTGCAGGGCTTGGATTGCCGTCGGCGAATCTGTGGATACACAACCATCTGGCGTCGGCCCTGGTGAATGTGGGGCTGACCGCCGTGGTGGCACTGCTGATTGTCTATGTCAACCGTGCTTTCAATGTGCTCCGCAGCCTGACGTGGCTTGTGGCCACCATGTTCATTGTCATGCAAGCCGCGGTGCCCATGGTTTTGGGGCAGTTTTACGGCGGTTCCGTGCTGGCTCTCCTCACCATGGTGGTGAGCGCCCTGATGTTTTCGCTCTATGGCGATCCCGCTCCCCAGCGACGTGTGTTCCTGATTTTCTTTCTTTTCTCCCTTGCGGCGTTCACTCAGGTAGGCTACCTGTTCTATCTGCCGGTTCTTCTTGTCGCAACCATACAGATGCGTGTCTTTTCGCTCAAAACGTTCATTGCCGCGCTTCTCGGAGTCATCACGCCCCCCTGGCTGCTTTTCGGATTCGGCATCGTCGGATTGTCCGATCTGCACTGGCCCGACATTTCGTTCGATTTCATCTATGGAATCGATTTCAACGAATTCGCGCAGTTGTTCTCCGCTGTCGGATTCACAATGGCGGTGGGGATTCTGTTTCTGGTGGCAAACCTGATGAAAATTCTCAGCTACAATGCGCGAACACGGGCTTTCAACGGCTATCTGACCCTGCTGCTCATCTTCACAATGGTGGTGATGCTGCTGAATTTCAATAATTTCACATTCTATATCCCGTTGCTCAATTGCCTTGTGGCCTATCAGGTGGGGCATTTCTTCACCTACAGACGTCACCGCTGGAGCTATCTGGCTATCCTTTTCCTTATCTGTTGCTATGCCGGACTCTATGTCTGGGCAGTGTATTGAACCAAACTTAACATCTCTATGAAAAAAATCATCATTGAGTCGCATATACCGTTCGTTACCGACCAGTTCGACGGCATTGCGGAGGTTGTGCGTCTGGCACCGGAAGATATCATCCCCGCTGCGGTGGCCGATGCCGATGCCATGATTGTGCGCACCCGCACTCGTTGCGATGCCTCGCTGCTTGAAGGCTCGAAGGTCGGTTTTATTGCCACCGCAACTATCGGTACGGATCATATCGACCTTGACTACTGCCGTAGAAAGGGGATACGTGTGGTCTCAGCGCCCGGCTGCAATGCGCCTGCCGTGGCTCAATATGTATGGGCATCTGTGCTGAGGCTTCGTCCGGACATTTCCGGAATGGTCATGGGAATCGTCGGGCTGGGACATGTGGGGGCGATTGTGGCCGACTGGGGGCGTCAGCTCGGCGTAGAAATTCTGGCGTGCGATCCACCCAGAAAGCGCATGCATGGAGGCTGGAACATACAGGAGCCTTTCTCCAAAGGTGAGGAACCATTTGTGACGCTTGGCGAGATCTGTTCGGAGGCGGATGTGATAACATTTCATACGCCTCACACCACCGACGGAGAGGATGCCACCCATCATATGGCTGACGACCGGTTTTTCGCTTCGCTGAGGCGACGCCCGATCATTATCAATGCAGCCCGTGGGCCGATTGTGGACACAAAGGCTATTTTGCGCGCGTCTGACGCGTCGCGCATCGCCGGAATGGTGATTGACTGCTGGGAGGGGGAACCGGCCATTGACGGGCGTTTATTGGCCTGTTCCGACGTTGCCACCCCTCACATTGCAGGCTACTCGCTGGAAGGCAAGCGCCGTGCCACAGATATGGCGGTTGCGGCTGCACTCCGCTTCTTCGGGGCAGACACTCCGGCCGGTTCGCGGAATGTGGATATGGGAAATGTGGTGACAGTTACCCCCGAACTGATTCTTGGCTCCTACGACCCGATGGCGGATACCGCTGAATTGCGGCGGGAATTCACCCCTAAGCGTTTTGAACAGCTGCGCAACGGCTATAATCTCCGTCACGAGGTGGGGCACTGAGCCCGTTACCGCCGGAGCTCACTAAGTGGGGTGTTGTGTCACGTTTCCGCCGGAGCTCCAGCGGTGAACCGGACTCATGTCAGGAATATTGGTAAGAAAAAACGGAATTCTGTTTTGTTGGTTTTGCCTGAATTTCACTATCTTTGCTCGTCAAGCCAAGACAGGGGGGCATGCGTTGTGCCCGGATTGGTGATCACGGCTTGGTTTGTTTGCAAGAAAAAGTGACTTGATGCTATGTTGAGACGTATCAGACAAATACTGGCCGTGGCCGGTATCCTCCTGGTGACATTGCTGTTCCTGGACTTTACAGGCACTCTGCAGGCGTGGTTCGGCTGGATGGCCAAAATCCAGTTCCTGCCGGCGTTGCTCGCGCTGAATGTGGCCGTGGTGGTGGGGCTTGTGGTGCTCACCCTGCTGCTGGGGCGTGTGTATTGTTCTGTGATTTGCCCCCTCGGGATCATGCAGGACGTGTTCGGCTGGTTCGGCAAGAAAGCCCGAAAGAACCGTTACAAATATTCCAAAGCCATCACCTGGCTGCGTGTCACCATGCTTGTGGTGATGGTGGCGGCGTTGTTGGCCGGAGCGGCCGCCATCGTGGCGTTGCTCGCCCCTTATAGTGCATATGGCCGCATCGCCCAGAGCTTTTTCGCTCCTGTGTGGGCGTGGTGCAACAATCTGCTTGCCACATGGGCCGAAAGCCGCGGCAGCTATGAGTTCTACACTGTGGATGTGTGGTTGCGCGGATGGGTTACGCTGGCCGTGGGCGCCGTGACTCTGATTGTGCTCGGTGTGCTGGCATGGCGCAACGGCCGCACCTACTGCAACACAATCTGCCCTGTTGGCACCGTGCTCGGTTTCCTTTCCCGCTTCTCGCTGTTCCGCCCGGTAATCGATACCTCGAAATGCAACGGCTGCGGATTGTGTGCCCGCAACTGCAAGGCGGCCTGTATCGACAGCAAGGAGCATTCTATCGATTATTCACGTTGCGTGGCGTGCATGGACTGCATAGACAAGTGTCATCAGCATGCCATAAGCTACACATACCGCCATAAGAGCGTCCGAAAGGAACCGGCCGCTCCGGTTGATGCCGCACGCCGCACATTCCTGACAACTGCTGCCGTGGCCACTGCTGCCGCAGCTGTGAAGGCGCAGGAAAAGATTGTGGACGGCGGTCTGGCCGTGATTGAGGACAAGAAAGTGCCTGAACGTGCCACACGCATCGTGCCTCCGGGAGCCAAAAGTCTGCGGCATTTCAGCCAGCACTGCACCGCATGCCAGCTGTGCGTGTCGGAGTGCCCTAATGGGGTGCTGCGCCCGTCGACCGACCTCAAAACCCTCATGCAGCCCGAATCTTCCTACGAGCGCGGATATTGCCGTCCGGAATGCACCCGCTGCTCGGAGGTGTGTCCGGCCGGAGCCATTGTACGCATCACCAAGGAGGAGAAATCGTCCATACAGATCGGTCATGCAGTGTGGGTGAAGGCTAATTGTATCCCAGTGACTGACGGTGTGGAATGCGGCAACTGTGCGCGGCATTGTCCGGCGGGAGCCATAACGATGGTGCCGATGGATGCTGCGGACGCCTCCTCGCTCAAGATTCCTGCCGTGAACGTGGAGCGCTGCATAGGTTGCGGTGCGTGTGAGAATCTTTGCCCTGCACGCCCCTTCAGCGCAATCTACGTGGAGGGGAACGAACGCCACCGCATCATCTGATGCCGCAGCGGCATTTCACATATGCCGGAAATCACACACACTCATTACCATTCAGAACAATCGCTGCTTATGAAAGTAGACAATACGGATATGAACAGGCGCAGTTTCCTGAAGCTCATGGGAGCGGGGGCTGCAGTCACCACGGCTGCCCTGGCAGGATGCGACTCACGCAATAATGCCGTCACCGGCAACCGGACCTCGAACGGCGAGATTCCCACCGACAGCATGACATACCGCACCAATCCGAAAACCGGCGACAAGGTGTCGGTGCTCGGCTACGGCTGCATGCGCTGGCCGCAGCTCGACGAGAAAGAGGGCGACCCCGGGGCTCTTGACCAGGACGCCATAAACGAGCTTGTGGATTACGCCATAGCCCACGGCGTGAATTATTTCGATACGTCGCCAGCCTATTGCCGCGGCATGTCGGAACATGCCACCGGTATCGCGCTAAAACGCCATCCGCGCGACAAGTTCTATGTGGCTACAAAGATGTCGAATTTCGCGCCGTCGACCTGGAGCCGCGAGGCTTCGATTTCCATGTACCGCAATTCGCTGCGCGAGCTGCAGGTGGACTACATCGACTACATGCTGCTGCATGCCATCGGCATGGGCGACGGTATGACGGAGTTCAACTCGCGATATATCGACAACGGCATCCTCGATTTCCTGGTTGAGGAGCGCGAGGCGGGGCGCATACGCAATCTCGGGTTCTCGTATCACGGAGACATCAAGGTGTTCGACTATCTGCTGTCGCAGCACGACAAATACAAATGGGATTTTGTGCAGATTCAGCTCAATTATCTCGACTGGAAGCACGCCAAGGAGATAAACGAGCGCAACACCAATGCGGAATACCTGTATGGCGAACTGGCGTCGCGCGGCATCCCTGCGGTGATTATGGAGCCGCTGCTGGGCGGACGTCTGTCGAATGTGCCCGATCATGTGGTGGCGCGTCTCAAGCAGCGTGAGCCGGAGCAGAGTGTGGCTTCGTGGGCGTTCCGTTTCGCAGGCACCCATCCCGGAGTGCTCACAGTGCTCAGCGGCATGACCTACATGGAGCATCTGCGCGACAATCTGCGCACATATTGCCCGTTGAAGCCTCTGACCGACGAGGAAATGGATTTCCTCTATGAGACGGCCGACATAATGATGCGCTATCCCACCATCCCCTGCAACGACTGCAAATACTGCATGCCGTGTCCCTACGGCATCGACATTCCGGCCAATCTGCTGCACTACAACAAGTGCGTGAATCAGGGGAATGTGGTGGCCTCGTCGCAAAGTCCGGACTACGCCCGTGCGCGCAAGGCGTTTCTTGTGGGCTACGACCGCGCTGTGCCACGTCTGCGTCAGGCTTCCCACTGCATCGGTTGCGGCCAGTGTGCGCCCCATTGTCCCCAGCAAATCGACATTCCCGGTGAACTTCACCGCATCGACCGCTATGTGGAGGATCTGAAGCAACGCAAGGAATTCTAAAAAAACAGACATGCAGACACTCGACCGGCTTGCCGACATACTTCATTTCGGGAATCATTCACTTGTGGTGGAGGATGCCAGAGGCACTGTGCATGTTTTCGACAGCAGGGGAGTGGCCGATCTGTATGCCCTTCTGCACTCGCAGCCCGAATTGCTGAAGGGGGCGAATGTGGCCGACAAGGTCATAGGCAAAGGTGCGGCGGCCCTGATGTGTCTGGGCGGTGTGGAGCGGGTATATACCGATGTGCTCAGCCGTCCCGCATTGGAGTTGTTCGCGGCCTCGGGAGTGGAGGATGTGGTGTACGACCATCTTGTGCCTGGCATCATCAACCGTGCCGGCACGGGGCTTTGCCCGGTGGAGACGCTATGCATGCCGTGTGCCACACCGTCGGAATGCCTTCCGCTGATACGCGGATTCCTTTCGCGTCAACAGCCGGCACTCCCTGCGGAGCCGGCAATAAAATGATTATCTCTCAGATTGTGACAAGTTATAATTTATAAATCAAACAGCTAATTAAAGAAAGAAAACAATATGCAGACCGCTCAGATTAGACTCTATTCGTTGGGATTCGGCAATGTCCGTACCTACATCATGGCGTTCGCTTTCGTTGCCGCCAATATCGTTTTGCCTCAGTTGTGCCACATGGTGCCGCAGGGCGGTGCCACATGGCTCCCCATCTATTTCTTCACTCTGGTAGGTGCATATAAGTACGGTTGGAAAGTGGGCCTTCTTACAGCCCTTGCCTCCCCGCTGGTCAATTCGCTGTTGTTCGGCATGCCTGTGGCTGCCGCTCTGCCGGCCATCACGCTCAAATCCAGCGTGCTTGCCGTGCTTGCAGGTTTCGCTGCCGCACGTTTCCGCCATGCATCGCTTGCATTGCTGGCTGCAGTGGTTGCCGGTTACCAGATTATCGGAACTCTGGGCGAGTGGGCCATGTGCGGCTCCCTGTCCGCCGCCCTGCAGGACTTCCGCATCGGCCTCCCCGGCATGCTCCTCCAGATCTTCGCCGGCTGGTTCCTTCTCAACCGCCTCTTAAAGCAATAATCAGTGTCTCGATTTCATGGCCATGCAAATGCTGACTGCCTACTGGCGCCTGTTTCGCCCTGCCCAATGGCTTAAGAATGTCATTGTCTTCGCTCCACTGTTCTTCGGGCATCATTTTGCCGATGTGCCGAGGCTTATTGCTACTACGGTGGCATTCATTGCGTTCTGCCTCTGTGCATCGGCCGTCTATTGCATCAATGATGCACTGGATGCTGAGCGAGATGCCTTGCACCCTGTAAAGCGGCAACGTCCGGTAGCGGCGGGTGTCATAACTCCCCGTCAGAGCGTGGCTGCCGGTTGTGTGACCGGAGTGATTGCCCTGGTGTGTGCATTCATGATTTCTGGAGCGCTTGCAGGTGTTCTGGCGTTATACGTGGCATTGAATCTTTTGTATAGTCTTAAGGCCAAGCACGTGGCCATGGTCGATATTCTGATTCTCGCGGTGTTCTACATCCTGCGTCTGTTTGCCGGGGAAGTGGCTTCCGGTATAGAATTGTCCCACTGGATAATCATAGTCACGTTTACAGGGTCTATAATGCTTGCGTGCGGCAAACGAAGGGAGGAATTGATTGCAAATGCAGGGAAGGAGACCCGAAAGAGCCTGGACGGCTACAATGTCGCTTTTCTTAATGCGGCGATGACAGTGGCGGCGTCCGCCACATTCATCTGTTATGTGATGTACTCGATCGATGAGCATGTTGTGGCGGTGGTAGGCAGATTGTGTTATCTCACATCGTTCTTTGTGCTTGGCGGGATTTTGCAATACGTCAGGCTTGTGCTTGTGTTCGGGTATGGAGACAATCCTGTGAAGATGATAATCTCCGACAGGGTGATCATAGGATGTGTGGTCTGCTGGATAGTGGCTTTGGCATTTTTGATTTATGGATAAACGACTTGCTGTGTTCGATCTGGACGGAACGTTGACACGCCACGACACGATGTTCCTCTTCTTGCGTTATGTAAGCGGTTCCTGGCTGAATTATGTGATGCGAATGTTCAAGGCATTCCCGGTATTGTCTGCTTATGTGCTTGGATTACGTTCGGCTTCAGTGTGTAAGCTTGATTTGCTGAACAGATTTCTGCAGTCGATTGAACCTTGCGATCTTGCTGAGAAATGTGCTGGATTCGTCGGATGTATCGACCGAGACTTGCGTCCAGCGGCCGCATCAATGATAAAATGCCTGAAGGATGAGGGGTTTACTACAGTTTTGTGTTCCGCCTCACCGTCGTTATGGCTCAAGCCATGGGGAAGAGCCGCCGGATTTGATTATGTGGTTTGCACTGAACTTGAGCGGAATGTAGCGGGCAAGTTTCTTTACCGTACCCCCAATTGCAAAGGCGACGAGAAGGTGCGCCGCCTGCAAGCCCTTTTTGGCAGTCGCCTTACGATTGATATGGCATTCGGTGATTCCTCTGACGACCGACCGATGCTGGCCATTGCCCGGAAAGCTTATATGAACCCCGATTTTAGGATGTTATTAAAATCGGGGTTGTCGGGCTTTTCTGATGGCAAATGACGTAGGCCGGAATAATCAGCGGATGTAGTGGGGCATTTCGGGGGGAACAATCATGGAGATTTCCACCATGCCGGCAATTTTGCCGTCCTTCCGCCAAGGGGTCTGGTAAATGACCTTATGAAGGCCGTTTTTCTCGATTGTGTAGGCGTTGCTTTCGCCAGTGGCAAGCATATGCCTTATCTTTGCCTGGGAAGGCTCTGAGTGGCATTCAAAAAGGTTTTTGCCTATCAGGTCGCCGTGGCTGGCGAAAGTTTCGCGTGATTTGCTGTTCATGTAGAGGATTGTGCCTTCGGCGTCGCATACGGTTACGGCGCAGTTCATCGCCTCCGCCCAGTCAAGATTGTTTATTGACATTTGCATCTTTGTTTTTTATAGGTTAGTGCTAATGTAATTTTATAGGTGACAATTGTATGTTATTCCGGCAAGCGTCCTGGCCATGACGTTCATGGCCATGCAGCTTTGGCGTGATAGTTCGCCGCTGATGCCGGCAGAGATTATCAGCATCCGGCCTGCCTCGCACATATCAAAATCGTGTCCTGAGGGTTTATAACGTTCGCCCATAGGCTCACTGGTGATAAGAATAATGCGCCCTCCTGCCGCTTCGGCAGCCGCTCTGATCTCCTTTTCGGCCGGTGATATGAACGGAGACACCAGTATGCCGCCATTAGCGGCCGTGTACAGCCATAAATCCCGATTCTGTTTCCGCACAACCGGCGAGTCTGCGCGGTGCACGATAACTTGCTCCTTAAAGGGATGTTCAAGCAACTGGACATTCCCGTAGGCACGGTAAGTGTTGCCGCCAATACTTAGTGCATTCATTCTCCTGAAATAATCGGGGTGCGCTCTCCTTATGGCCAGTCGCCGCGGGTTGTCGCGGATATATCTGTAGATTGTGTCGAGGGAGCGTCCGGGGTGGAGAATGCAGTCATAGAAATCGTTGTCAAAGATTGTCTGGCCTGTTCCGGTTAATGAGCGGTAATCCTGATAAATCAGGACCTTCAGTTTTCCGATGTAATTGCCCAGATGCAGGGAGGTGGGTGTGGTAATGAATACGAGAAGATGCACATGGTCGGGCATTATGCAATACTGGAGGAGGCGGATGGCCGGATCAATAAGAGAAAGCTGTCTGAGATGTTTCTCAATTATCGAGCCTAATTGGCTACGTGCAATGCCGGCATTTGGAAGCTCGCCGCATAGCTCGCCGAAACGGAGGGCGCCCGGTGCTTTCTTCAAGGTGATGTGATAAATGCACCGTGAATGGTAATCGTGGGTATAGGAGCGTGGCATTGTGCGTGAAATTATGACTTTACAACGGCAAGCCGTTGGCACGAAAACAAATTAAAACACGAGAGGGGGAGCTGAGAGGGGGCAGGGGAATTGGCGGCCGCTGGGGGCTGAGAGGGAGGCAGGGATGAAGGAGTGTTGAGGGTGCAAAGCTTTTGTGCATGGTGCAGGCGGCTTGCCGTCGGCTAAAGGCGTGTCATCAAAGGCCGCCATCGGAGCATGAGGTTCCTCCGGCTGTCAGCCTTTGAGGCCCCAGGTGGCGCGGTCGAGGTTGCGGTAGCTGACGGCTTCGTGCATGTGGAGGGGTGAGATGGGAAAGGCGGGATCGGCCTGGGGATTGGCGGTCTCGTCAAGGTCGGCTATGGTGCGTGCCACTTTGAGGATGCGGCTGTAGGCGCGTGCGCTCATGTCGAACCGGAGCATGGCTTGTTCCAGTATTTTCATCGCTTCGGGAGTGGGTGTGGCCCAGCGGTTGAGCTGACGGGTGTTCATCTGTGCGTTGCAATGGGTGTCGGGCTCGGAGGCAAAGCGTTCGGCCTGTATTTTCCGTGCACGGACCACGCGCCGGCGTATGTCGGCCGAGGTCTCGCCCGGTTGCATGGCCTGTAGTTCGGCAAACGGCACGGGCAGGATTTCAACCTGTAGGTCAATGCGGTCGAGCAGGGGTCCGGAGATGCGTCCGGCATAGCGTTGCACTTGGGTCTGTGTGCAGGTGCATTCCTTGGTAGGATGGTTGTAGAAGCCGCACGGGCATGGGTTCATCGAGGCCACAAGCATGAATCCGGCGGGATAGTCGATGGCATATTTGGCACGCGAGATGTTTATGTGGCGGTCCTCCAGCGGTTGCCGAAGCACTTCGAGCACAGATCGGGAAAATTCCGGGAACTCGTCGAGAAACAGCACTCCGTTGTGGGCGAGGGATATTTCGCCCGGCACTGGATTGGTGCCTCCGCCCACGAGCGCCACGGGTGAGATGGTGTGATGTGGTGAGCGGAACGGGCGTGTGGTCATGAGCATGGAGCCGCCTTTGAGGCGTCCGGCCACCGAATGGATTTTGGTGGTTTCAAGGGCTTCGGCCAGTGTCAGTGGCGGCAGGATGGAGGGGAGGCGTTTGGCCATCATGGATTTGCCTGATCCGGGAGGGCCTACGAGCAGGATGTTGTGCCCTCCGGCGCAGGCCACTTCGAAGGCGCGTTTTACGGTCTCCTGTCCCTTGACATCGGAAAAATCGCAATCGAACGTCTGGTATGCGCGGCTGAATTCCTCGCGGGTGTTCACCTCGGTAGGGGTGAAGGTGGCGTTGCCTTGCAGGAAGTCAATCACTTCGGCCAGATTGTTCATTCCGTAGACCTCGAGGTTGTTGACCACGGCGGCCTCAGTGGCGTTTGCGCGCGGCACAATCATGCCGCGCAATTTCTTTCCCCGGGCCATTATGGCCATCGGGAGAACGCCTTTGACGGGGAGCAGGGTGCCGTCGAGGCTCAGTTCTCCCATTATGAGGAAATCCGACAGTAGCGTGGCGTTTATCTGCTCGGAGGCGGCCAGAATGCCCAGAGCGATGGGGAGGTCGTAGGCCGCACCCTCCTTGCGCACATCGCCGGGAGCCATGTTCACCACTACTTTCCGTCTGGGAAACTCGAAGCCGGCCTGCTGGATGGCGGATGCCACGCGTTCGGCACTTTCCTTGACGGCCGTGTCGGGGAGCCCTACCATTACGAACTGGATGCCGGGCTCGGTGAGCACTTCGATGGTTACGGGGATGGCGTCGATACCCTGCAGGGCGGCGCCGATGGCTTTTACGAGCATGGCGGTGGGTGTTTTAAATGGTAGTAAAATGATGGCTTATTTGAGTGTTGCGGCGTCGGCAGCCTTCGAGAGGGCGGCGCCCCGATAGAGCACGTGGCCGGCCGAATCGGCCACCACAAACCAAGGGGTGGCTGCTACAGGCACTTCCTCAAGGCCGTAGATGGAGTAAGGAGCCGGCGCCCATCCGCGTTTCACGAACCGCTGTTTCCTGTATCCGGCCGAGTCGGCTTTTTCCATGTCGCGCAATGATGTGCGCCATGCCGCTGTGTCGGCGTCGGCCGAGATGTCGATAACCTGAAGTTTGCCATTTTTTGCTATGGAGGCAAGGCGCCCGAGAGTGGCGGTGACTGAGTCGGAGCGGCGTGTATCGGCTTTGGTAATCATTACCAGACTCAGCGGGGTTTTGGCAGGGTCGACTGTCAGTGCGGAATCGGCTGTGATGAACACCTGGAAACGCGACATTGTTGTGGAATCTACTGGATGGGTGAGCGGCAGCAGCATGTCGGCCAGGCCGCGCAGGGCGGTGGCGGCGTTGACATCATCGGACAGCAGGGCAATGAGTTCCATCGCCTCGGCTTCGTGGCCCGGGGTGTGGAAATAGGCCGCCATCAGTGCACCCGACGTGTACTGGGCGCCGTTGGCGCGCACATATTCGGCGATGGCCTGATTGAGGGCGGTGTGGTTGCCGTTGTCCAAAGCTTCGGCATTGTCATGGAGGAACGTGGCCAGACGTTCTGAATCCTTGTTGCCGTCGTAGCTCACGGCCGATGGTTGCGCCAGGTTGAACCGGGCGTCGATCGTCTCCCCTTCGTCGGCGATGAGCGCCCCGACGAATAGTCCGTTGCCGGTGTACAGGCGTGCCAGCACCGGTTCGGTGGCGCGGCCGGACATCGAGAATTTGCCGTCGATGGCTGTGGCGGTCACGTTCTGCAACGTGCCTTTGTACATGTAGACCACGCGCAGGTTGCCTGTGCCGTATCCCTCGATTTCTCCGTTTATGCGGAATGAACCGTCGCTGCCGCACGATGTGAGGAATACGCCCGCCAGGGCGAGAAGAATAGCAAATACAGCATGGAAAATATGCTTGATAATCTTGGTCATTGCGGTAAGGTGAAGTAAGACTTTTACAGCGGAAGCGCACTGTAAGGACAAAGATAGTGGTTTCCCGCAAATTTCGCCGAAAATCAGCAGACAAAACGGTGTGTATGCCTCAGTTTTTCGGTTGCTGCCTGCAGTGAACAATGTGTATTTGCCAGTGGTTAGGCTAATAGAGCTGTTGTCACGGGGCTATAGGCTATTTTTGCCAATTTTGCCGAACATAGGTAAAAGTTTTGATCTCCGTCCCATTTTGCGTTTCAACCGCTTTATGCATAACTTTGCAGCTGTTTATGAGAGGAAGACTGATAGCCATACTGCTGGTGCTGGCAACATTGTGGTGTGCCATGCCTGCAAGTGCCCAGATTGTTACGATGCCTGACGACAAGATAAACGTCGACTCGCTGCGCCGGGCATTTGCCGACACGCACTATTATTTCGGCCTTTATAAGGATAACTATTTCATATTCGGCCCCCCTATTGGCAAGAAACCTACCAAAGACAACACCAACATCAAGTTCCAGATTTCCATAGCCCAGAAACTCACGAAAAGCACCCTCCCGTGGGGCACTTATCTCTATCTGTATTACACACAGAAAGTGTTCTGGAACGTGCTGCAGAACTCCATGCCTATGACCGACCTCAATTTCAATCCGGGTATCGGTCTTAACAAACCCCTGTTTGTCAAGAACCGTTTCGTGGGTAGTCTGTCGCTGCAGATTGAGCATGAAAGCAACGGCCGTGACGGCGACGAATCGCGCTCGTGGAACAAAATCAGTTTCGGAGGCAGCATCATGGTCGACCCGCAGTTTGTGGTGTTCGGCAAATACTGGATTCCCATCATCGACGGTGTGAACAACAAGGATATCCTCAAATATTGCGGCATCTATCAGTTCGGCTGGCAGGTGCATTCAGTCAACCGCAAATTCGCTACATCCATCACACTGGTGAAACGGCAGGGCTGGAATCTCAACTACAACGTGATTCTTGAGGCCGCCTACCGCTTCTCCACAAAAAGCAACCAGTATCTGTTCGCACAGTTCTACAGCGGCTACGGTGAAGGTTTGCTGGCCTACAAGGAATACCACCAGCAGCTCCGCATCGGTATCGTCATCAAGCCCACCCTCTTCTCAGAATACTGATTCCGCGGCCTCCCCACGCCTGCATTCGGGCCTGCAAAGCTGAAAATTGCTGAAAAATGCAGAAAAGTTTGGTGATGTCGAAAAAAGTTCCTACCTTTGCAACGCTGAAACCGGAAAACATCTTCGATAGGTTTCGGTTTGAAACAAAAATGGTGCCATAGCTCAGTTGGTAGAGCAAAGGACTGAAAATCCTTGTGTCCCCGGTTCGATTCCTGGTGGCACCACCAAAAAGCTTTTCAATTTTAGAAAACCCTTGAATTAGAGATAGTTCAAGGGTTCTTTTTTTACCCTCACTACGCATTCCGCTACATATTTGTGAAGTTGGATTTCGCCAATTCAGTGGCTTTTTTTAAGGCTTTTGAAAAAGCCATAAATATGTACCATACTTCATTGTTTTTCAATTGTTTGACAATTTCAATCTCCGGTGTGAAAAAGTAATTTTGCACACATGACCGGATGGAGTCAGAAATGTGAAAGAAATTTAAAAATTCGGTATTTCCCATCGGGATAAAAAAAAGGAATCGAACCCGGGATACAAAAGGCAATTCGAACCTGAAAAAAATGGGATTTTTATGGCTTTTCCACAAGTCCCTCAAAAAAGCCACCGAATTTAACATTTCGCTCCATATCCTCATGCCATCCGGTTTTGACGAAACAATTGAATGTAACACCTCAAAAAACAAAAGTGATGAAACAAGGAACAATGAACATTCTGTTTTTCGTGCTTAAAACGAAATTGTTGAAAAACGGTGAGGCACCGGTATTGATGCGGATAACCATCAATGGAGACTATGACGATGTACGTATCCAAAGAAGCGTACCCCTGAACTTATGGAACGCCGCCAAAGGATGCAGTAAAGGCAGGGACAGGGCATCAGTGGCACTGAACGCCTATATTGCCGAACTGCACGCACGCGCCTTGGAAAAACACAAGGAACTGGTATTGGAACAGGCCCTGATTACCCCAAAACTGATTCTTAAACGTGTTTTCGGGAAAGACACCGAAATGCGTACACTGCTCGGCACCATGAGGGAAGGCATCAAAGAAATGGAAACACTGGCGGGTATAGACTACTCTCCCGTCACAATCAACCGGTATAAGAACGTGGTGAAGAAATTACAGCTGCTCATCCCCTCTTATTACGGAAAGGAGGATGTCACTTTCCATGAGCTGACACCGGAGTTCATCCGTGCGTTTGACATCTACCTGAAAACGGAGGCGGGACTGTGCCGGAACACGATAGTCCGTTATATGAAATGCTTCAAGAAATTTACCAATATGGCATTGGCAAAGGAATGGATGCGCAAGAATCCCTTTTACGGTTACAAGATGGAGCAGGACGAGACCGATCCGGTATTCCTGACCTACGACGAGTTGCAAACCGTAATGAAAAAGAAATTCACCATTCCACGGCTTGAACTGGTCAGGGATGTCTTTGTCTTCGCGTGCTTCACCGGTCTGGCGTTCTCCGATGTCGCCACTCTGAGTGGTGAAAACCTGGTACAGGACAATCTCGGGGACTGGTGGATAAGGAAGGGAAGGGTCAAGTTGGAACACCGCAGAAAAGCGTCTTCCATCAGCAACATCCCGCTGCTGCCCGTTCCACTGGCCATATTAGAGAAATACAGGGAACATCCGGTCTGCATAAAGAAAGGATGCTGCCTGCCTGTCATGTGCAACCAGAAAATGAACAGCTACCTCAAGGAAATCGCCGATTTCTGCGGCATAAAGAAAAACCTGACCACGCACGTTGCCAGGCACACTTTCGGAACCACCGTCACGCTCGCCAACAATGTACCCTTGCAGGACGTGTCCGTCATGCTCGGCCATGCCTCCACACGTATGACGCAGCATTATGCTCGGGTCATGAACAGCAGCCTGAAAGAGGCGATGAACAATGTGAAGGAACGTCTGGAATGGTAAATATACAACCGGCCCGTCATTGAAGGTATCTGAAAAAGGATACCTTCTTTTTGTTATACTGTCTGTTATCCATTTTCTCTGGAAAACATCTTTAGTCTTCATAATCATCCTGTACTGGCGAAATAATTCATCATGGACACTACATATCCAAGTAACGGTATCAGTACACCGATTACATATACCATAGCGTACCCCAAAAGGACGAGAGGTAATATTTTACGGTAAAGACCGGCGATAACAAGAAATATAAACAAAAAACAAGAACCATAAACTCCTATTTGAAAACCGGGTATCAATTCATAAACGGGTACGGGCTCGGGGTTAAGCATGGCTCCGGCCACAATGGAATAAAGACTTGCCAACAATATAAACAATGTATACAGGCAGCTCTTAAAAATCCCGGGATCGTCTCTTTTACAATAGAGAATTGTTTGGATATCACTCCTAAGAAACTCAATACCCAGCAAGAGAGCTACCATGACACCCGTATCAAAAGCAGAGAATGTATTCATTTCAATCAATCACCTTTGACGCGAAGATATGTATTTATTCTGGAATGCCACGCCTT
>UQER01000001.1 GCA_900540205.1 uncultured Porphyromonadaceae bacterium | reverse complement strand
CCTCCAGGTAAGAATCCCCGTTTTGGTCGATCCCGAAAAATCCCCCGCTCACTCCCGCCAAAAACTCGCCCACCTCGAAAGCAGCATTTGATATAGCCTTTCCACGCACGCGCAAGTTTTTGACCTCGGCATTGCCCTCGGCATCCATCTTGCCGCCAGTCTGCCCTTCGACATATTCGCCGAACTCGGCACCACGGATGAATTTCCATAAATAGGTGATTCGCTGTACCGCCGTTTTGAGAGCAAACTCAACCTTTGCCCTTGCAGCGCTGAACAGGTTCGCGTCTGATGCAGGCGTGGTGTCATTGCGTTTGATGATGTATGCACCCGACGAGCTTCCTCCTGATGAGCTGGATGCAACGACACTCCCGGCAATCTTAAGCTCGTTATTGAGCTTATCTTCGATGGCACCGATTCGTGAGAACTGAGGCTTTTCCCCGATGATGTAAATGGGATTGTCGTAGGGAATATCCAGCGGAATCTCAAAACCGATAACACGGCTTTTGCGGCCATTCTCGAAGTATTCAGGATAAACGATATTTACCGATTGCCCGATTGGAAAGCATGCCGCTCCGGGGATATCAGCGCAATGCTCCTGAGCGAAATCGCACGCAAGAGGAATGCGATATGCTGATGGGTCGAGATTGAGGTTCTTGATGTACTCGCGCGTTTTGGCCAGCAAATCCTGTTCCGCAAGGTCCACATAATCGGTTGCCTCATCGGAGAGCATGGCGATGTTGAACCCATGCAGAATGAATTTGTCGCCTACTTTGGGGCATACAACGTCATTAGGTAAAAGTGTATCGTTATCGCGTATAATCTCAAAACCGCAACTCTCGGCGATGTATCTCACCTCAAATGTCTGCCCGTTAAGCATCCCGCTTTGGAATGTTATCCGGAGTGTCTCGCCGTTAATCATGTAAGCATCGGCATCGAACGGATTGTTCTCGTTAAAGAGGTCATCCTGATAGACGAACGCACGCCATGTTTCGGTGGTCACGCTGCCATCCTGCTCCTCGGTCTCATCGGCATATTCCTCGCTGCGCCAAAGTTCCGTGATTTCACTTACTCGTGACGGATAGACATCCTCGAAAACGACAACATCTTCGATGGCTTCTTCTTCGCTTGTGAATGGGCATGCATCGATGTAACCGTTGATTGCCACTCCGTTCTCGTCATGGAGCGGAAGCATGAGCCGGGGTGTGACAATTCCGTTTACCGTGATGTCGTTATATTTCTCAAAGGCGGCGTAGATACTCGTGAAGTAAGATGCCGGGACCAGATTGCGTCGCAAGTCGGGAAGCTGAAACTTTGTGCCGACTGCCAATGAATCACCGGAAGGCAACCGCAACGTGGAGGCCTCCGTCTCGTCGGTATCAAAGTCGGGATTCAATGTCACACCGGCAATCGTTCGTGACACCGCACCTGAGCCATCAAGGACTTTGACTGTAAGTCCCTCGATTTTCTTTGCCGGAGTTTTGCAGACCACTTCAAGCTCGCCCTGCGATGAAATGTCAACAAAAGAGGTGACATTGTACGAATCGTCCTCATATGCCACATTTCTGTTTCGGATCAGGACGGCTATATGTACGTCATGCAGTTCGAGAGGGAGGTCAAAGCCGGTTGCATATTCTCCGTTGTCGGTCAGTGCAAAGTATGTCGGTCTTTCCCAGTCAAGATTGCGCTGTGGCGAATCTGTTTTATGGGTGTTGAAGTCCCATTGGGTATTGTTGACACCCATCTTGCCTGTGACGGCAATCCACACCTCGGATGTTAAACCGGACCATTCGGGAGCAGCTGTCGGGTCGGAATGATTGCCGGAATAATCTTTGATGGTTACACCGACGCGGAAAGCTCCGGATGCGCTGTTGGTTATCGCATAACTTCCTGCCGGGAGGCTGTCAAGAGTAAAGTCGGCTATCTGTGTGCTTTTGGTGTGCGTCATGCCGTTCACTCGCAGCGGAACGGTCAGCCCCGAGCGTGCCACAGTCTTTTTCAGCACAGTGGACTCAGTCTGTATTGCCGTCTTGTTAAACCATTCAGGCCGGAGCGGACGCGTGCCGTCCACTATGTCTCTCCCCGAAGACTGAGTGACCTCGAACACAAGCTCCTTACGGTAGGTGCTTGCAAGGTTGCGTGTGCTTCCGTAGGCGAAAATGCGTGTGGCATAGTTCTCGTTGGTTTCGCGACCGTCGAGGGTGGCAAACTCCTTGTCTTTTTCAAGCTGTACGGGGTTATCATCACCCACCAGGCAACGCCCGAAGTGCAATGTATTATTGACAAACCACCATTCGCAGTTAAGTTCGGTGGCAATCATGCCGATGCCGTCAATGATGTTGGTGCTGTCAAATTTGAGCGTGACGGCCTTGGTGGCATCAACGGTCTCATCCCATACCGCTTCCCATGCAACATCCTTATCGCCACCGGGGCAAAAGCCCTCGCGCCCTGCGATAAATTGTTCAGTGCCTGCTGTGGTGCGTTTGAATGCGAGCGCACGAAGATTGCACAGCACCATGTTTGCATGGTCTGCCATCGTGCCAGTATAGGTCCATGAGGTTTCTTTGCCACCGATCTGCGGCATGAACTTCATCAGCTTGTTGGCGAATTTCCAATATTGAGCGTTAAGTTGAAGCTCATATCCGTATTCACCTGATGAATTTGCAGCCGGGTCAAACGGTTTTGTCACCTCATAGCGACCGATGCTGTCGAGCATAATCCAGTCGCCGATGTTCACCCTGAACGGCTGGTAAGAACTGAACTTCAATTCCACATAGTCGTGCTTCATCAGCTGGAAATATCGTTTACTTCCGGTTCCGATGGCAACGGTTGCAATCTGTTGTCCAGTGGATGCGCTGTGTAAAGCAATGTCTGTAATCATGTTCTGTTGGCAGGATTAGGCTCTTCGAGCTTGAGGATTATTTTTGCGAGACCTGAAAAGTGAGAGAACTGCGTTGCGCTGACGAACCTGCAATGGAACACGGTGTCAGGGATAGCATCAGTTTCAATATCGAGGTTACCCTTGTGAAGTTCAGAAATAAATCCGTTGTAGCGCGTGAGAAATTGCTGAGGATTGTTTGCAAGGATGTTCAGTTCCATCGTTATGTCACGTTTGGCGAGCTTTGGTATTACCATGGTTCGCGTGCCGTGTTCAAACCTTATCTCTGACTGTACCGGACTTTTCAATGGCGCCGGGGCGAGAAGTGCGGCGGTGAATCCCGGCGCAGGAACTACACCCCATGCCGTGCGGGCATCCGTGCCGTTTATAATCATTGATGCGCTCATAATCTTTTTGCGGTGTTATCGAGATTAAGGATATATGCTGAGGATTTATCGGCTTCAAGGGTGAAGGTGGCATAATTTGAGGCATTCACTTCAACCGATGCTCCGTGCATCAGGATGATATGATGCAACGCATCAGGCGCATCAATATCAATCCTTGCTGTTGTATCTCCGATGAGAGCCACGTGCTGCCGCATCCCATCAAGATGCAAAGTGAGTGTCGGGACATCAACATAAATTTCATACTCTGACAGGTTGGAGCATTCCGATTTTGCCGATCGCCACAATTCGATGGTGGGGAAATCATGTTTTAAGGCAAATTCCCTGCCTTGAGGCGAAAACAAAGAATTCGCCACATCCGCGAACGAACGGATGCCGTTGGCCTTGTTGCATGCCCCGAGCTCTCTCGCGCCGGCACGGATTTTATCAACTGTAGACTTGGTCTGTATATCGGGTGTTGTCATATTCATCGGGTGTTTCGCTCGATTTTTCCGAGCCGTTCGTTCATTTCGTATAATTCATCTGTGTTGCGGGCGATGGTTTCGAGGTGGCTGGCCGCAATAAGCATAAGCCCTCGCATCTCGGCACTAATCTCTGCACCGGCAGCTACTTGGGCTTTCAGCTCGGCTACGTCTACGCGGATGTTGGTCAAGAGTTCACGGCGTGCCTCGCCACATATTTGGATAGCGGCAGCCCTACCACCAAGCTCGTCGACGCTATCTTGGGTCGCAGTAGCAAATCCACCTTTTGTGGCTCCGTCTTGTCCGGACGCAGAACCGCCAAGAATCGAATCAGCCCATTTATATCGGTCAGAGATGTCTTTGCTAACCTTTGACATAAAACTCTGAGCTTCTGCCTGTTCCACGTCCGACACAATGCCGTCCGACATGTATCCGAGCATCATTTCACGCAACTGCGTTATAGGTTGCGTGAGATCAGTTTTCATGGCCTCAACAACCATTTGCCGCAGCAGGCTTCGGACATAGTCCTTTACAGCTTTGGCCTTGTCGGCAGTGCGTCCCCAGGCATCTCCCATTGCCGTGGCAAAATTATCGATGCTTGTAGTTATGTCTTCGCCAATGATGGCATCTTTCGCAGCTTCCTTCAGGTCGGCAATCTGTTGGCCGATATCCTCAATCTGGTTGCGCCATTCCTGTATGCGGTCATCGTTGGTGTCCTTTTTGGCTTCCTCCTCGGCCATCTGCTGAAGGATGAGACGCTTTTGCGCTTCGAGGTTGTCAATCTGACTGCCATAGTTGGAGGCTTTCTCTCGTGAATACAGTTTGGAATTGGCTCGTTCAAGCCGGGTATTCGACCGCGTCAGCGAATCGATACTTCCCTGAAGGCTTTCAATGCGTTTCTCCTTTCGGGAATCTCCGTTAAACAATCCTCCGAGACCATCAATGCCGAAAATGCCGCCTACCGTATCAAGAACTCCCCCAACGCCTTGAGAAACGCCATTGAGCACCTTTCCTACAAATCCGTCGAGGCCTTGTTTACCGATAGCATCAAGCAGAGAGAGGGCGGCACTGATTATACCCCCTATCTTTGAGCCGGAATTACCGAATGTATTTATTAAGGTCTCGATGGTGCCACCAAGTTGCGTTAAAGAGAGACCCGCTTCATTTGATAATGAAGATAAAGCGGAACTCACAGTCTTAAAATTCGTCACAACGGCATCTGTGGCATCTCCTACTGCTCCCTGAGCAGAGAGCAGGTTGCTCTGCGCTTCGTTGTAGCGTTTCTGCATGATGGCAATGATATCCTTATTGCCGGTCTGCTTGGCCATATCGAGGTCAAGTTCGGCATTCTCGAAACGAAGCTTTGCTGAATCGTATGTTGATAATGCATCGCTCAGTCCTGCAAAGAAGCCGGAATTGTTACGTTCGGCCTCATTGATTTTTTCCATTGCATCAGCAATGGTCTTGAGCTGCTCAGGGGTTGCGCCCATGCGGAACGCCGGACTGTTGTAGAACTCCTGAAGCTGCTTTTTTATCAGCTTCAACTGTTTGCCTGTGAGATTGGATACGTTGCCGAATATCACGTCCCAGTTGATGTCGCCTTTCAGTTGCTCGAGCTGTTCGGCAGCCCTGCGGCTGTTAAGCTCTTTGAGGGATTTCCGCTCTTGTTTGTTTAGTTCGGCGACGTTGGATTCCGAAAACCCGGTGCGAAGCACTTTGAAGCCGTTCTCATCCTCTGTGTAGAGTGCAGCGCGTTTACGGGCGTATTCCTCTGCAATCTTCAAACGCTGCTCTTCGTAGGTCAGCACATCGGCCAATATCGCCTCCAAGGCCTCCTTTTCACCCTGAATGCGGATTTCCTGAGCCTGCGTTTCATACTGCATCAGAATCTTTTTTTGCTCTTCGCTCAAATCGTTTTCTGTGATGGCAGACCGGTCGAACACCTTTCCTTGATCTTTTGCCTTCGGATTAGCATTCGTCCACTCAAGTTCCGCCTTGTCGCGTAGAGACTCCACCATGTCGGTTCTACGCTGCTTGTTAGCAAATATCAACCGATCATAGTTGAGGTCATTTTGCCTGAGCGTTTTTTCGAGACCATCTTTGAGGAGGTTTATCTCATTTTGTCTGATTTCAAATTCAGCCTCTTTTTGAGCCTTGATCACAGATTCAGAATACTGCCGAATCTTCTCATTTCGTTCAGCTGTCTCTGTCGCAATATGATTTGCATTCTTGCCACTTTTTTGTTCAGCCTTGATGTCAACGCCAAGCTCTTTAAGTTTTTTCTCAGCAAGCTCAACGGCATCATGGGCGTTCTTTACCTCGGCTGTCGTGGCGGTCGCGCTTGCTTCCAACCTTTTGACTTCCGCCTGTGCATCGGCGAGGGCTTTCCTCTGTTCGGCGACCTCGTCTTTGTATTTTTTAGGGGCTGTTGAAGGCTTCGAGTTGGTGGTTACGTCTTCGGCGAGAATATTTTTGTAGAGACGCGAAAATTCAGCGTATTTCCCTGCTGCCTTTATGAGATCTCGTTCCGATTCTGAAATCCAATCCTCGCCCATGTCTGCATGAAGCCATTGAGCGGATAGACCGCTGCCCATCAAGACCTCGGTTCGTCCGCCCTGTCCCTTTCGGGTGTATTTGGATGGATCTTTAATAAAATCGTTATACCACGCCGTCCATTGCTTCTTGTTCTTTTCAATGTTTTGGTCAGATGTAAAGAAATTCAAGAAAGCACCATAATCGGAGCGGTCGTTCTTCACGTCCATTGCGAGGTTCGTCAGCTCCTTGAAGGTCTCGGTTATTCCTCCCTTGATGGCTTCGAGCTTGGCGGCTTTCAAGAGCGCGTCGATGTAGCGATTCAGCGCGTCCGTGTTGTCGTTGATTAGATTGCCCTCTGCTGTGAGCGCAGCGTGGTAGTCCGGCACAATCTCTTGCAGGGCAAGGAGTGCCGTCTTTCGTTCTTCGAGTTTCTTTGTGTTGTCGTGAACGATGCCGGAGAGGGTTTCTATCTTTGTTTTCTCGTCTGCAACCTTTGCCGTGGCTTGCCCGGTCACGTCATCAAGAATCTGCTGTTCTTCGCTCAGTTCTTTCGTTTTCTTCGTGACGTTATAAATGGCTGCTCCCAATGCGACAACGGCTGCAAGAATCAATGCCCCCGGATGTTTCATCATGGTTGCCCACAGAGCCTTGAGGGTATTTGTCAGCATCCTTACGGCTGTTGCAAATATCCCGGTCTGAACCGTTCCCTGCTGAACCTGTATGTTGTTAAGCTGCTGCGCTGCGGAGTTCGCAGTTGTCTGCGCTGTCTGCGCTGTCTTGACTGCTGTGGCTTCCGCAGTGGCTGCTGCTTGGTATTGCTGCGATGCTGTGTTGATCTCTGTCTGCGCGGTCTCCATCCGCTCTTTGGCAAGGGCTATCTCGAATACCTCCCCTTTGGCGAGGGCGGCTTCGTATTCGATGCGCATTGCTGTGGCGTTGGCTTCCGCAGCCTGTAGGCGCACTCCGGCGTTCTGTCGGGCTGCTGTGGCTGCTGCGAGTTCTGCTGCTGCCTGTTTCGCGGCAAGGGCGAGGGATTCTACTCGTGCGGCGGCTTCCTTCTTGAGCGCGAGGATATGCAGTCCCTCCGCTTCCGTGAGGTTTCCTTTGGAGACGGCTGCTGCAATGTCCGCATCAGTGGCGAGCTGCTCCTGTGCGGTCTTTACTCCTACGGCACTGATTTCTGCTTCTATCAGTGCAATCCGTTCCGCACTGGCTTTCGCCATCATTTGCTCCACTGCGGCATTTACGATTAAGGCTGCGCGGTATGTGCCGTAGGTTGCAATGAGGACTCCTACAATGTCGAGGATTGTGTCGTAATGCTGAACGAGGTATGTCCCGGTGTTGATGATGCCTATGGTGGTGTCCTGTACGGAGGCTCCCATGTCATTAAGTGCATCGTCGATCGCTCCCTCAAAGTTAGAGATTGCGCCCTTGATTCCGTGGCTCTGCTTCTCAAGCATTCCGTAGAACTTGCCACCCTCGGAGGTTGCCGACATAAAGGCTTCGGTCACCATTTGGGTGGTTATCTTGCCTTGCTCCATCTCCTCCTTGAGTTCTCCGATGGACTTCCCGGTCTTCTCGCTGATGACTGACAGGGGATTGAATCCGGCGTTGATCATTTGTAAAAGGTCTTGCCCCATGAGCTTGCCGGTGGCGCTCATCTGCGAGAATGCAAGGGTGAGGCTGTTGAACTTCTGCGCGTCACCCATTGATATATCTCCGATAGATTTCAATATCGGCATGACCTTTTCTGCTTCGATATTGAATGCAAGCATAGTTTGCGCCCCCGCAGCAAGGTCTTTCATCATCATCGGCGTGGAAGTGGCAAACTGTCTGATTTCAGAGAATAACGCATCCCCTTTGCTTTCCCCAGCAAGAGTCTTAAACGACGTTTGTAAACGCTGAATTTCTGAGCGCACCTCTACAATCTGAGCGACAGTATCTTTTAGTCGACTGATGGCAAAAAGGCCACCCAGTGTCTTTGCGACCTGATTGAACGCGGCATCCATTCGAGCGCCTTCCTGTATGGCTGATTGACCAATTCCGGCAAGAATGTTTCGGGATTCTGCCGCATCTATCCTCAGTTTCGAATTATCAATGCCTGTTGCATAAAACAGACCGCCTTTATCTGTTTCCATCAGCTCCTGTTTGTTTCGTCGAATAACTTGTCTATTTCCGCCTGTTTAGTCGGATCGTCTCCATTGATGACCTTATTGTTCTGCCCCTCCCCGTTTTTGCCTTTAGGACCTTTGTAAGAGGGCAGCGATGCGCCATATAGCATGAGGTTGACATAACTGAGATCATAAAGAACATAATCAATCGTGAGATTAAAAGCCTTTACAATTCCTGATATCATTGCCCAGATGCTGTCACTTCTGTTCCCACTTTCGTTGGACGCATCAGATTTATCCCTGTGAGGAAAGTGGTAAGCCCGAAAAAATCACCGACCTGCATTTTGAGAAGGGCTTGGGCGACGATGTTGTGGAGGTTTCTTGGTGTCGTGTCTTCCAGCAGTTCCCGGCTCAATCGTTCTTTCTTTGTCTCGTACTTGACTACCGTATGCTTCGTGCTGAATAATCCCCACAGATGCCGTTTCCTTTCCGTGTGGCGGCTTTCCACAATGTCGTTGACGTGTTTTGCCCCAAGGATTAACGTGGCTGCGATATCCCCCAATTCTCCACAATCTTTTGCTATGAACAGGCTTTCCTCCATAATCTTATTTTCATCGAGAATTATGTTTGGCAAACGAGAGATCCACCCTGAAACAAGAATCAGTGTCGCTACACTCGGAGGTGCTATGGTATATGTCTTGCCGCCGATGGTTATCTCCTCCGGTTGCTGGAGGATGGTCTGGGCTACCTTTTCTTCTATTGTCTTTTCCATCTCTATGTGGTATTGTTTTGGAAGCGAGAGTGAGATTCGAACCCACGACCTCTGTGCCGGGAGAAACACAGCGAGCTACCACCGCTCCATCTCGCTTAGGAATGTAGTGCTTACGCAGTCTTGGTGTACTTCTTGACAGTTTTACCGGTTTTGGGTTTCTTGCATCTGCACTTGTGCAAACGGAGTAGGCCTTCGGCAGTAGTGAAGGTCTCAACTACGCGCACGATAGCGCAGTCAATCTGACGACCTTCGCATGTATCGTCTTCCGGCAGAAAGCGGAAAGCATGCTCACCGGCCACCACGCCGTCGACATCCTCGAATATCGGATCCTTGCCTTTCTTCACAAACTCTGTAAACTGGAGCTCGTAGGTGTTGGCGTCGAAGCGGATATCAACGAGCCCACCTCCTTCTTCGTTGGCTGTATGTTCGGCACCTTCCGTGACATTTATCTGCAAGGTGCCCTCTTTGGGAGTCTCGATGCTTTCCCATGTGGCGTCAGCGGCGGGAGCTCTGTCAACAGATGGAGTTGTTTCAAAAGAAGAGGGCTTACCCCATGAAATTGTTGCCATAATTATTCGTTTTGTTAAATTTTGATTTGTTGTTTATCCGAAATACTCATACTTGAGTTTTACGACCACGAAATGCTGATTAATACTTGGTTCGGCTTCCGTGTAGATTGTTTGCTGTAACTTAAACTTGTAGCATGAGACCTCTGCCGTTAGGCTGTCAACCCATGCCTGTGCGAGATTCTCTATCTCCTCGGTTCGTCTTCCATCCTCCAGCCATGTGCCGTTGTCTTCGGGGTCGATGTCCGGCACAAAGATGTTGACGGTTACCACGCCTGTCTGTATTTGGTCCGGCAGTCCGGCAGTGAATGTCACGACCGCATCTTCCATGCGGCTGTCTCGTGGGCGGTAGCCGTTCCGATAGACCTCTCCCGATATTTGGGTGTAAAGGGTCGAGTCTTTCAAGAGACGGCGAATGTCGCCCTGTATCTGCTTTCCTGTCTTAGCCATTAGGTCGTGTTATTTAAATCCGAGTTGTTTCAAAATCTGCGGCACAAGTTTGTCTGCAAGCAATTCCGCGCTGTCGAGAACGTCTCGCCCCGTGGCGGAGACATAGGAGGCATAATGCATTCCGGCTACCACGATGAGAACAATGCCCTCCGGGAATTGCCGGGCGACCTCTTTCGCGTATTGGATTCCGCTCTTTGCTCCGCTGTCGCCTTGCATGACCACCTCAAAGTCACTCTGATATTTTATCTTTCCGTCAAGAACGATGACGTATCCGAGGGAGCTTCGGAGGTTGCCTGTGCGGTCTTTGTAGGAGTTTGTCTCACGGGCGGCGTTGAGGCATTTTTCGCCGATGAACTGCAAGTTGTAAATAAGCGCATTTGTCATATGTTCCACCTGCTGCTCAATGTAAGCGTCAATCTCTGCCGCCGGGGTCTTCTGCGTGATTCCCATTTCCGTGAGTTATTTTCTCCAAATTTGCCCTCTGTGGCGATTTATCGTGCAAATGGTATGGTTGTTCCACCCGACCGAAAGAAACGCCACACAGGGCAACACACGGGGTCATATTAAAATCCTTATCTCTCCGACCGCTTCGAGGGTTTCCGGGGGCGCAATCAATGAGAATTCTCCGAGTTTCTTTCCGCTCCTGTCCGTCAGCCGTATCTGCTCGGATTCGGGCAGCTCCTGTTCCTCGATCAGTACCGTGTAGGTGGCTGTCGTGAAACGCTCGCCGTTGATCCTACCGAGGTTGTTGCGGTTGTTTGGCAGGAACTGACAAGGGATAGGTTTGCTCCAGCCGACCGCTGTCGGTTTAGTGGGGTAGCCTGTCTCCGGGTCAATCTTTCCGGGGGTCTTCTCTTTGAATTCGATTGTGCCGTTCTCGATTATCATAGTCTGTCTCCTTTGTAGCCGTATGAGACGCACCCGGCATTTGCCATCGGCTCGTACACGTCATAAATCGCGTACGCCTGTCGCTTGAAATCCTTTCTCTGTTCATCAGTAAACGAGAAGGACTGACCGCCCTGTGAAATGTTCGGGGCGACGGAGAGCCAAAGCAGGAGGTCTGCTTTAGCCAGGAGATAATCCCTGCCAAGCAGACTCTCCTGCGAGGCTTCAGCGGCAAGCGAAATATTACGACGTTCCGCTGTCTCCGTGAGGGTGCGCAGCGGTATCGGGTAAGCGTTCACGCTCTTTAATGCGTCGAGGTTGGTTTGTGCCATTGATGCTTCGCATTACGGGGAGATTAATCCCATGAGGTTTTGTCGGTGCGGACGTAGACGTTGCGGTATGCCGTGTCGAGAACGGGGATTGCGTCGGCTTCGCCGATGGTTACCTCACCTTTCGGCTCGATGGTGCCATACTTCTTGATGACGGTGTGGGAGCGCACGGCACGGATGATGCAGTGGCTCGTGTCGTCATCTTCGAGGATGTCGTACTGGGTAGAACCCAGCTTCTCGGTTTCCGAAAGAACGAGACGGTGGTCGGCGAATGGGTTTCCTGTAATGTCCGGCTTGTCATCGAATTCACGAGTGATATCTTGGTCGATGACGCGGAGCTGAAGACCACCCAGCCATGCCTGTTCCTTGAGCATCGCGTTAATCTGCGCGAGGTTCGGGGTCTGCGAAATGTTGAGGGCGTTGGACGCAAACGAAGCGCAAGCCTTGATGATTTGGTCGGTCGAGGCGATGCGGTAGAGTTCGTTCAGGTTGATGAAGGCGAACTTGGGATTGCGTCCGTATTTCTTCTGCTCCTCGCGGATTTTCACGAGGTCGCCGATGATGTCTGCGGTTACCTTGTTGCCCCAATCGCTCAGAGCGACAACTTTCTGCTCGTCATCGACATCGTAGTCGAGGTCGAATTCGTTTGCAAATGTCGCGTTGGTCGTGGTCGTGAACTTCATCACGCCAGCGTTTGACAGGAGCGTCCATGCGATGTATTCAAGCTCGGACTGAACACCGTTTGCGCAGAAGTCCACGTCTTCGCCCCAAAACTCGACGAGGTTGGTCGCGTCATCGTCTTTGGCGAGAGCGCGTTCTGTCTGATAACGCTTCATGTCCGCACGGGTCATTTCACGAGAAATGGCGATGTACGGAAGGTCGCCTTTCGCACTCTGAAAGATGGGACGACGCTTGCGGATGATAGTGCCGTTGTCTGCGTGAAGGTCAGCGGCTACGTTCTTTTTTGTGATCTGATTGGTCAGCGTCTCCCAATTGAAGCCGGTTCTTTTCTTCACGGGGAAGTAAGTGCCGAAAAGGAAGGGCTTCATGTCGATGCTGTTCAGTCGACATTCCACCATCTGCTGATTCAGCCCGTGGATAAGTGTATTTACTACTGTTGCCATTGCTTATCGGGGGTTAGAGATTGATGATTCCTTTCAGCTTGGCGATGAGGAATTCGGGGACGGGGTTGTTGCGCGTCACACCGATTACCCATGCGTCAGTGCTGATGTTCGACTTGGGGTCGAAAGGTTGCCCGGTGCCATTGACGGACTGCGGCTCATATTTGAGCTGCGACTTGCTGTTTTCTGCGCCTGTCGCTTCTGCGGCGGCTTCGACGATGAAACCGCCGAGGGCAATTGCGCCGAGTGCAGTGTTTACCGTGAGGGTGTCATACTTCTTGTTGGTCTCGTCGATCGCTGTGATTTTGTGTGCGACTTTGCCGGGTTCAACCATGATGCAGTCGCCGACTTTGAAGTTGTGGAACTTCGAGACCTTGATGGTCGTGTCGGCTGCTGCGACTTCGGCGATGACCTCGGCGGTCTTGACCACGTGAGTGATGCCATCGACGGGTGCGCTCAGAATTGCGCCCTCACGGAGATAGTCTCCACCGAGTTCCGAAGCTGCCACAGAAACGCCACCACGAATGTCGGCTGTCTTGTGGATGAAGACGCGAGGTGTCTGGTCATCGCGTCTTTTCTTTACGGTCATTTTTGCCATTCTTCAGTGAGTTGATGGGTTAAACTTAGAAAGGCTGATTACCGTTGGCAGGGATGCCCTCTCGATGTGAGATTGCAGCTTTCTGCGCTTCGGTGAGTTCAGTCTTGTTCTGTGCGCCTGTTGACGCGGAAGGTTTGCCGAAGACAGCCCCTTGCGCTGCCGTATCGTCAGCGATGCCCTCGACCTCGGTCGTGATGTCTGCGATAAGTGTGTTGAACTCCTCGGCAGAATATTTGTCGAGAGGGAGTCGCTCATAAGCCTTGCGCATGGGTTCGGGCAATTTGCCGATTACGGCGTTGAGTTGCTGGGTTCGGGTTTCGGTTGTCTTGGAAGCCTTGAATTCGGCGAAGTCGTTAATCAGTTTCTGCGCCCATACAGGGACTTCCTCGCCCCCGGTTGTCGGATTGGTTGCGGTGCCACCTGTCGGCTGCTCGCCCCCAGTTGTGGTGGTTGTGGTCTTCACTCCGTCTTTCAGTCCGTAGCGGCTCTCGTACTCCTGCACCGCGTTCTTACGAGCGGTGTCGGAGGCCTCGGTCGCACGGCTGTCTCCGTAGCTTTCGATGACCTGCTGAATGGTCACTCCCTCTACTGCGGTCTTGACCTGTTCTGCGGTTGTGACAGTCTTCGCGAGCTTGGTCGCTATCCTGTCGAGAATGGAAACTGACACCCCCGAAAATTTGGTTGTGAGAGCTTCAAGAATTTCTTTTTTCATCGCGATGTTGTAATGCTATACTGATTAGTTAATTCGCAAAGATACAATATTTATCAATGTGTTTACAATATAAGCATATAAAATTTGAGAAAAAAATTATGCACCATCTTATCTATGTATTCAACATACTATATTTGCGAAATCCCTACTAAATTGTTAAAAATACACCGTTCGGTTAATTTTTCTCTCAAAAGATGAAGTATTAACCGAATAGTTAATGTAACTTTGTGTCGTGAATATAAACCACGGGCGTTCTGCCCCTCTAAAACTTGAAATCATGGCATCTGCAACTGCTTCCCTTTATCCCTCCTCCTATATCAACCGCAACTATCTCATCAAGGTCAACGGTCTTTCGCCCTCCGGCGACAAGCTGAACGTGTTGGTCGGCGTGTCCGGCGCGATTGCCCTTATCGGGGAGGAGCTGTTCTACAAGTTTGTCGGTCGTGCCGAGCGCGACATCAACAACGATGTTACCCACTGCAAGCTCCGCCGTGGTATCAAGTTCTCTTTCTATCGCAAGTAATCTACCCTTTTTAACTCTCTGTTATGAATTCAACAGCTCAAAAAATTATCGATGTACTTTCCGGGGAGGAAGTTGTTCTGCTCCTCGACACTATCCGCTACGGCGCATGGGGTGACTGCGACAATGAGTTCCTTGATGATGCCGGAAACGTGGAGACCGTCCACTGCTATGGCTATTGCACGAATGACGCTCATCGAGGCGGTCATTTCAAAGGTCGTAAAATCTCCGCCATGTTCCGCTCCATCTACAAGAAGCTCTGCCCGAATGATGGAGTTGGTCGCCATCTGTCTCATGTCACCGATTGGTGGGGAGACGGTTCGGGCGATATGCTTTTTCTCCGGGACGGTGTGTATCAGGAATTCGAAGAAGTTGCTAAAAATTGGAAATAAAAACCGGGGCGGCTTCCGGGTCGCCCCTCAAATTCTTCAGATATGCTTCTGCAATACAAAACCACCGACCATTACCTACTCGCTTCCCTCTGCGAGTTTCTCGCCCTCAGTTATCCGAGCGTGGCGTTCTCTTGGATTCCGCTCATGTCGTGTCTCTGCATCTTCTGCCCGGACTCGAATGTCTCCGGCTGCATCCTCGTGGATGTCCGTTCTCGCTTCAATGTCGAACCCATTAACCGTACTGTAAAATGAAAGAACTGCGTAATCTTGAAATGCTCCGCTTCGAGAATTGGCTTTGGAAGCATTACAACCCTGCTGAAGTCTTCGAGGACTGGGCAGAAAAGACCACCGAGGCTGTCATGGCTCTTGCCATTGCTGCAGACCTCGACCCCTCGGATATCGTTCTGCCTCTTTCGGAGGAGGGAATCTTTAAACCCATCTGCGGTCTCCATGACTTTCTCCGCACTCCTGTAGGGGATCGCCCTGACACTGAGCTCTGCCGGGAATTCTATCCGGGTGTCGCTCTGACCGAGGACGAGCTTCGGTGGGTGGCTATCCATATTCAGAATTCTTTGATACCTGCTGTCTAATGCCATTCGGTCGTTATGTTTATGGGGTGCTGTTCTTCGCAGCGCCCTTTGCCGACAAGCCCCGACAGCGATATTTCCTGTTTTCGTCGCTTGCCGCCATCTACGAGGTCTTCTCCGTGGAGCAGATAGGCTGTACCCTCGGCCATCTCTACAACCTCAAAGTTCCGGACGGCGCAGCCTTTGCAGGAAAGCGTTGCATCATCAAGCGTGAGCCTGTTGTCTCAAAGCGTCATAAATGGATCTAATTTCGTCGTATTCTCGAACTATTACTTAACTTTGTAATCTAAATCTCTGAACTGCTTATGTTAGGAGCAATAATCGGCGACATCGTTGGCTCGCCTTATGAATTCGCCAACACCTCAAATCCTCGCTTCCCTCTGTTCTCGAAGCGCAGCTCTTTCACGGACGATACCGTCTGCACGATAGCTGTCGCTGATGCGCTCGTCTCCGGGGAGGGCTTCGGGTCTGCGCTCCAGCGTTGGGGTCGCAAGTATCCCAATCCGATGGGCGGTTATGGTGGCTCGTTCAATGCGTGGCTGCACTCTGAAAATCCGCAACCCTATAACTCTTTCGGCAACGGTGCTGCAATGCGTGTTTCTCCTGTCGGGTGGGCGTTCAGTTCGGAAGCGGCGACGCTCCGGGCTGCGTTGGCTTCGGCTGCTCCGACCCACAACCATGTGGAGGGACTTATCGGAGCTTCCGTCGTGGCTCGTGCTATCTTCAATTTCCGCGAGTTTGGCAATGCGCCGGATTCCTTTGATGTTTTCGGTCTTGTCTCCGAGAATTATGGATATGAGTGGAATTGGAGGACGCATCTTCCTGCGCGTGGTGTCTTTGACGAGACGTGTCAGGGTTGTGTTCCTCTCGCTTTCCATATCCTCCTGCAATCAGCAGGGTTTGAAGATGCCATTCGGCGGGCTGTTCTTTGGGGTGGCGATTCGGACACTCTCGCAGCGATTGTCGGTTCTCTTGCCGAGGCTCGCTGGGGGATTCCCGACGATATCCGGGAGAAGGCTCTGTCGATGCTCCCGGCTGAGATGCTTGACGTGATTGTTAAATTTGAACATCGCTATAAAAATGGACTTAAATCGTGATGAATTGTTGCGCTGTTGCCGCTACTACAAGGGCGAAAAGGCAAACCCTTTCACGTCCGGCGTTCCCTCTTTCCTGTGGCAAACAGAGCGTGATTGGGTAGGGCGTGAAATCGCGGATGCTAAAACCGAGACCCTTTCGGAAAAATCCGCCGAAATCATGGACGAGTACCGTGCCGCCGGGCTGCTCGACTTCGAGAAGTCAGACGGTGTGTGGATCGGGCTTAAGGCTGCGCTCTACCGGTTGCTCCAGCATTGGAATGAGGGCGTTGCATCCTCCGGGGATTGGGTACGCTTCTACACGGACTGGAAGAGTGCGAGTCTCTGATTCCATCAAGCAAAAAACGAGGACGGTTGCTGTATTGCTTCCGTCCTCGTTGCTGTTATTTAAACTTAGCTTTGTAACCTCTTGGCGTGGATTGCATCTCGAAGTCACGCGCTCTGTGTCCTATGACCTCAACTTTAACGAACCATCGGTCTTCTTTAGCGTCCCATCTTGCAGATACGATTCTGAATTCTGTGTCTCGCTGCAAGAATACCTCTGCTTCGTGGATTGAGATAGTGTGGCTCGTTCCATCCCAAAATCTGCCACTCGTAACCTTGCGGTTGTAGTGATTGAATGGAGCGGCATACAAGGCTTGCGTTCCTTTTGGGCAGTAAATCTCAAGGCGAACCTTTGGTCTGCCGAATCGGTTGTCTCCGCCTGTTCCATTGAATCTGTGCTGTTCGTGAGAACCGCATGAAAGGATCGACGGATCGATGCCTTTTTTCCCGACAAGCTGTCTTGCTCTCCAATCCGTGAACCACGCAATCTTTTCCTCAAGTTCTTTCGTTCTCTTGGCTGTCATGCGTCCTGCGGCTTTGTATCGTGCAGTTATTTTACGGGCGTACTCCTTGATTTGCGCCTGTAGGGTGTCCGGGTCTAATCCTCCGGCTTTCAATGCCAAGAATGCGGCTCGCTCATCTCGATACAGCCACATATCTCGTTTGAGCGTCGCCTGTCCGATTATCCTTGACAATTCCCTTGTGTGGAATTCCGCCTTTTGCGCATAGCTCAGGCTCGATTCGAGGTAGCCGTCAAGCCCTCGCAGCCATTTCGTAAGATAGCCCGATGCTTCTGTATAGTCTTCAGCAGCTTCTTTGAATGCGTCTGTCGCGGCTTGGTAAAGTCGGGACGCTTCATCGAATAACTCACTGCTTTCTGCTTCCATCGCGTCTCTGAATATCTTAGCAGCCTTGCGACGAGATTCTGTGAAGCACTCGTCTCCAAAGCTAACAGGTGCTTCGGTCGATGCAGCTGCCTTTTTAGCGGCTCTCGCAGCTGCTGCCTTTGCTTTCGCGGCTTCGAGTTGGTCTTTCTTGAGTCCGGCGTTATAGACCCATAGTTGGGCTTTTGCTTTGTCCCCTGCCGCTTGTGCTGCAATTGCGTTGTTGAGTAGATTTCCAAATTCTTTACTCTTGGTCTTAAAGGCTTTAAGCAATTCGATGTCCGTCTCGATATTTTCCCAATCGAGCAAGTCCTGCGCCTTGTCCACGAGCTTGAGGTAGGATTTCTGCGCCACCTCCCATGTCGAATACTTGAGCTGTCCTTTGGTAGCCATATAGTTGGCTTGCCATTCGAGGCTGTGCTTGAGATGTCCGAGATTTGTCTTGGTATCGAAGTCTCCCCATCCCTTTGCTTTGAATTCGTCAAGTTTGCTAAGGATTGAGGTCTTAACCGCCTTAAGACTTTCGAGGTTGAATGACTTGTGCCATTCGTGAACCTCCGGGATGATGTCGGAGAGCATCTTTTCCTCTGCGCGGATCGTCTTGATTACCTGTGCCACGTTCCGAGCTTCCTCTCGCAGCTTCGTGAGATTGTTGTCTGCGATGATTTTCTCAAGCGCGGAGAAGTCCACGTCGAGGGGATATTCGGAGCGTAGCTTGAGAACATTGTCCGCCATGATGCGCGTGTTTTTGTCTCTCGTGAGCTTGGCTTTCCATGCTTTCTTGATGTCCTCGATGTCCTGCGGAGACCTTGCTGCGTGTCGCTGCGCGGTTTTCTGAAGGTATGCAATTCGGGCGTTGAATTCTGGTAGTTTCATTGCGGAGAGCCCTTTCAGGCATTCCTTGGGGAAAAGCCCCTTTTTGGCAGCATCCTCGATGTTGGCTATGCGACGGGCATTCCATGTCTTTTGAATTTTGGCTACGTCTCTATTGGCGTGTCTTTTGATTGCTATTTCCTCGATTGTCTTTATTTCATTTTGAGGATGGCGCAAGTATTTCCTTACTTCCGTAAAGAATTCAAACTCTTTGCTCATTTTTTTGCGCGTGAAAACATTTGCAAAAGCGTCCGCCATTCTCTCTGCTTCCATTGCGTAAGCAGAAGCCCCGAAATACGCCCCTACGGATTTATCTAAGCCGCACTCCTTAATAATGCGTGAAGCTGCAATCACAGCATCTTCGCCCCTTAGTTTAACAGAATCTTGTATCACATGAGCCAATTCATGGAATGCTGTATGTCCATTGAGATTGTTAGTTCGAATTCTCAGTACGCCAGCCCAAGGGTCTTTCTCGCCAATCATATTATAAAAATATGCTGCTTGTGCACTGCCCATGTCTTCTCCATTATCAAAGAGGTTGATTCGCTTTAGAGATTTTAGGCAATCTTTCCCTAACAAATTCGTGTATGTATCGTATGCTATTGATAATTTTCTGCACTGTAAAGCAATCGGTTCAAAGTATTCGTCTGCTTTATCTAATAATTCTTCAAAGTCGGTTGAAAGCTCAATGCCACGCTCGGCAAAGAACATTTTGAAGTCATTGAAAGACTTGAGGCTGTTGTACAGCTCGAATCTGTCCCGAATAGACTTGGGTAGGTTGTAGTTTTCGATATAATCAAATATGGGGTCGCCTGTTCCTGCGATTAATTGAGGCATTTTCTCAGTTAAAAGATTGCTTATTATCTTGCGGTTATCTTTAAGAAAATAGGGCAAATTTCCACTCATCTCTATGCGGTTGGCGTGTTCTTCCACCCAGCCTTTGAAAGCGTCAGGAACGTCGCGCACGGTGTTTACAGATCCTTTCTTCGGCTGCTCTCCGGCAAGTATCCGCTGAGTGTCCTCCGCCATCTCGTCATCGGTCTTAAGAACCGTCACGACGTGGCAGCGGCAGTGGGGATGCCAGCCCACGAATTTGAAGTCTTTGGGGTAGCGTCCGGCGAGAGTGTCGCAGATGTCGGTCAGCGGCACTCCGTTCAGCGTGTGGTTATTGCTCAGTTTGATTTCGATGCCCACCACGAATTCCATCTGCTGCCAGCGTAAATGGTCGCTTGTGCGGTATGCCATGTTGGTCTCGGTACAGGCAAGTCTCCGGGCGTTCTTGTAGCTGCTTCTGTAAACACCGCGTCCGGGATGGTAGTCTCGCGCCGCCTTGGAGAGCTTGAGATTGCCATGCTGGTCCCGCACCCGTCTGAACAGCTTGTCGGGGTGCTGTAGGTACTGTCGGAGGCTTCGAGACATTTGCGCCGCGCTTTCCCCGGTGCGAATTCCCAAGTCAAGACCCAGCTCTATCTCTCGTTTGAATGATTCAGCATATCTCCACACCTTGTCGGAAAGGTTCAACCCTTGCGCCTTACGTTGCAGAAACGCGTCGAGAGCCGCTCCGTTGGTGGAGAAGTAACGTCGGTGTTGTTCCTTGCTCAAATCGCCGACACGGCCTCCGAAAATGCGCGACACGAGGGCATTGTTCTTGTTGTTGCTCAATGTCCACGAAGACCGCACTCCGTTCACGATGGCTGTCTCCATCGACTCTTGCAGGGCGGTCATAAGTCGCTCGATCTGCTTTTTGGTCGCTGGGTAATCATCGAAGCTGAAAATGCGGTCTTCGGGCAGGGGGGATTTTATGGACACACCAATCTTGGCTGCTTCCTCGGCAGCTTTCTTGAAGATGCGGTCTATGCGCGTACCGATCGCCGCCATGTTGCGGAGGTGCGTCTTGTCGTAGTCAGTTGGCTTTGGCATTGGGTTCTGTTGTTCGTTTCTTGAAATGGTCGCTGCACTGGTAGTCCGACAGGAACTTGCAGAACATTCCGTATTGGCTCTTTTTGTCGTAGGGGCATCGGCAGAGTATCAGATGTCCGTCGAGTGCCCGGTTCTGCCAATCGTAGGAATGGGCGCAGTCCCGGCATCGGTATTTCGGGGCTTCCGGCAGCTTCTTTTTGGGTAGGCGGACTGGTGTTCGTGCCATGATGCGATTGGTTTATTCGGTCAAATCGAAGGAGTCGGCGATTTCCTCTTCCTTTATCTCCTTGAGCGTTCGGTCGACGTTGTCAGAGTGTCCGTATTCCTCGATACTCTCTCTCTGCGACATGATGGGTTTGTTGCCGTTGGCGGTCATCAGCCTTTCCACTCGTTCTTTCTCGTCCGTGATACGGTAGGGGGTTACGATATTCTCAACCGGGAGAGCGTCGATGTCGGCATGGTATGCGCTGCCCATCACACGTTTGGCATAAGCCTTGACCACGTTGACCTCTCGATCGAAGAATTCGATAAGGTCTCCGCTCTCGTCTCCTACCTTGAGTTCCGCGTCGATGAACATCTGCTTGCGGCTCTCCCCGGAGAGCGCCTGTTGGCTCATCTTCTCGTAGCTCCAATCCGGGAGCTGAAGCTGCGTGAAGTACAAGCTTCGCAGGGTCTCGATGTGGAACTTGAGGCTCTCGGTCGCCTGCTCCCATGTGACGTATTCCGCCTTTGCTCCCGATGGGAACTGTGAGACCGCCTTGAATTCCTTGTTGGGACTTTTCTCGTCACCGTATTGAATGACAGCGTCGGCGCAGACCACGAATTTGGGTTTGCTGTTCTCCCGGAGATAGTTGCCGTTTCGAGAGAGAGACCATTCCATCTCGTACACGTTCCTGGATGTGTCTTCCCATATCGGCATCGGTCTCCAAGCGTAAACTCCAGGGATTTTAAAGAGCGTTGTCTTCTCGTCTTCGACCACAGCCCAGTCTCCGCCCTCGTTGCTCCATTTGATGTGGCGGCTGCCCTCTCCGTCTGTGTAGGTGTCGAAATACTGCACGTTCTTGCGCCCGACCTTTCGGGTGTAGCCGATGCTCATGGCGGTCATGTCTCCGTACTCGTCGAAGAACGGATATAACTCGTCTCCGAGCATTGGGGAGAAAGTCCGGCAGCGCAGCTTGATGGGGCTGTTGACCCCGTAGAGATTGTTCTGCTGCTTCACGGCATACCAAAGCGTGAATATTTCGCATCCTGCGAACAACTGTTTGCATCGTTTGGTATTGACGCTGTTGATGCGGTTGCGGTCGAATATCTTTTCTATCACTTCCGCTGCGAGCTTCTGTTTGTCGCCCTCCGGCTTATACACTCGCTTCACGGGTATGCCTGTGCAGAGTTCGCTCATGCGTGTTGCAGCGAGTTTCTGAAACGATAGGGTTATTCGCGTTACTCTCTCTACTCCGTCATCGCGCACAATGTCGGGGTATATCTGCTTGTCCATGACAGGGTGCTTCTTGGGGTCGTACTCGCTTTCAAGACCCTTTCTGCCTGCCCACGCTGGGACACTGACGGTCTTTTGCTTGAGCGCGGTTATTCGCTCTCTTTCGGTCGTATTTGCGCCGAGGATTTCTTGGATGCTTGGCATTTGTTTTTGATATTGGGGTTGTTAAAAAATTCGTTGGAGGCGTTCTATGTCGATGGCTCTGCGCATATCCATCGGGTAGAAGGTATTGGCGAGAGCGTCGAAGCGGTCGGTTGAACGGTTGAGACGTTTCTTTATATCTTCTTTTGGTTCTATCTGTATCTTGCCGTCGGAACGGAAGAACCACCGTATCTCCGTCGCTTCTTCCTCAAAGAGTGGGTCGGGCGGCAGCATCGCCCCTGTGTTGTTCTTGGGGTTGAGCCAATCCCGGACACACCAGAACAGATAGGCTCGCATATTCACGAAGCGATATTGCCCGGTTATGTCTCTCATCTTGTCGGGGTTGTTTCCTCCCCATTCGCTGTATTTGCAGCTGATTATGTATTCCGGGCTGTTCTCCACCTCACGGCATCGGGAATAAACCCCTGCGCCCTCTCCGATGGTGTCTATGCTTACGAAGCCGTAGGGGTTACGTCTCCTCCATGTCGCCACCTTTCCTGCAACCTCCATGTGGTCTGCCGTGCCGCCGGAGTTATGGCTGTCGAAGCCGGAACACCATGCGCCCATGCGCTCGACATAGCAAGTCGCGTCTCGTCCCATGCCAGCCACGTCCACGCCAAGCATCCGAATATCTCCGTCTCTTTCGATCGGCTCTTTGCCATGCGCCTGTTTCCATCGTTCCTGTGCGGCTTCTATCCACTGCTGCGGTATCAGCACATCGTCTCCGACCTTTGGGAACTTTCCGAGGACTTTCTTTCTGAACAAGTCCTCCGGGCGATACCATTGCCCCTCGAATTCGAAGTCATCAAGTTCCGGCTGCACCTCGTCGGGGCGGATACGCATACACCATTGTTCGAGCTTGTCAACCACCCACGGGTAGTCCACCTGTCCGGGTATGATGATTCGCTTCTCCGTGACGTTTGGTGCGGTCAGTGAGTTGAGCCGGAACTTTGCCCAGCGTTCTCCCTTTTGGCTTCGTGCCGCATATCCGATTGGGGTATTGGGGTTGAACACAAGAAGAATTCGGGAGTCTCCTTGCAGGTTACCCTCGATTGCGTCGAAGATGTTGTCTGATACGCCGGAGGCTTCCGTGACGATGAACATCGTATGCACCGCGTGAAAACCAGACCATGCTTCGTGGTTCTGCTCGTCGGCTTTGAAGCCTGTTAGAAACCATTCGCGGCTGTTCGTGCGGATTCGGTCTGTGGTCACGCTTCCGGGAAGAACGATGCCGCGTTGTTTGGCTCTCTCCATAAGTCGTGCGACCTCCGGCATCATGATGTTCTTTACCTGCCTGTCCGTCGGTGCTGTCAGAGCGACTTTGGTGTTCTCCACAAGCTCCTTGCGGCTGTTCCACCGTGGGGTAAGGAACAGGCAGCTCACAGCGCAGCAAGCAGCGACAAAGTCTTTCCCACGTGCTGTTCCCGAAGCCACCGAGGTTCGGGGGTTGAATTGCACCGAGGTTACGATTGCCTGCTGCTCTTTGTCAAGGTTCGCGCCCAACGCTTCACGGATGAACTTGTTCCAATCTTGCCGCCATGAATTCAATAGGTCGATGCCCCTTTGCCGGAGTATGATGTCTTGCTGTCGTGCCATTGTTGAAATGTGGAGTTATTTTCTCTGAATTTTGCGCCTGTGGGCTTTCGTGCTTGTTGGTGGGCGGTTGTTCAACTCGGAGCGAGACCAACGAACAGCGCGGCTTACACGGGAAATTCCGAGCTGTTCGCCTCTGCTTCATCAAGCATGCCGCTTTCCATTAGCAGATTTGCAAAGGAAAGCTCCCCGGAGAGCTCTTTCTTTTCCGGTGCATAGAGTCCGAGCAGTTTACGTCGTTCCTGGAGCTGGGCACGGATCTCGGATATATAAGCTACATTGCCGAAACCGACAAACTTGCTTTCCCGGTTTTCTATCTGTGTAGTTTTGCTCTTACCGCCCTCGTCTCCGAACTGTGGCACTCCCTTACGCTTCTTCATGGTGCGGACGTGGTCCTCTTTGGATTTCTCCCATTGCGCCCATAGCTCACGGCACGTCTCGTCGATGCGCTCAAGTTCCAACTGCAACGCGTATTCTGCATTGTCGAGCCGCTGCTGTTGTAATTCCTCGAGGACTGTCCGGATGTCGTTCTGAACCGTTGCTGTGGAATAAGTGGATAAGTTTAGCCGTTTCATTACTTCTGCTCGGATTTGACGCACGGTATGCTGACGAAGAAACATCTGTGCAACAATCTCCAACCGGGCCATCTTTGCTTGGCTGCGCCGCTGATTCTGCATCTTGCTCATTATCGACAGTTTTAAGTTCTTTTGCGTTCAGCTTTTTCTCCTGTAAGTTTTTCCCAGCGATCGAGAATTGCGTCGCAGTATTTAGGGTCATATTCCATCGTGAAGCACTTGCGGTTTATCTGCTCGCAAGCGATAAGGGTTGAGCCGCTGCCGCCGAAAAGGTCAAGGACGAGCTGCTCTTGCTTGGTGCTGTTCTTGATAAGTCGCGCCATTAGCTTTACAGGCTTCATGGTGGGGTGGATGTCGTTCTTTGTCGGCTTATCTTCGTAGATTACCGTGTTGGGTACTGACACGTCCGTGAGTTGAAGCACGAGCTTCAGCAGTTCGTCTTTCTTGAACTTACGGTAGTCCACCCCGGCATCTTCGATTACGGTGCTTTGGCTGCGGTCATCGACGAAGTAATGCGCTGCTCCGTCTTTCCACCCATACAGGCACGGCTCATGCCGCCACTGGTAATCCTGCCTTCCGAGGACGAGCGCGTTTTTGACCCATATCAGCGTCTCCCGGAGCGTCAGTCCGACCTCCTTCAGAGCCGTGCGGAATTCATAGCCTTTGCTGTCGGCGTGCCACACATAGAAAGCCGCACCCGGTCGCATTGCTTGAATGGCGCAGTTGAAGGCCGCGGTCAAGAAGCCGACAAATGCCATGTCATCCATGTTATCGTTGGCGATTTTCATTTTGTCCTTTGTGCCGCCTTGATAGTCCACGTTGTATGGTGGGTCGGTCAGCAGAAGATGTGCCTGTTCTACGCCCATCAGTATGGCCACATCAGCCTCTTTGGTGCTGTCTCCGCACATGAGCCTGTGCCGTCCGAGTAGCCACACATCGCCGGGATTGCACCGGGCCGGAGCGTTGGCTGCGTCTTCCTCGCCGTAGTCATCCTCATCAGCATCGCCATCGTCCGGCTCATCGTCAAGATCTCCGAGTCCCCAATCAACAAGCTCATCGGGGTCGAAGTCTGCGGTCAGCATCTCATCGTCCCAATCGCCGAAAGCTACGTTATCCTTGATGATGAATTCTCGCTTCTGCTCCTCGGTCAGTTGGTCGGCTCGTACGATGATTGCCGTGGGGTCTGCGAGCCATGCTGCCCAATAGTCTCGGAGGTTCTGTCGCTCCGCTTCGGTCTTCTGTGCGTAGCCCTTGCAGCTGTTGGCGAGCATCATGTTGACCTCTGCTGGGCTTTTCTCGGAGATTGCGGTTAATGCCCGGTAGCGCATATTGCCGCCGAGGGCTGTGTAGGTCTCGTCTATGACTATCGGGCGCAGGGTCTGCATCTCCGGGAAGATGAGAATTGAGCGCACAAGTCTTTCGAGCTGCGTGTCTGAAATCTTGCGCGGATTCCGTGCGTTGATGTTGATTTGCGATAATTTAATTGTTTCAGTCTTCATTGCGTGCGCGTTATGTTTGCAAAGATAAGATAATATGATTGTATTATAATCACTTTTGTGGATAAATCGATGTTGGCTGCAGGTGTATTGGTGTTCGAATGGCCTCTCTTATCATATTGAGCGTAATATTACTGCACAGCTCATCAGGAATTGTGCGAAGAATTCGCCAGCCCATAATGGTTGCAGTATTGTATTTTTCCATGTCATTGAGAAATCCTTTCGGAGAAGTATGTCTGCCACCGGTCCACACCCCACCCTCCACCTCTATGGCTATCTTGTGCGCCGGTATTGCGTAATCGAACCGCCACCTGCGTGCGGGGTGGAACTTATGCTCCTTGATACATTCTACTTTCAAATCAGAGCGGCAGAGCAGTGTAAAAAAATCTGTTTTTGGGATCTGTGACTTCGTCTGTCGCGTTTTCTTTGCTCTTGTTGTTACTTTATTGGTTTGCATCGTATCGTTGAAATTTGGGGCATTTCTGCGCGTCTGTGGGCATACACGACAAACGGGGGATTGCTCCCCCTGTCTGCCCGGTTGCTCGGTCTCTGTGTCGTGGCGGTCAGAACGGAAGGTCTTCCTCTGCTCCAACCATGTACGGATTGTTATTGGCGGTCAAGTCCACAGCCGCCTGTGGCTTCTTCTTGAGTTCGTGCAGTCCGCCGAGGATGGGTTGCGCTGCCCGTTCCTCGTCGGTCATGCGCTCGTACACCTCACGATCGTGGCTGACCTTTATGCAGTGGGTGTCGCTGTATTGTGGGTTCTGCATCTCGATTGCGGTCATGTTAAGATAGCAGCCCTTTTCTCCGAGGAACAGACCGCTCTCGTCGATGGGGATGCAGAGGCAGCGTTTGGTGGCTGTCTTGCCTTTGATGTTGGTTACGAATGCCCCCTGCAATTTGAGGAGGTCAGTCTTGATGCTGTAATTTGCCATAGTTATCTTGTTGTTTTGGGGTTGATTGTTATTCCATATTGCCTACAATGAATTACGAAACGCTGTGCAAGTGCGTTGAAATTCCGCTCTATCTTCCTGCGCTCTTTGCGCATCCCGAAGCCGTAATATTTACGCCATAGGGCTTGATAGTCTCGTAATCGGTTAAGCATATCCTGTGCTTCTTTTATGGGTTTAAGCTCGGCATTTTCCTCAAACCATTTTGAAAGGCTTGGCATCTCAAAAGAAAATGAGAAGCTGCTCTTTGTCGGGATGCAATCGGGACTCTCCTCCGATTCGAGGCTTGTGGATTGCTCCACAAGCTTGCCCACAGGTTTCATTTCGCCGTCAGCACTGCAAATCAGCAGTTCGCGATCTGCGTGTTCATTTGCCATATCGTTTGGGGTTTATGGGTTTAATGGTTTCTTCAATAGTGCGTATCCGTTGCCGTATTCCAGCTTTTCGTATCCACGGCTGATGTAGTGGTCGAGCATCCATGTCGAGGTTTCTGCCGCTTCCCATTCGAGGTACACTGCGCTGATGCCTGTATTACGGGCAATGGTTTCTGCTTTGTCGAGCAGCTCTTTGGCTTTGCCCTCTTTCCGGCAGTAAGGCTGCACCCATAGGTTGTGGATAAATGCGCCTATGCCGTACTCTCCCTGTGGCTGCGTGTAGATGTCAAGCTGAACACTGCCGCCGTCGGTTATGAGTAGGTAGAGGGTTCTTTTTGACCATGTTTGTTTTTGGATTTGTATCATTGTTTTTTTGTTTGAAATTGGTTTGAGTTGAATGTTGGTTGCCGGATTAATCTTTACGCCATTCAGCAATGAGCGCATCGGCAAGCCTGAGTGCCGTCTGGGCAAGATACTCGGCCGGAGGGTTGGGGTCAACGCCGGGAATAAGCGGAGCACATACGAGGGCTTGCATCATCTGCGCCGCAATATTCAGCCTCCTCTCGTTGCGGAAGCCGTCTTTGAGGATGTTGTCGAAGTGGCGGTTGTGGTTTGCAATTTCTTGCTTAGTTTCTTGCTTGATTTCTTGCTTGCCGAGGGCGTAGGCGCGGTCGAAAGCGGCACAGAACACATCGTATCGGCTTATAGGTCGCCATTGAACTTCGCCGTCGAGATTTTCTCGCTTATACTCCTCCCAGCACTCGCGTTTCTTCTGTTCGTATTCTTTGTCTGTCATTGTTTTCTGTTTAATCGTTCAAAATATTCACGTTCCTTTTTACGCTCGATTCTGTCGGCTATCTTTCCAACTACCCAAGCCAAGACGTCCCATACTTTCCAAGATATACAGAACAAGGCGAAATAGATGAATATATCCTTACCTATTCCAATCCAATGTCCTAACATCATAAGCAGTATTGTGGCAACTACTCCTAATGCCGTTACCAACACGATAAAGGTCGCTAAGGCAACGATGAGGAGCAGTTCGTTGCCGATGGACTTCAGCGTATTTCTAACATTCATCCCTCCACCTCCTTTGCGATTTCGGGGAAGAGGGATTCTATGAACTTCATTGTCCCAAGATAATAATCCATTGTCGGTATTACAGGGTCGCTCGCATTGTTGAAGTTGGCTGTCGCGGATTTGTATTCCTCAATCAATTTGCTTTTCTCCACAAGGCAGAATCGGCGGAGCAGAAAGTTGATTACGTCTTTGGCGGCGTGATAGGCGATTGTGCTGTCATCGTGCTCCTTGCTGAACTCGCGGGCGAGGGTGGTGATTTCTTCTGATTTCATCTTTCTATTTTTTTAGGATTTACATACTTGCGTACCATCTGATTGAACTCCGCCGCCATGCGCTCGAAGGTGCCGATGTCTGCAATCGGCTCCCAATTCGATACGAAGTCCATGCGGAAGTCGGTGCCGAGTGGCGAAGTCCAGAAATCGAAGCCGTAAGGCGGCGCATCTCTGTCACGGTATATGCGGAAGTCCCACACCCGGAAGGCTACCTGATAGCCGCTGATTACATGGCCATCCTCGTCCTCCTCTTTGTTGAGGCTCTTGAACCATGCGTAGGTCTCGTTGTCGGTCAGGCCTCCAGTAAACTTCCGGTAGCCGCGCTTCTGCAACTCGGATTCGAGGGTTTGTAGTTCGTCTGCTGTCATGGTTTGTTCGGTTTATTTGTGTTCGGTTTTACTGGTGGTCAGAACAAGGTTAATTGCCGGGGCTTTCCGGCGGTAGTCCGGGCGTATATGGGGCACTTTTCCCGATATGCGCACAGCCCTGTCTTGGCTTGGCTGAATCGCTCGTCCCATAGTTCTGCGTAGGTTTCCGTCCCCATCTGCGCTTCCTCGTTCAAGTAGTCCACGAGCTTCATGCAGAAGAATCCGCGCTCGTCCTGTTTCGTGTCGTGGAGTTCGACGATGCCTGTTCCCTGTGGTCTCATACTGTCCGTTAGAAATATCCGAAAAGAGTAGGCTGTCTGACTGATTCTTCAAGTTGGTCTATGACCCGGATTGCTTTTTGTCTTTCGGAATCAATCCCTTTCATGTATGCGACAAATCCCCGGTCTTCGTCATCCGTGCTGATGTCGCAGTGGGTTCTCTTGAACCAATCTCTGCTTTCGCATAAGGATCGGATTGCGGCTTCGTATGCTTCGTCCTTTGTCTCGTAGCAATCCCGGTCTCCGCTTTCCACATACGGACAGCCGTGGCTCGAGCCATACGTTCCGAGTTGAACGCTCATCCCGTAAGACCACCCATCAGGGCTTTCTGAAAGTGTGATCTTGACTTGACATCCTTTCTTTCCTTGCCACTCGAAGGCTATTTCCGGGTTGAGGCAAATGTCCGAATAGTTGTATTTGAATCCGTGGAACTCTGCCGCTATGGTGTATTTTTCCGGGTGTTCCCTTTCTGCCTTGCAATGCTCGCTCCATTCAGCGAATGTGAACGCCTTGTCGAGGCATTTGATACGTGTAAAAACGTCGGTCTTTTTCATTGTCTGCTGTATTTTGTGGTTAAAATGGTGCCTCCTCGTCTGTCGGGCGCAGCCAATCGTCGAAGTCAAAATGAGCCGCTTCCGCTGCGTCCTGTGCGCGTCTGCGCTCCTCCTCGACAAGATGGTTGGTGTTATCCCATTGAGGCTCCTGTTCGGGATAATAGGGGGTATAGCGTCCGTTGTTGAGGTTGTATTTCATGAGTGCCGTTCCCGGCTCTCCGAGGTGTCTGAACTTGACTTTCTCAATGCGAATCTCAACGGTGTTATTGAGCCGGTCGCGGTGGACCACAAGTCCGAAGTCAGCCTTGTTAAAGAAGTGTGCTGAGCCACTGATGTCATAGAGTGTAGGAGGATCAATCTTACCATCTCTGTTTTTAGCTGGCTTTGTGGGGTGTGCCATCAGGATGATGAGAATATCATGCTGCTGTGCAAAGTTGGTCAGCCGGTCAAGCAGCTGGCTGATGTAATCAGTCTCCTTCATGCCGCTCTTTTCGTCTTCGAGGCGGTTATATGGGTCGATGACCAGAGCCTTGATGCCTTTGCGCCTGACGAGGTATTTGGCTTTTTCGAGGATTGTGTCCACCTTGTAGTCGCTCGGAGAGATGAAGAAGAAATTCTGTTCGAGGTGTTCCTTGACTTGCTTGTACTCACCGAATGTGAGGTGCTTTTGGTCGAAGTGCTTTCCCGTAAACTTCTCGATCAGCTTGCTTGCGTGGTAGGCAAGTGGTGCATTCTCCGGGCTGAAATAAGCGAAACGCCAGCCATACCTTATGTTGAGCCGCTCTGCCATCTCGTCGATGAATTCCGACTTGCCACTTCCAGGGTAGCCTGTTACCATGCAGAGTCGCTTGGTCTCGAAACTGATCAGTCGGTCAACGTTCTCATGTCCCATCGTTACACCTTTCTGCAACCCAAATTCAAAGATTGCGTCGAGGCTCTGTTCAAAATCTGAGACTGTGAAAACTCCATCAACCTTGATTTCCGGAGCTTGTGCGATGCATTGCAGAAGGCTCTCCCTGCCGTGTGCCATGAGGTGTTCGTTGGCATCCTTGCAATCCTCTCCGAAATCAAGCACACGGCACCGGTCCGCACCGAATCTCCGGATCAACTCATCGCGGAGCATGACACCTTTCGCGTCTGTATCGACCGCGATGTAGATTGTCTCTTTGTCCTCGAAGTAGTCCTCTATGAAATCGTCGAGGTAGTCAAGGTTTGCATTTGCTCCGTTGGGAACGCTGACCACGTCGTGCCGTCCGACCTCGTAGAAGCTCAAGGCATCCATTTCGCCCTCAACGATGATGCACTCTTTCTGCCCCTTGATTGCGTCGATGTTGTAGGGTATCAGTTCCGCGCCCGAGCAAAGTTTGAAGCACTTGTCACCTGTGCGGTATTTGGTGTTGATGAGTTGTCCGTCCCGGTAGTAGTTGAACTGAACCGTGTTGATTTTGCCGTTCTTCTGCGGCATCCATTCTTCACCCTCCGTTACCTTGAGGGCTTCGAGGGTTGCTTGGCTGATGCCCCTGCTTGCGAACCATGCGAGTGCGCGTTCTCCCATCGGTGCGTGTGGCTTCGGGGTGGGTCGCTTGTATTCCGGCTTCTGCTTGCGGATTTGAGCGGGTCTGAACCACGGCTGACTCTTCATCCATTGTTGCTTATCGCTTTCCGTTGGAACAGCCGCACATCCGCTGAAACCGCAATAATGGCACTTGAACATTCCGGTTTGCATATTGACCGAAAGGCTCTTGTCGCGCTTGTCATGACGTTGATCGTGGCACTGCGGACAGTATGTCTTGGCATTCGTTGCGTGGCTGTTCAGACGGCTCACGTCTATACCGAATCTTTCAAAATCCAGATTGCTCATATCGCTTTCTCCCACATTCTTGAGGCCTCACTCCACCAATGTGCCACTGATGGACGTGGAGGCGCCGATTCAGGAACTATGACGCCACTCATTCCGTATGTTCGATGTCCGTTGGCATCGCGGAATTCCCCGGCGCCCAGTCCCGGTTCGGAGAATGTCGTCACAGCCGCGGATTTTGCCCATTGTTTTTTCTTCCGCAGAGTGCTGATAAGGTGTCGTGAGGCATCGTTGTAATTTGGATGTCTCTGCCCCATCAAGGCCCAATCGTTGACCACCTCAATCGCCATGCGCTTCATCTCATCAAGAGGTAGGCTTAGCTGCATAGCCAGCGCCTCAAGCGAAGCCTGCTTCTCGGGCGCGAAAAATTCTTCAATGAGACCTGCTTCATCATAGAGGTCGGCTTCGCGCGCATGTGCGTTATTATTACCACCATGAAGATTTATCTTCTTGGTATCATCCTCATCCTCATGTTTATCCTCATCCTCATGTTTATCCTCATCCTCAGTATCGTTTGTATGGGTAGTATTCATTTGATTCTTTTGAATACTATTCATACTATTGTATTCTTTTGTATTTTTGCTCTTCTCCCAACGTTTCTGTATGGCCTTCCGCCTCTTCTCGCAGGTCCTGTCGTATTTGTCCTGAGTGCGGTCGATTTCCGACTTGATGAATTCAAAGGCCATCTGAGCCACTTCGCCAAGTTCGGGGACATCTCCAGTCTCTGCATACTCGATCAGGGCGTCATAAATCTGACACCGCAGTTCGGGAGGATATTTCCTGAGGACTTTCGCCCAGCTCGTGAAGAACACAAAGCTCTTTCTTTCTTCCATGAGGTTGTAATGGTTTGAGGTTTGTTAAAGTGATGCCGCAATGGCTTTGCGTAGCTTTTCGTTACGGCTGTTCCACTCGAAGGTTCGCATCATCCACTGCTTATAGTTTGCCGGGATGTCCTTTATGCGCTCCCCTTTGTATTTGCCGAAGGGCATGATTTCGATTGGCGGTTCTTGATGGTTGTCTATCGCCTGTGTATCCGCCCTTGTATACTTCCCTATCTGATCTATGGGAATGCCGGAAAGAAGCAGCCCTCCGGAGCCGAAAAGACGCCAGATCTTGCCCTTTTCAAAGTAAAGGTCTTCAACCTTGCCGAAACGCTTCACGTTCCCTCCGAGGTCGACGATGAGTGCGTCTTCCTTGTCGGGGTCTATTCGGGTGGCGCGTCCGAGGATTTGGTAATAAAGGGCTATCGAGGCGGTGCTGATGCCGAGGACTATGCAGTCTATCTTGGTGTAGTCAAATCCTGTTGAAAGCACCCTGACATTGAACAGTACACGTAGTCTACCGGCTCGAAAGTCAGCGATTGCCTGTTCTCGCTGAGCGTCGTCCATATCTCCGTAAATGACCGCTGAGTGGGGATAATGCTCGGAGAGGGCTATTGCATCCGCTACACTTGGCGCAAAAGCAAGGATGTGTTTCCTGTCGGGATTGCTGTCAAGGACGCGCAGGATCGCATCGGGGCCGCCATTTGCATCATAGGCTCGCTGTACGCTATCTTCGGTATATTCGCTCTTGCTGCTGTTGAACTCGAGCAGACTGTCATCGAAGCCTTCCGCCTGGTAGCGTAGCTTACTCCAGTAGCCGAGACGCACCATCTCTTCCACCTGACCCACGTGTATGATGTCCTTGAAGAAGTTGCCCTTCTTCGAGCGGGAAGTAAGCATCACGAGTTTGGAGTATGTCTCGCCGTCGCGGTCGCGGTTTGTCTGCAATTTGACCGGGGTCGCGGTTATGCCGAGGACGTGGGTGATTCCGCTCTCCGCCAGGAAGCGTCCGAGCATGGAGTCCGCTTCGCGCGGGTAGAGGTGGGCCTCGTCGATGAGCATTTTCGTGAAGCCGTGCCGCTTGAATTCCGCACCGAGGTTCTTGATGGAGCCGATGGTCGCGTAGGTAATCTGTGCCATTTCGCGTCGGTTGAAGCTCGCGCTGTAGATTCCGGCATTGCTGCCGAATCCTCCGCAAAGAGCGTCATACTTTTTAAAGTTCTGCTCAAGCAGCTCTTTTGAGGGCTGGAGGACTATCAGTTTGTCTGTCGTATTTTTGGCAACAAATGCCGTGAGTATCGATTTGCCCCATGCCGTAGGCAATACTATGAGGCTCGGCTTCGGTTTCTTCTCTTTGAAGAAAGCAATCGCCTTACGTATAGGTTCTTCCTGATTCTCCCGGAGTGTTATCATATTCGCGTGATTTGAAAAATGCTCCGCATTTAGGGCTAACCACGCACTACAGCAGCGTTGGGAGTCCTTTCGTTCTTCCCGCCCATGGGCGGAGCATATATGTTTACTTTCGAAGGCCATTGTCTGTTTCGGTTAGGTTGCTTGCAGTCGGGGTTCCCGGTTGCGGGATCTTTGATTTACGTTCCAGTTTATTTGCAAGATTAAGCGCCATCCTTCGGGCGTTTGCCATCCGTGTGGAGCACATTCCGCTTTCCTGTAAAAGGGATGCATATGCCCTCAGGAATTCTATCGCCTTGTCTCTATCTGCATTGGAAATACTGATCATGCCCCTGTGTTTTCCGGTTTTATTTAAGAAGAAGCCTGCGCGCTCCCTGCACTTGGCGCGTGTATGGGGCTGCCATGTCGGGATGTTCTGCGATAAATGCCTTATCGTCGAACTTGCTGCTGGGTTTGGGAGCTTTCCATGTGGCTATCGTTTCGCCGCCATATGATAGAGCCTCGGCGTCTTGGAAGGCCATTTTCAGCGTGGCCTCCAGCTCCTCTTTGTGAGCTTTGGCCTCATCCATCAGCTTCTTCACTTCTTTCAGTTCCTTGTAGGCCTCAAAGACTTCGTCGCTACACTCAATGATCTTGCCTCCTGTATGAGAATTATACTTGAGCAACACATCGGCCACGTTACCCGCTGCAGGTTCTTGCCCTCCAACGATGTTGTCGGTCCAGAATTTTGACACCTCATCGATGAGCCATTCATAAAAGTCCGGCACAAGCTTAAGGTCCTGATATCCGAAATCGAACCCCTGTCCGGCTGAAAGCCATGCGAGACTACCTTGCGTATATCCGGCAACTCCAAGCTGATACTGCACCTGTGTAAACCAATATTTCGGAAGGTCGTCAGGATCCACTTTCATCCGTGTTGTCTTGATCTCGAGGATGCCCTTTGCTTCGGGGCTGCGGCTATCTCCGAGCCAATAGGTGCGGTCGGGGCTTACTTGGAGGTAGGGACGGTCGTTGTCCCGGATAATCCAGTCAATAGCGCTGCGTTTAATGATTTCCCGTCCTGTGGCATCGTTCCACATCCGGCTGACCGCATCTTCGAGATGGTGCCCGTTACGCATGGCCGCGTTCTCCTGTTTAGGTTCGTCAAGCCCTGTCTTGCGTCGCCATAGTTGATACGGAGTTTCCCACGGGTTGAGCCCTACTATAGTGGCAACCTCGGAGCTGCCGATTCCGCTCTTTCTGATATCGAGCCATTCTTCTCGGCTCTGTGGTCTTATAATTGTTACGTTGCTCATTGTGATGTTTTCGGTTATTTAGCGTAGACAAAAGTTCTCTACGACGTCATTTTACTTTTGTATTTTCTTTCTCGGTCAGCTTTCGCAGCTCCTCTGCGTCAGCCTTGTCTGAATCATAGACTTTCTTGCGATTTTTTGGATTCGCCCACCATGATAGGAAGCTTTTACCCCCCCCATAACTCGCTTATTCATAATTAGTTACACTTTGACATCATTTCTTCTTTACTTCTCCGGTTTCAGTGTCGATTTCTTCGGCCTCAATATCTTCGACATTGCGTACGGCATCAGAACCCGTTGCCGCAGCCATCGCGGCAGCAGCTTTGTCTTTAGCCTTGGAGGCATTCTTGACCGCCTCAGCCGTCGCCTGCGCTTCTTTCTCCGGATCGATGAAAGTCTCTTTGATTGTTGTCGTACCCTCCTCTATGGCATTGCGTAGGGCGCGGAGCTCGAATATCATCTGCTGGTCAATCTCATCAACGCCCTTGACCCCAAGGTAATGCAGCAACTGTTCGGCTTTCACACCAGCCCGATTATAATATGCGATCACATTCTTTCGGCTCTGTTCAAGGTCGAGGGTCTGTCCCATCGCAACTGCTTTTACATCGTTGACCACCTTCTTGGTTATCGCTTTCGGGATAACTGCAAGGACTGCGTTTCTGAAGGCGATGCTGGTCGCTGCGTTTCCGGCGACAATCTGCATGTCTTGCGAGTAAGTCTTGCCTGTGCGGGTTGTGATTGAACGTGAAACCTCTTTGCAAACCGCGACATTACTTTCGAGGTCATGACACATCGCCTGTGCAGTAATCATGCGGCCATCATTGCCTATTATGCGGGTCTGAACCCGGAGATTACCCCATGCTGAGGCAATGATTTCCGCCATGCGGACAGACAGCCCCTCAATGAGTGAATCGTTGCCGTCCTTGTCCTTGCGTCGCAGAACGTAGAAACAGTCCTCTGCTGTCTCCTTATCCATCTTGGCATAGGTGGAGATCTTGTTAAGCACTTGTGTGATGTCTCGGGGGTACTGCTTTGCAGTGGCGATCTGCATGTCAACTTCAGTGCGATTGATTGCGGCGAGCATCTCAGCCTGTTTAACTTCAATGATTGCGTTTTCCATCTTTCTTGTAAGTTTAATTTGTTATATATCAGTTTATCTGTTGATTGCTGCAAGATGCTGTTGGTAAAGCTCCATGGCCTTGTCAGCATCGACGACGATTTTCCGGCCTCTCTGCATCACGGCTTCCGCCAGGAAGGTGTTTTTATATTGCTGCGCCGTGACATGGGATACATTGAACAGCTCCCGGATGCCCCGGAGCCCGTAGACATACCGTTTTGCCGACTCCGGCGTCTTGCCTGCCTCACCCTTGGCCAACGCCATCGCTGCCTTTGCTGTTTCCAGAGCAAATTCCTTGAGCTGCTCCCCGGTCAGGCAGATGATTGTTGTTCCGTTTAGTTCCATGATCAGCCCTCCTCTAATCTTGCCTCCACGCGTTTCAGTATCACATAAAGTGTTCCTGTGGAGCGGATGTTGTATTTCTGCATCAGATACTTGTTGACCTCCGTCTTGCTCTGCCCATCCACTGATACAAGGGCGTGGTATTCATTGAATACTGCAAGGTCGCGTGCTTCGCGCTCTTCCTGCAACGCGGTTTTCATTCTGAGCTTTGGCTGTGTCAATGTCTGCGTCATATTCATTCTTTTTTGAGTTGTTATTAGTGGGAGGCGCAGGAGTCGGACCTGCTGCACCGAGGTTTCATGTCGGGTCTCCACAGAATCTCCCTGAATGCCTCCGGGCTTGCTCATCGCTTCAGCGCTTTGCCTTAGCAAAGAATTCCGGAGGCCGTGGAAAAATTGGATTGCGATTGTTATCTCGCTTTTTCCGGCTCTCTTGCCGGAGGATCGCCCCTCTCTTGGGGTCTGACCCCGTATTACTCTGAATTTATGGTGCCGCGATGCCACCGCTTCATCACATTTTCACGCCGTTTCTCGCATACGGCTATGGTCTTGTCTACCTCAAGATCTATGTCAGTACGGATAAACGAGAAGGCCGCTTTCGCTTCCAGAGTCATCTCCGGCTCTTTCCCTGTCTCGACATAATCAAACAGGGCGTCATACACCTCAAGTCGTATCCTGTCGGGCAGCGAATGCATTGATTTGCGCCAGCTTGTTGTCGCTGTGAATTTCTTGGGATTCATAGTATCGCTTTTCTGTGTCCGTAAACCACAGGCGTTCCAGCCACCTGTATCGTGTAGCTCTCCACGTTATCATTCTCCAGCCCGAAGAAATCTATGACCCCTCGCCTGTCGAGGGTGCCGATATATTCGGCCACTGTCTCTTGGGGCATATCGCACAATTTGGTGCAGATGATGTAATGCGTCGCGTTGTCCATGTCTTATTCGAGATTGTCGGTTATGTATTTGAGATCGTTTTCCGTCAGCTGAAGGTTGTTTGCAATTTTGTGCCGGATGCAGCTTTTCCGGTCAATCAAACTCATGGCCATCCCGTCGAGACTTTCAGCCATGTCCTCTTTGCTCACTATGCCCCGCCTAAGGCGTGCAGCCTGTCTCAGCAGGGAAAATGCCGTACGTTTGTTCTGAGCGGAAGCGTTTTCAGACTCCAGTTCTGTTTTTCTTACCGCGCTTGCAAGCAGCTGTATCAACGGGCTGCCCGCAATCTTTTTGTACTCCCGGCAGAATGTCTGCTTGTCCATATCCTCCAATACCATGTAGAGGGTATCCGCAGTCGCGAACTCAGTCCATTCGCAGATTTTCCCGTATCCCATGAGGGTGCTGTATTCTTCTATTGTCATAATCTTTTCAGTTAAATTTTTAATTTCGTTTTTGATTTTGTACTTTTGTGCGGTTACGTTTTCGTTTCCGATGCAAAGTAAATCATAATAATTTACTCCAGCAACAAAAAGTAAATCATTTAACATTATTTAGTTATTTGCAATGGAGATTCATGAAGCACTCCAAAATTACTTTAAGGCTATAGGTCTTTCACAAGTCGCTATAGCTGAAAGCCTTGGTGTCTCAAAAGCCTATGTAAACGCATTGCTTGGTGGACGACAGCGGTTTGGCAAGAGGCAAGCTGAAATTTGGAGCAATAAGTTCGGGATATCAAAATCATGGCTACTGACAGGGGAGGGCAATATGTTGAATGCAAGCGACGGAGCCGCCTCGAATGCTAAGATTGTTGGAGAGGTGTTCCCAGCCGATCAAAAAGACGAAGACGTCATGATGGTTGACTTCGTGCCGATTTCAGCCACCGCGACTTTTGTAGAGAGTCTTTCCGAAGGTCGTAATGCTGATTTAGATAAGTATCCGATAGTGCCTTTTGGCAACGAACGCAATGAAATTGATTCCTTGCGAATCTTTGAGGTAGATGGTGATTCTATGTTTCCGACAATTCCCTCCGGGTCATTAATTCTTGCAAAGGAAATACCCGCGCGCAGCTGGCACTATGCCGAGGGTGTTGTAGTGGCTGTGTTTAGCGATTATGTAGTGGTTAAGCGCGTAGCACGCAATCACCTTCTCACTGAGAATTATCTGGTACTTCGATCAGATAATGAAGGATACGGTGAGATGACTGTGGCATTAGCTGACTTGCGAGCGCTTTTCAAAGCCAAGCGCATAATATCTTCAGAAATTCGTTAACTATATAATCTATATCAAATGGACTTTAAAGATTCCGTACTGCAACTTGCAGAACGCATAAAAACTCAGAAAGATGTAGTCCAGACGGAGGAAGCTACAAAGAACGCTTTCGTGCTGCCTCTCATATCGGCTTTGGGCTATGACGTATTCAACCCATTTGAAGTCGTACCAGAGTTGGACTGTGACCTCATCAAAAAGAAGGGCGAAAAAATAGATTATGCCATAAAGCACAACGACGAAACAATCCTTTTGATTGAATGCAAACATTGCTCATCGAACCTTGATTTGCATAATTCCCAGCTCCAGAAATATTTTGTGGCTTCAAATGCTCGCTTTGGCGCTCTTACTAATGGTGTCGAGTATCGGTTCTATACCGACCTTGAGAAGCAGAACATTATGGATAGCAAACCGTTTCTTGTAGTCAATCTTCTTGACCTCTCGGACGCGGATATTGAACAATTGAAGAAGTTTCACAAGTCCTATTACAATGTGGATGCGATTTTGAGTACTGCTCAGGAGCTAAAATATACCACTCAGTTAAAATCCGTTCTGCTGGGCGAAATATTTAATCCTGCAGACGAATTCGTACGCTTCATTGCAAAAAAAGTTTATTCTGGCGTGATCAATCAGAAGGTTCTCGACCAGTTCCGACCTTTGGTCTCTGCCGCTATTGAGACCATTATCAATGATCGCATTTCAGACCGCCTCGGTATTGCAATGAAAACAACGACCGAGATTCCTCAACCACAGACGGCGCATGAAGAGTCCCCTTCAGGCGAGCCTAATCCTGAAAAGATGCCGGCATTGCCCTTTGGCGTTGTTGCCGTTGATGAGGAGAAAGGAATTGTTACAACTCAGGAAGAAATAGAGGGCTATTTGATTGTTAAGGCAATCCTTCGCCCTGTAGTAGATGTGTCGCGTGTGGTATATCGGGACGCGCAGACGTATTTTTCCATCTTGCTCGACGATAATAACCGCCGTCCAATATGTCGGTTGCGATTCAATGCAAAATCGGTGAAATACATAGGTCTCTTCGATGCCGAGCGCAATGAAGAGAAGGTGGAGATTCAGTCGCTTGATGACATATATAATTATGCTGATCAGCTTCGTGCAACGGTTTTGATCTATAATAAATAGGCGATAAAGTTATTTCACTCAAAAATCGCCACACGCCGCGCTTCTGGTCTTCCGTGGACACTTGTGCCACCCGAAGCTGAACAGCGCGACACACGGCAAAATAAAGGCTATCTCATGAACAATCGCCTTTTAGATATAATCAAATATAAGACCGGTGGACGGCAGAAGGCATTTGCCGAGCTTCTCGGTTGGACTCCTCAGTATCTTGCCAAACTGCTGCGTGGAGAAAACTTCGGGTTACAGCCTGTGCTGACGCTGCTGGAAAAACTGCCGGAGATAAATGCCCGATGGCTGCTCCTCGGTGAGGGCGAAATGCTGAACGATGACAAGATGTTCGGTCTGCGCCGGGAGACGTATGCCCACGTGCAGTCTATCCTCATGTTAGATCGTTTCCTGTCTGTCATGTCTCCCGATGAGATCCATCGCTTTGAGGAGGTATTGAGCGGCAAATCCTATCCTGACTTCTCCGATGAGGAGGTTGCCCACTGGGAGCACCTCCTTGCTGAACGTCGGCAGTCGCTTGAGGCCCGTGTCAATAATGCAATCGCTAAATCTGTCATGCCATGCAAACTCCCGAAAGCCAAGCAATCGTGAAGCGTTTTTTTGCAGCCCTCTATCGTCTGAAGGAAGACCGCAAAATCAGGGGAAAGCAGACCTTTACCCGTGAGTATGGCATCAACCGATGGAACCTGAACACACTGGAGAAAGAACCGGAACGCGACATCTTTCAGGTGTCGTGGCTCTCATTCCTTGTGAGAGACTATGGTGTCTCCCCCATGTGGCTTCTTACGGGCATTGGTGATTTTTATAAAAGACCGGACCAACACATCAACTCTCTGAAGTAAGATCATTGAACTTGGCCATTGCTTTTGCTTTCGCAGAATTGGTTATGTCTATATACGGTTTCATCGCCTTGTAATCGCTGTGCCCAGTCCACTTCATCACGGTTTCAGCCGGGATTCCAAGCATCAGGGCATTACATATGAATGTCCTGCGACCGGCATGCGTGCCCATCATCTCAAACTTCGGCGCTGTTTCATCATGCCTCTCGGCACCCTTATAATAGGTCTGTGTTATCGGTTGATTAATGCCACAGAGCTCACATAAATCTTTCAAATAGACATTCATCCTCTGATTCGTGATTCTCGGGAACACGTAACCTCCCGACATCGGTTGATCAAGATATTTCTCAAGTATCTCAAGTGCGTACTTGTTCAGCTCAATGGTCAGAGTATCCGCTGTTTTTATGGTTGTAATCGTAATAGCACCGTTCTTAATGTCTGTTTTTTTGAGATTCTGAGCATCCGAATAGCGCAAAGAGGTGAAACAGCAAAAACAAAATATATCACGGGTCTTAGCAATCGCCGCTGCGTCATGAACGACCTTAACATATGTCTCGCCGTTGCAGTCCCTCAACCGGACTTCTACACCATTATCGGGCACTTCAAAGCGAAAAACCCGCATGAGCTCATCCCACTCCAGAAAAACGACCTTTTTTGGTGCCGTTTTGAATTTTGGCGCAAACGATTCAAACGCCCTGTTTGAGTTAACTCCCTTAGTTGTGGCCCACCTGAGAAACCATTTCAGAAATGCCAGCTGCTTCGCAACCGTAGAATTACGCATGTTGAGGTCCTCCCTCAAAAAAACTATGAATTTCGACAGATTGTCCTCGCTTAGTTCCTCAAACGATAGTGTTTCATTAAATGCAGATAAATGATTTTTAAGGGCAGAGAATTTTTGGCATGTACTTGTCGTCCATCCATTGCTCTCCCCCATCTCTTTTATGAAAATATCTATGTAATCAAAAATCGTATAATTGTCACCACCATCCGTCACATTGGATGGGTTGCGATTGTATCGGCCAAAAGTTCGGGCGAAATCAGCCTTTAAATCCGCCACTGTTGTATGGATGCCCTGCGCAATACAATCCCCTTCAAGCTCCAGGTAGTGATCCCTTATCTTATTGAGTGCAGAATTTATTGCCGACCACACCACACCCGATGCATTGGTTGCACCTTTTCGTACGAGTTGCCTATTGGCATCCCATTTCGCCGGACAAATCTTCTGTCCGGATGAAGTCAATAGTCGCACCCCACGAATCGAGATACTCACCCTAATCGGCGCGTCTCCCCGTTTATCCACTCTCACGTCGAGATAAAAATTTACAGCCATCTCAGCAAATTTAAAGTTACGCACAAATTTACGCACACATCTCACTTTATCAAAATAAATCCCATTTTATTCTATCGAACTCCCCCCACTCTGTCTATCAGCAATATTTAGCCCACCCCTTTATCCCAAAATATCGCCCTTAACTTTATTAATAGTCCGCTGTACTCCACCACCCCCAAGGCGAATTCAGACTTCAATCTGAGTTCGCTTTTTTTGTTATATCATTATAAATGATTATTTTTGCAAAGAATGAAGCTGATAGAAATGAATATGGACAAGATTGTGGCCTTGTGCAAAAAGTACAGGGTGGCAAAACTGTGGGTATTCGGCTCAATCCTGACTCCAGATTTCAACGACAACAGCGACGTGGACCTGTCGGTCGATTTCGACACGGAAACCATCAACCGCGAAGGTCTTGACTGGGCCGATATTTTTTTCGACTTCTTGCATGAACTCGAGGCTCTGTTCGGCCGCCGCATAGACCTTGTCTGCGATGATGCCGTGAAAAATAAGATTTTCCGCAAAGAGTTAGACACCACAAAACTATTGATCTATGGATAAATCAGTAGAAAAATATCTTGAGGATATGCTACAGGCGATTTCCGACATAGAAGTGGCAGAAAACAGATTCGGACGCCAGTATGATGTTTTTGAAAATGACGTGGTTTTCCGCAAATTTGTAGAACGTAATATCGAAATATTGGGAGAGGCGATGAATCGAATTCTGAAAATCGAACCAAACATCAGCATCACCTCGTCTCGGAAAATTGTCGATACGCGAAATTATGTCATACATGCCTACGATTCCCTGAAACCAGACATTCTGTGGGCAATTGTCATCAATCATATTCCGAGACTAAAAGCCGATATACTGCAACTCATCGAACCGCAGGAATAACAGGAATAAAAACCGGCAAACAAAAGGGGTGGCACGGGCGTTTGGATGGTATGGAAAAACAGTGTACATCACATCATGCATCGGCTCTCGGCCGCCTGTCGTTGGCGGGACTTCTTGTTACCATCGGAATTGTGTTCGGCGACATAGGCACATCACCTCTTTATGTGATGAAAGCCATCGTGGGGGTGAATCCGCATTTCGACGTGGACTACATCGCCGGCGCCATATCCTGCGTGATCTGGACACTCACGCTCCAGACCACCGTGAAATACGTATTGCTGGCCCTGCACGCCGATAACAAGGGGGAAGGCGGCATACTTGCCCTGTTCGCCCTGCTGCGACGCATCCCGAAGCGCTGGCTTTACCTCGTGGCGGCAATCGGCGCGGCTGCCCTCATTGCCGACGGTGTAATCACCCCGGCCATCACCGTGACATCGGCCATCGAAGGGCTACGGCTGGTGGCTCCTGCCGTACCTGTGGTACCTATTGTTCTGCTTATCATCTTTCTCATATTCCTCATGCAGCAGGCAGGCACCGGACGTATCGGGCGATATTTCGGGCCCTTCATGCTTGTATGGTTCCTTATGCTCGGTGTCCTGGGCGCCATAAACCTTGCTGCCTATCCTGCCATCCTCAAGGCCTTCAATCCGTGGTACGCAGTGAAACTGCTTGTCTCATCACCCGGATGGTTCCTGATTCTCGGGGCCGTGTTCCTTTGCACCACCGGAGCTGAGGCGTTGTATTCCGATCTCGGGCACTGCGGCCGCAAAAACATCACCGTAAGCTGGGCGTTCGTGAAAGTGATGCTGATTCTGAACTACCTCGGCCAGGGCGCATGGCTCATAAGCCATGAGGGAACAGATGTAACCTCCATCAATCCGTTCTATGCCATCATGCCGCAGGGATTCACGCTCATAGGCATCATAATGTCAACCGGGGCGGCCATCATAGCAAGCCAGGCTTTGCTCAGCGGCTCGTTCACCATCTTTTCAGAGGCCATCAACCTGGGGTTCTGGCCACGTCTGAGCATACAGTACCCCTCGCTTGAGAAGGGACAGCTCTACATTCCGTCGGTCAACTGGATGCTTTTTGCCGGCTGCCTCCTCACGGTTGGCCTGTTCCGCGATTCAGGCCACATGGAGGCGGCCTATGGGCTGGCCATCACCATAACCATGCTCATGACCACACTGCTGCTCACATTCTGGCTGCGCCACAAAGGGGTAAACCGCTGGGCATGTGTGCTTTTCGCAGGTGTGTTCATCACGCTCGAAGGGATTTTCTTCGTGGCCAACCTTTTCAAATTCACCCATGGCGGCTGGTTCAGCCTGCTGATAGCCGGACTTGTGGCGGCCGTAATGATTGTGTGGCGCAATGCATCGCGCACCCGCGCCCGGTTCATCGAGTACCGCGAGATGGCGGAATGCGCAGGCCTGATCACCGACATCAAGAACGACCGCGAAATCCCCAAATACGCCTCCAATCTGGTCTATCTCACCCTCTCCGACAATCCTGCCAGAATTGAGAGCAAACTGATCTACTCCATCGTGAACAAACAGCCCAAACGCGCCGACCACTACTGGTTCATCCACATTCTCGATGTGGATGAACCCGACACGCTGAAATACACCGTCGACATCGTGGTGCCGCAGACTATCTACTATGTGAATATGCGGCTCGGCTTCAGGGTAGCCCCGAAAATCAGCGTCTACCTGCGTCAGGTGGTAGAGAACCTTGTGGCCACGGGCGACATCGACCTCACCAGCACCTATCCTTCACTCCGCAAAGAGGGCATTCCCGGCGATTTCCGCTTTATCATACTCCACAGGGTATTCTCCCCGTCGAGCAACTGCCCGCGCCGCGCAGGGCAACTGATGCGCCTTTATGAGGCGCTGAGGAAGCTTGGCGTTTCCTACCGCTCGGCCCTCGGCCTCGACACAAGCATTATCACGGCCGAAACCGTGCCTCTGATCATCAACACATCGCCCGGACGCCGCATATCGCGCGGATAAAAACGGGCATTTTGCGGATGGCTACATGGATTCGCGGATAATGAAATTGTTGTAACTTTGCAGCCGGAAAACAAAGAATCACAACAATCATGTCCGATTTCAGGCTAAAAGGCCATCTGGCCATGCTGGGCGCCAACACCATGTGGGGACTGATGTCGCCCGTCACCAAACTTGTGCTCACCACCTCAGTGGTTACGCCCCTGCTCATGGTCAATTTCCGTATTGCAGGCGCGGCTGCCCTGTTCTGGCTGACCTCACTGTTCTGTCCGCGCGAGCATGTGCCGCCACGCGATCTCCTGCTCCTTGCCGGAGCCGCCATGCTGGGAGTGCTTTTCAATCAGGGATGCTTCATTTTCGGTGTCGGCCTAACCTCGCCTGGCGAAGCGTCGATCATAACCACCACCATGCCCATGTGGGTGATGGTGCTGGCCTATGTGGTGCTTCACGAACCTATCACGCTGAAAAAAGCGGGCGGCATAGCCCTTGGAGCATGCGGAGCGCTGATTCTGGTGTTCGGCGGACTCAACACCGGCATGAAAGGCGACAATCCCGCATTAGGCGATTTCATAGTGCTGTGCGCACAGCTCAGCTACGCCCTCTATCTCACACTTTACCGCAACTTCATCCGCAAATACTCGCTTGTGACGCTGATGAAATGGATGTTCCTGTTCGCAGCATGCGGCACCATCCCGGCCGCCATGCCGCAGATGCTCCGCACCGACTGGACATCGCTCTCCTCATTGCATTGGGCCGGTATAGCCTACGTGGTGGTGTTCGCCACCTACCTTGCCTACGTCTGCATCATGATCGGGCAGAAAAACCTGCGCCCCACCATCGTGGGGATGTACAACTACGTGCAGCCCATAGTGGCCTCGCTGATAGGCGTGTGCCTCGGCCTTGACAGCTTCAACATGCTCAAAGGCTTCGCCGTGGTCCTCATCTTCACGGGCGTCTACCTCGTCACCATCAGCAAAGCCGCTCCTGCCCCGACACCCCAAAAATAATAGCCACGCTGGCAGATACAAAAACAGAGGGCGATGTGCCGCAGTTGGCACATCGCCCTGTAAGTTTATAGGATTTATTTCAGATTAGCGGTTTGTCAAGGGATGTCACTTGGTGACCTTCACATTCTTGATTTCCCATGCGATGCTCTGCTTGCCATCGTTCACGTATTTAAATCCGATTTCGATGGTCTTGCCTGCGAAAGCGTTCAGGCTCATGGTGTTCAGCGCAAAATCGGCTGTCCAGTTGCCTGTGCCTTTCGCGGGGAAGTTGGTCAATGTGAGCTGCTGCCATTCACCACCTTTTTCGCGTACATTGACAGTGCAGAAACTATCCTGCTTGGTGGGGAAATGGAAACCGAATGCCTGCTCCAGCGACAGCGTTGCGCTGGTGACACCAGCCAGACTGATTTCAGGTGATACCAGCCATGCAGTGGCAGCCTCGTTCACATTGTTCACATAAGAATTGGCAATGGCACAGAGCGGAGTACGCGTATTGGCACGCCAGCCTGTCCACGAACCGGAGGTTTCTACGGTTGCCGTGAAATTGCCGAGCGACCCACCTTCAAACGTCTCCTCGAAGATTACATCTGAGGTCGGAGGGGTGGGAGTTTCCCCGCCCCCACCAAGCTTGTAGGCGTCGGTGTTCTTGATACCGGGCATAGAGTTATATTTCATGACATCGCCACGTACAGATGCCTCTTTGCCGAGGTTGCCGGGGTTGTCAAGAAGGTTGAGAGCCGCGCGGGTATCTGATTTAGATACCAGCTGGATGCAGACGCACTGGTCGATGCTCGTGGCATTCTTGTCGGCTGCCAGAAGGATATTGGTAGCCTGTGCGCCATCAGCGGTGAAATGACCGGCGAAATCCTTGTAGTAACCCACGATAAAGCCTTTCACCCATACATCTTCCTTGACGGCAACAGTAGTGCTTTGGGGATCGAGCGCACGCACTGCGCCTACACTGAACGGATCAGCCTCAGTGCCGCTTCCTTCAGAAGGTGTGGGAGGAGTGGGAGGCGTTGTACCGCCATCTATGGTGTACTTCGAGGTATTCTTCAGGCCGGGGCCTCCGCAATACTTCATCACGTCGCCAAACAGGCTTACTTTCGCACCGAGGTTGCCGGGATTGTCGGTAAGGTTCAGAGCCTTGCGGACGCCGGGAGCAACGGTTTCAGTGGGAAGCTGGATGCCAACACAGAGCGAGGCGTCGGTGCAGTCGGCGGTGGGAGCGATCACGATGTTGGATGCCTGACCGTCGGTAGGCACACCGAAGTTGGTCTTGTCGAGGTATGTTCCACCTTCCTTGGGCATGGTGCCGACGATGTAGCCGGTGATCCATACCTGCGAGCCGCCTTCGGGCGAAGCTGAGGTGCTGGAGGGGTTCATGGCTATTACCTGGGCGCAGCTGTAGGGACTTGCCTCGGTGCCGTCGCCCTGACCGGGAAGCGGTTCGTCGGGAACCTCAACGCCTTCAAGCATGAATTCACCGCCGGTGCCGGTATTGCCTGTGATGCCGTAGGAGCCGAACACATGGTCGAGTGTACCGTAAACGGTGAGGAGTTTGCCGAGGTTTTCGGGATGGTCGCGGAGTGCCACGAGGTTACGCATTGTAGAGCCTACAGGGAGCGGAACGATGATGCACTGGCTGATTTCGGTGCAGTCGGCTGTCGGAGCGATGACAACGGTGGATGCCAGGGTTGCATCTGCGCCCCATTCAATGTCGGTGTTCGAGGTCACTTCGGTAACCGACTGAGCCACGGTACCAACGATGTATCCGGCTGTCCAGCCCTGGGGAGTGGCGCCTTCAGAAATCTCGGAGATGGCATCGGCCACAGTCCAGGGATTCTCTTTGGTGCCCTTGGGCAAAGTGGGATTACCCACGTTCTCAATGTCGGAAGTGTTCATGAGCATGAACTGCCAGCCCGTACCGAAGTATGAGAGCAGGAATGTTGCGTCGCAGGGATCGGTAGGCATCTTCTCGTTCACGAAGTCGGCATAACCGCTCACACGCAGTGTGAGTTCCTGACCTGCAAGAAGCAGGCCCTGATTCATGTTGGTCTTGTAGATACCGAAGGTAGTGACCAGTTCGGATGCTTCGTTGGGATTGGCCTTGGGAACGAAAGTCACGTTGTTGCAGCGCACAAGCTGACTCTGCCATTCAATCAGGCCGTCGGTTCCGTTGGGTATGTCGCTGATGGCGTCGAGCTGATGCACAATCACCTTGGAAGGGTCGGGCATGCCGTTGTTCTCCACGTGGGCCTTGAAGAATTCAGGCGACATGAAGGTGGTCTGCAGCCCATCCTGATATTCATCCGGCCAACCCATCTGCATGAGGTTGTTGTATTTACCCACATACATGCCGGTGAGGTCGACAACCACCTCCTGACCTACGCGGTGGTCAAGGAAAAGGTTATATGCGTTCACCGAGAATGCCAGTGCTGCGGTCTCGTCCTGAATGACAATGCTTTTGAACACATTGCCGCTCTCGTCCGACGAAATTACACGACCTTTGATATAGATATGCTCGCCGTCGGGCTTGGTACCTACCTGCTTGCAATAATTTTGGTCGTCCTGCCAGTATTCCTTCTTGAAGTCGAAGATGGTGGTATTCACCTTATCAAGGTTCTCGGCCACCGGGGCGATAGGTTCGGGAGCGTCGATGTCATCCTGGCAGGAAACGAATCCGCCGAGGGTGGCCGCGGCCATCAACCCGAATATAAAGGATTTGAAAATTTTCATGATTCTTGTTTGTCAGAATGAAACGGTTATTTTACTTCGATGTTGGTTATGCCGTAAGTTGCATAGTTGGCATCCTGTGTGGCGGCATATTGCCATCCGATGTAGAACACGCCGGATTGAGCGGCAAGTGAGATTGTTCCGGAGTTTGTCCATGGGCTGTAGCCGCTTGCAGGAGCTTCGGGCATGGTGGCCGTAAGTTCGGTGCGGTTGGCTGTTGCAGGGTCGGGACCGTCAAGAACAAACACCTTGAAAGTTGTCGTCGTCGAGCCGTAACCGTTCACCTGAGTATCGAACGAAAGGGTCTTGGCCGTCATTTTTGCGGCATCGACAGGTTGAGAGATGAGCCATGAATCGAAGGGTGCATTGCCTTTGTAACCCGTCATGCATGCATATGCAACATTGTCGAATGTGCGCAGATACCATTCCTTGTTACCGGCGAGCTGTTTCTGCGTCCATCCTTCGGGCATTACCTCTCCATCAAAGTTAACGCTGAACGAACCGACAGCCTCTACAGGTTTTTCGGGTTCGTCAACCCAAGGTTCGAAGCCTTCAAGACCGGCAAGATCGTTGATAACAATCTGCCAGTTGTTGTTGTAGAGTGTGAGCAGAGCCACTACATCGCCTGTGCCTTTGGGAGCCTTGGTGGTGGTTCCGAAGGTGGAGTAGCTCGAAGTGTTCATGGCGATGCGGTTGTTGCTGTCGTCAATCAGATAGGAGGTGTTGTTGGGGTTGGTCTCGCCGGCTGCCAGCACACGGGCAAGCAGTGTGCCGGGAGCCTGAAAATGCACACCGGTGATGCGCACCAGGCGTCCCTGCCATGCCAGTTTGGAGGCATCGTTGCGGAGCAGGCCGTTAACCTCGCTCACGGTCATCGAGGGCACATCCACTTTGTCGGGATTGGCCAGACCGTTAAGCTCGCAGATACCCTTTTGGGTCGTGGTGCCCTCCCAGGTATCCTTGGGGATACGGTTGGGGGCACTCGTAGCCTCGGCGCTGATACCGATCTGCATGCCTGTGCCGTAGTTGCCGTAATAGAGGCCGGTGACGTCGACGATAACCTCCTGGCCGATGCGGTAAGTCTCGTAGAGCTTGCTGTTGTCGATCGAGAAAATGAGGCCGCCGGTTGCGTCTTCAATCATAAGTTTCTTGTAGACATTTCCTGCTTCATCGGAACTGGTCACACGCCCCTTCACGATGTAGTGGCTGCCATCGGCCTTGGTGCCGATCTGCACGTTATAGTAGTTTGTCGGCTGGTTGAAAGCCTCTTTCAGCTCCTGTGCCGTGGTGTTGGCCACCATTGTGGCATGAGGGATGTAATCCTCCATGGGCGGACGCTCGAAGTCGTCGTCGCACGATGTGAAACCGGCGGTGGCAACGAGCATCGACGCTATATATAAAATCGATTTTTTCATCTGTTGTGTCTTTTTGCTTTTTAGGTGAAAATTAGGTTGCCATTCGCATCAGAAGCGGATACCGGCGTTGACAAACACCTTTGTGCCCTGGGCATACATGTATTTCGTGGGGAATGCGTTGGGGTTGTAGGTCTTGGTGTCGATGCGGAACTGCTCGGTGGCCTGTGTGATGAGGTTGCGGTTGTTGAGCAGGTTGCTTACCGAAACGTTGAAGTTCAGGCTCACCTTGCGGTTGATGTAGATGGACTTGCCGATGGAGAGGTTCATCACCCACTGGTTGTTGAGTTTCTCCTGGTCGGTGAATGCATCCACAGCCTCGGTGAGTTTCTGCTCGGTGCCCATATAGGATGCCAGACCGTCGATGATCTGATGGCGCGGGTAGGCCAGACGCACGTAGTAGTCGGCCAGCCATGAGGCGTCGATGTTGAAGTACCAGTTTTTGGGAGCGTTCCATGCCAGGCCGATGTTGAATGCAGTCTGGGGTGTGGAGGTGCAGTAGTAGTTCTTGAGGAAGAACTGGTTGGTCTGGTCGGGGAGCAGACCGTTCTCCACCGAGCGTGTACCCCAGGGGTTGTTGGCGTAGCGGTAGCGCGAGAAGTTGCCGGCGAATGTGGCACGCAGCGAGTTGGTGATCTGGTAGGCCATGCCGAGTTCTATACCCTTGTACTGACGGTGAACACCGCTCAGCGCAAAGTTACAGAAGGCGTTGAGACTCTCGTCCCAGAATCCGTAGCGTTCCACGGCATCGCTCATGTCGGTGAAGTAAGCCGAGATAGAACCGCGGAAGCGGCGGTAGTTCCAGGTGTAGCGGCCGTCTATCGAGAACACGCGTGTGCTCTTGGGATCGCCGATGGTGGTGTCCTTTACGCGGGGCGAGATGTACACGTCGTTGATCACGGGAGCCACTGTTCCGTACTGTGCCTGCAGGGTGAAGTAGTTGCGGCCGTCAAGCTTGTAGGTGGCGCCGGCCTTGATCATTGCATCGTTGAAGCGGAGAGTGCTCGACTCGCCGAACGAGTTCTGGGGAGCGCGGCCGTTGCGCATGTAGCCCTGACGGTAGAACTGTTCGTAGCTCATGGTGATGCCGTAGTTCACATCCCATTTTGCCAAGTTGATCTGATTCTGCAGCCATGCCTGTGCCTTGAGTGCGTAGATACTGTAGTCCCAGCCGATGCGGTCGCCCTTCACGGCGCGGCGGTTGGGGTTGTTGAGGTCGTTCTGGATGATGTCGGCGCTGGCGTTGGGGTTGTTGAGCTCGCGCTCTGCGAAACCGTCGACGTCGGTCCAGAATTCACCTCCGAGGAGGTCCTTCACGGTAGCATAGTCCATGGTCTTGGTGTAGTTGAAGTTCAGACCTCCCTGCAGGCTCATGTTGTCGTTCAGGCGGTGGTTGATGGTTGAGCCGAGGATGAAGTTGAACTGGTTGGAGTGCTCCATCTGCTGAATGTAGGTGGAACCCTTCTTCTGGCTTTCGGGGAGCGACTGGTTCTGATAGTTGTTCAGGTAGTTTGCCTCATAGAAGCTGTCCCAGTCGAGCTGACGGAAATCCTCGTCGTTCTCCCAGAGGTTGGTATAATATGCGGCCATTTCGGGATTGTCGTTGCCCAGCATGGTCCAGTAGCTCGGGAGATTCTTGTAATAGTCGGGACGGGTGTCGTTACCGTTGTAATACGCAAGGCGTGTGCGCGCGTAGTGAACCCAGCGCAGAGCGGCACCGGTGTTCACGGTAGTCTTCTCCGTCTTGTAGATGTAGTTGAGCATCAGGGTGGGGTCAAAGTTCTCGCGGATGTTGTCCGAGCGCTTCTTTCCCTCCTGCCAGCCCCATGTGGGGTTGTAGAGCTTGTCGCCGGAAAGGTCGATGGCCTCCTGCACGGTGGCCTTGCCGTTGGCGTAGCGGCGCGGATTCATCCAGAATGTGAGAGTGAGCGAGTGGTTCTTGTTGAACATCTTTTCGCCCGAGAGGAAGAAACCGCCTGCGGTGTAGAATGTGCCGGGCACCACGCCTTCGTCGGCATAACGTCCGATGGCCGAAACCGTCAGAGCCAGGCCGTTGGCCTGCATACCGGTGGAGTAGGTGGCCATGGCGCGATACTTGTAGTTGGAGTTGGTGTAGCTGAGTGTTCCGTTGAAGCCAGGAGCGTAGCCCTCGGTGATTGTCGAGAAGTTCTGGCTGCCGCCGATGTTGCCGAAGCCGTAGCTTGCAGCGCCGAGGCCAACGGTGGCTGTGGAGTTGCGGAACGCGCGCGAGGTCATGCCGGCAAGCTGCTGGAAGGAGAATCCGCCGCGCACAAGGTCGTTCATCGGGAGCGAGTTGATGTACGTGTCACTCCACACGCTGTTGTAACCGCGGTAGTTGGAGTACAGCGGCGAATAGCCGTAACGGCTGAAGCGGAAATAGATATCATCGTTCGAGCCGGTGAGGGCGTTGACGCTCTGCGAGTTTCCCGACTCGTCGTCGAGCATGGTCTCGTCGAAAAGCAATTCATTCTGATTGTCGGTCACGAACTCGTTGTCGGCAAAGTCGGCAAACATGCGCAACGCGCCTGTGTCGATGCTCTGGCCATTGTAGAGCAGCGCCTGCGAAGCGCTCCCCTCATAACCGGGAGCCACAATGGTGATGGTGGTCTCGCCGGGGCGAGCATTGCTGATGCGAAAATCGCCGGCAGGACCGGTGGTCACAGAGATTCCCTGATCCGGAATTGTAACGACAGCACCCGGAATGGGCGAGCCCGTATCGGCGTCGACGACGCTACCGGTCACCACAGCTGTTTGAGCCATAGTGGAAAGCACCGCTGAGAGCAGCAGCGATAGAAAGAGTGTTAATCTCATAAAATTAAGCTTGATTAGGTATTATATTACATTTGTATTCAAGGTGATTGACTCGCATTTTAACCGCAGGTAACGCCTCGCGCGGCGCTGACACGAATCCATTAAAGCTTTCAAAGATAAGTTAAAAATCCGTATTAAAAAAATATTCGCTACATTTTTGTTACAAAACATGCCTTTCGGCTTACGTGCGCGCAAAGGCTCAGTTCGCCATCCGGAGTACACGGCACACCACCGGGCATACTATCAAACGGGTGAGAACCAGCAATTCTTGCGGTACATGTTTTTCATAGTCAAAACCGCTGCGACAGGATGTCGCGCAATATTTTCATGAATGTAAGGGAACGGCGGCAAAGGTAAACCTTTAGCTACACAGCTCCAAACACGCAACCTCGATTTACACAAACATTAACCACATTTATAATTCGTTATCCCACGGCAATAAACATACCTCACGCGCCGAAAAAACTGCCGGAATTCTCAATTCGAAATTCAAAATTAATACTCGGTTGTCAAATTTTTATTAAATTTGTGGAGTTTGGACATTCAGGCTCCGCAGGCATGCCATGCCGCGGCCCGGATAGTCCGGCAACAACAACCGTGACAACCAATCATTTGACCATGATAGAATCAACCGACCTCAAACGGCTCGACGCCGACACCGACGGCCTGACCACCTATGAATACATCGCCAACCACATCGGCGACATGACCGACGAAGACCTCGACTTCCTGATCGGCAACATAGCCCGTGTGGATCTCACCGGCCAGTTCCTCATCAGCGCCGCACGCTATCTGTTTGCAATCGATGCAGCCGCATTCGCCCCGGCAATCGAACGGCTCGTGGCCCTCGGAATCGACAAGGACCGCGAACGCAACTACATCGGCGCGCTCATGGAGCAGTTCTACGGCGCCGACTATGCCGAGAAAGCAGCCGAGCTGTCTGCCTCCGACAACAATTTCCGCCGTATCTACAAACGTCTGAATCCGCAGGGCGCCCTTTAATCGCCCCGGATGAACCAGGCGTCGCCTCGCGACGTTTACCAGTTACTTATGAAAAAATATCGCAACACCATTCTGGCGGCGTTGCTCCTGACCACTGTAGTGGTGGCGGGTGCCATCACGCTCGGACGCCGTTCGGCCGCCTCCGGAAAGAAACCGACAAAAACCTCTCAGATGACCAAAGCTGAAAACAACGACGCCCTTGTGGAAATCAAGACCACCGAGGGCGACATCAAAGTGCGCCTCTTCGGCGACACCCCCCGTCACCGCGACAACTTCCTCAAACTCGTTCGCGAGGGCTACTATGACAATGTGCTGTTCCACCGCGTAATCAACGAATTCATGGTGCAGACCGGCGATCCCGACTCGAAAAACGCACCAGCCGGAAAGATGCTCGGCTCAGGAGGTCCCGGCTATAATATCGATGCCGAGATTGTCTATCCGCGCCACTTCCACAAACGCGGAGCGCTGGCAGCTGCCCGTCAGGGCGATCAGGTGAACCCCGAGCGCCGCTCGTCAGGTTCGCAGTTCTACATTGTCACCGGAAAAGCCTACAACGACTCCACGCTCAACCAGATGGAGCGTCAGCTCGACATGATGCAGAAACAGCAGATTTTCAACGAGCTGGCCAAGCAACACCGCGACTCGATCATGACCCTCCGCCGCAACCGCGACCAGGCCGGACTTCAGGCCCTGCAGGACGAACTGGTGGCCATCACGGAAAAGAAGGCTGCCGAGAACCCGGCAAAACTCACTCCAGAGCAACGTGAGGCATACACCACCGTTGGCGGCACCCCCCATCTCGACAACCAGTACACCGTGTTCGGTGAGGTTGTGGAAGGGATGGATGTTGTCGACAAAATCGAGAAAGCCCAGACCGACGGCAACGACCGCCCGGTCAACGACATCCGCATCCTCTCGATGAAGGTGCTGTAAACCATTGTCCTCCCCGATGCCGCACGGCACAAACGCACCATCTTGGAAATAAACCGCTTCACACTGGCCAACGGACTTAGAGTGGTCCATGTGCACGACACCACCACTGCCATGGTGGCCGTCAATACACTTTACGATGTGGGGGCTCGCGACGAGTCGGCCCACCTCACCGGCATGGCCCATCTGTTCGAACACCTCATGTTCAGCGGCACACCCGACGTGCCCGATTTCGACGCGCCGCTCTCCGCAGCCGGAGGCATGTCGAACGCCTGGACCTCGAACGACTATACAAACTTCTACGACGTTCTCCCGGCTGTGAACATCGAGACAGCCCTGTGGCTTGAAAGCGACCGCATGCGCGGACTGGCGTTCAGCGAAAAGGGCCTGCAGGTACAGAAAAGCGTGGTCATCGAGGAGTTCAAGCAGGTGTGCCTCAACCAGCCGTACGGCGACAGCGACCATGCCCTGCGCCGCCTGGCCTACACCGTGCACCCCTACCGTTACCCGGTGATAGGGAAGGAATTCAGCCACATCGAGCAGGTTACGCCCGACGACGAACGCCGTTGGTTCTACTCTCATTACGCCCCCAACAACGCCGTGCTGGCCATCTGCGGCAATGTGGACGCACAGACCGTGCGCTCACTTGTCGAGAAATGGTACGCCGACATCCCGGCACGCCCCATTGCGCTGCGCAACATCCCCGCAGAGCCTCTTCCCGATGCACCGCGCAGCGGGGTGCTCACCGGCAACGTGCCGCAGACGGTGCTCACCATCGCCTACCCCATGGCGCCATACGGGAAGCAGGCATACTTCGAGGCCGACATCATAAGCGACGTGCTTGCCAACGGGCAAGCAAGCCGCTTCTATCGCGAACTGCTCATGGGCACCGACATGTTTACCGATATCGACGCCGCCATACAGGGCGCCGAAGAACCGGGGCTGTTCCTGATCAACGCCAACCTGCGCGAAAACGGCCGGGAGGCCGAGGAGCAGGCCCTCCGCGCCATCGACGCACAACTCCAGAAGCTTGCCTCCGAGCCGGTGGACGCGCACACACTGCAGCTCTGCATCAACCGCCTCGAATCAAGCCGCACATTCGGCATGCTCAACTACCTCACCGTGGCCCAGACCCTCGCAATGAGCGAAATGCACCACGAAAACCCCGACGATTTCATGAGCCCCTATCTGGCCATCACCCCCCTCTCGCTACAGCACACCGCCCGCACCCTCTTCAACCCCTGCCACCGCATCCTCCTCATCTACCGCCCCGCCTGACATCCGACAGACCGATAGCACACCACATTATCACAAATTTCTATGCACCTCTTACGTTACATTGCAGCAGGCGCCGCTGCTGCGGCGCTGTTTTTGGCCGCCACATCATGCCGGCATTCCTCCGCAGTCTGCGACTCTGCCGTTCTTGACCGTAAAGCGCTCACCAATGAGATTGACTCGCTGCTTGCCGGAGTGCCGGCACAGGTGGGAGTCGCCGTGATTCTCGACGGCACAGACACCGTAACAGTCAACAACTCGGCTGACTATCCGATGATGAGCATGTTCAAACTGCAGGAGGCCATATCCGTATGCCGCACTTTGGGTGAACGCGGGCAGACAATCGACACGGTGTTCAACATCCCGCGCTCCGCGCTCCACACCGACACCTGGAGCCCCATGCTGAAGGACTACACTGCCGACACCGTGCGCATCTCGGCGCGTGGACTTATGGATTACCTGCTGGTACACAGCGATAACAATGCAAGCAATCTGCTCTTCTCTCTGGTAGCCACCGCGCCGCAGACCGACAGCATCATCCGCAGCATCACTTCCGACGGCGCATTCAACATCTCCTACACCGAGGCACAGATGCAACGCGAACACGACCTCGCCTACGCCAACCGCACGTCGCCGCTCGCTTATGCTGAACTCGTCGACCGCCTGTTCACCGACAGCCTCGCCCCCACCCCGATGCAGGATTTCATAAAGGATGCCATGAGCCGCTGCAACACCGGCACAGCACGCATTCAGGGAGGACTGCCCGGCAAAGAGGGCGTGAAATTCGCCCACCGCACCGGCTCTGGTTATGTGAACGAACGCGGCGAGGTGGTTGCCGTAAACGATGGCGGCCGCGTCACGCTGCCCGACGGCCGCAGCTACTCGGTGGCTGTGTTTGTCAAAGACTATGCGGGCCCGCAGGAGGACGCCGAAAAGGTGATAGCCCGCATCTCCGAAGCCATCTACCGCCATATCACTGAATAAATTGCGTTTTGATTGCCCGGGGTTGTGGAATCCGATTATTTATCATATATTTGTAAAATTCGATATTCCACTCAATTATCACACCTCACTTAAATCTAAATGCAAGCAATTTTAAGGACAATCATTACCGCACTCATTCTGTTTTTTACCGGACAGGCCTACGCCCTGACCTATGTTGTTGACACCCGCATGGGCGATTCGCTTCAGGTGAGCGAACTCTCCACTGTCAAGGGGAAGGAGGTCGTTGGTGCGCATCTGTTCAAAATAGCCAACGGCGACACCCTCCGCAACGTCCGGCAGATTGAGGAGTTCCCGAACCATGCGGCCATCCGCATCGACGGCAAGACCTACGCGGTCCGCGCACATAATCTCTGCTTCATCGAAGAGGACGGCGCCGAAGACCCGTGGAACACACTGGAGAACTCATGGCGCACACCCAAGGGGAAGTTTTACACCTCCCTCACCCCCTACTATTACATAATCCTGCTTGTTGTGGGCTCGCTGCTGCTTGGGGTGGCCGGAATGGGAATTAAGTTCTTCCGTTTTCTGGCCATTCTGCTCATGCCGGTAATGATAGCGGCCGCATGCTATCTGGAAATCGACGCATGGCTTGCTCTGGGTACCGACATGTTCTGGTGGTGCGATAATGACAGATACGGTTTCTGGGGCTCGACCCTGAGGCTGCTCCCCTTCACGCTCGTGCTTTTAGGTCAGTTTGCCAGCTATCCCCTCTACTGCAAACTGATGGTCGGGAAGGACGGTGAATACGCCTCTGCAAGCGGCGTGATCCCCATGGGCATCTCCCTTGTTGTGTCGCTCCCGGTCATAGCCATCGTGCTGCTTATCTGCGCACTGTTCCACATGGGCAAACCCATGCAGGAAGTTGTGGGCACTTGCTTGTTCCTTGCCATTGTCGGCATCGGCTCGCTCACCACAATCATCATGAACATCAAGATGTTCGGATTCTTCAAAGGGATGTGGCTCACGGTGTTCGGCTTAGTGTATCTTGTAGGATTCCTGATTGCCGCATTCGGCTTAATAATGGCACTCTGGAACCTCTTCGTGCAAATGGTCATAACCGTGGTGCCATGGGCTCTGTTGCTGCTTCTCTTCATGCCCGGAAGTGCCCCCGCCAAAAGAGAACTATCTTACGAAGAACAGAAGGCTAAAGATGAGCAGGAAGCCGCAGAACGAAAGAAGAAGGCTGATTTCTTTGAACGCAGTAGAAAGATCAATGAAGCGCCTTTCATAAAGGGTGGCACTGGAAAAATTATTAGATAGGTTTTATAAATCAGCCAGGAACTTGACAATAATAATTTAAATGAACATAAAGAAAACAAACCTGCAGGTAGAGCTTGGCCTGCCGGATTAAGTAACTGTTCAAAATAAGCGACTGACAAGGCACCATGGAAGTAATCATCTCAATAGAAACCAACGCTTTGGGAAGCGTGAGCGGTAAAGTAATAAGAATCCCCGTGGAGAATTTTCCGGAGGGCGAGCCGGTGGTGATCAACGGCTGGCTTCCGTCACACTACCAGCCCTACGTGAAACGCATCGCCGTGATCCGCAACGGCACCGAACTCACCCTCGACACAGAATATAAACCAAAGCACTATAATGTTGCGCCCTACGGGGTTTACACCATACCGGAAATAGGACTTTCCTACGCCTATTGCAGCATCGACATCCGGCTCGAATAAGTCACCCAATCAAACCGGAAGGTATCATTAGCAAATAATAAGAATGCATCAGCATAAAGAACAGACACTTCATCTCGACCGGGAAAAGCACCGGTCCACCACCTTCAGCCCCTACCGGCAGGCCGACATCAGGAAGCTTTACGGCGGCCGCTGCACCTTCTGCGGCGAGCCGCTCGACCCTGGCGTGACCTTCTGCACGGAGTGCGGCAACGCCGTGGAGGGGATCACATGTCCGCGATGCGGCACCGTGAGCCACCGCAGCTTCTGCAGCAACTGCAACTATCCGCTCAACGAGCAGGCTCAGGAGGCTGTGGCCGAGGCCAAGGCCGACCCACATTTCCGCCGCGCCGAGCAGCTTGCCCGCGAGATGGCCGAACTGGAGGCTGTCATCGAAGAGGGCCGCAAAGCCATGAAAGCCACCGGGCAGCCCGGCGCCACAGCCACAGGCCCCGACGAATCGTGCACGCTTTCCGACTCCAACCGCCGGGTGCTTGCCGCTTATGCCGAACTGTTCACCGATGCTCCGGCACCCACAGTAAACCCCATTCCGGCACCCCCTGTGAATCCCGCTCCTGCGTCTGCGGCAGAACCCGCAGCCGCAACCCTTCGTGAACAATTCTCACTTTCCAAACTGCAGGACGCCGTGGCGGCCTACAAGGCCAAAGCCGCGGAACTGCAGCAGCAGATGGATGCCATGATGCCTCCGAGCGCAGCCACACCCGAGGAGAAACGCAACTTTTTCAGCGCACGCAAAATCACTTCCGTACAGCTCCGCATGGAAGTGCAGGGATGGGTGTGCAACTACTGCGGATGCACCCACCGGCAGCCTTCCGAATGCATGGAGCCGCAACTCGGCGGAACATGGATTTTCAAGGAAGTGGAAGCGTTGACCGGCACTTATCTCATTGACTGACATCGGCCTGATTGGCTTACAACCTCACTGACTTCGGTATAATATGGGCGTTAATCAAAATTGGGGAGGCACCCCGCAGAAAAGCGACACGTCGACCGCACAGCGGCCGCGCTGGGGCGATGCGCCTCAAAAGAGCGACACCTCCGCTCCAGGAGGCCGTGCGGCATGGGGCGACGCCCCTCCTCAGCGGAGCGATACCGGAGCGCCCTCCGGAAAGCAAGCGGCACGAAGCTCTGTCGAAACGCCCGAATACAGTTTTTACATCCTCGGCAGCGTGTCCTACCGCACCGTGCGCCTCATTTCGAGCGAATCCGGTCAGGCCAAAATTTTCGAGATAGAGGCCAACGGAAAGCATTTCGCCCTGAAGCTCTACCGCCACGGCATTCACCCCGACCACACCATTCTTGACAAACTCATGCAGCTGCGCGGCAGCGGATTGCTGGTAGACGTCTACGCCCACGGCATCTGGCATGACGATGTGCAGAACGCCGATTTCGACTACGAGGTGATGCAGCTCTGCACCGGCGGTTCACTCGCCCATATGCAACTGCACGGGAATGAGGACGAGCTGAAGGAGATTGCCCTGCGGATGACGGCCGCAGTGGATTTTCTGCACCGCAACGGCGTGGTGCACCGCGATGTCAAGCCGGCCAACTTCCTGTTCTCCGACAGTTCGCAAAAGCGTTTCGTTCTCACCGACTGGGGATTTGCCCGAATGCTCGACAAAAACGGACGCGCTGTGGCCGACGACGGCCGCACAAAGCTCTACACTGCCCCTGAGCTTTACATCAACATTCCGGGCCAACTCACCTACGTTGACCCCAAGGCCGATTTCTTCTCAATGGGGATGTCGCTCCTGGCATTGTGGAAAGGCGAGGGACTGTTGATTGCCGACGAGGACAAGCTCGTGCGTCAGAAACTCGACGAAGAACTCCCCTACCCCTCACGCAAGGAGATGAGCGAGCATATGCTTTCGCTTATCAAAGCACTCACACGCAACAATCCAGACAAGCGTGCCGGTTTCGACGAGGTGAAACGCTGGGCGAAGGGGGAGGTTATCTTTAAGGATTCTGCAGACCATAATTCACTGAAGGACTACCGGATAGTGTTCAGTGGCGAAAAGAATCTCATAGCCCACAACAACGCCGAACTGGCCCGCATCATGTGGCAGAACCGCGAACTGGCCAAGAAATATCTCTATGCCGACCGCATCGCCGAGTGGCTGGAGGATGTGGACCGTCCGGAAGTGGCCATGCAGATGCGCGACATAACAGAAATGCGCCATCCCGCCGACCGCGACACCGGGCTTTACGCAGCATGTATGGAACTCGACCCCTCGATGCCGTTCACCGGCATCAAAGGGAACCCTATCCGCTCGCAAAAGGAACTTGCAGCCGAACTTTACACCCATTGCAACAGCTATGGCAATGCCCTCGGCACGACGGACCATGCGCTGTGGGTATTCTGCAACGCCGTGGGTCTGGGTGCCGACGTAAAAAAGTATCAGCGTAAATCACATCTGCAAAAGGCGACTTACATCCGTGAGATTGCCTTCCTGCTCGACCCCTCGCTACCATATCCCGTGCCGGTGGTGAAGGACGGTAAGAAAAGTTTCGTGCCTGTCACCTCTCTCGACGAATACCGGAAGGCGTTCTATTCGTCCGAAATCTGGGACAACGGCTATCAGAACGACCCGGATTTCATTGCATGGGCGCGGCACTGCGACGCGGCGCTCGTGGGTCACGGCCTAAAACTCATGGACGAAGCGAAAAACATCGAGGATGTTTTCACCAATACCCTGATGCACTTCTGCCTGCTGCCCGACATCGGTTTTGACGGCGATCCCCTCGCCACCTCCGACATGTCGAATCCCGAACAGATTGCACGGGTTCTCGCCGCCGAGATCTGCAAGGAGGCCGAAGGGAAAGAGTTCTGGGACATAATTGACTGGAAGGTGTTCGACGGCTCAAAGCTTCATGCCTATCTTTATGTGCGCGGAGGCTTCGACACACAATGCGACTGGGTGACCTACTGCATGGACACCAAAAGCACCGACGCGCAGAAACGCACCGGTCCCTACAATATCGCCATTGCCGAGCTGAAAATTCTTGCGGGATGGAACGGCGGAAGCATACCCGTCACCATCGAAGGAATCACGTTCACCACACCCGACGACGTGGCCAACGCCGACCTTTCCGGTTTCAGCGACCGCGAGCAGACCTTCCTGGCCAATTGGCTCACCCTGAAATTTCAGGAGAACCCGCATGCCGACTATTCCGCCAAATCATACACAACGCGCACCCTTGAATACTATCAGTTCATCCGCAAACACCTCCCGCAGTGCGATTATATCGCCGATGCCCCCGACACAGATGTGGAGGAGGTCATTGGGCGCAACCGGAAGGCATGGCGTACGGTGCGGCTGCTCAGGGCGTTTGCCGCAGTGTTCTGTTTCATTCCAATGCTGTGCGTATGCTCACTGATGGGCTATCTTGCGGCTACCAGCGGCAGCGACACAATAATAGCACTATCCAAAGGCCTCGGGCACGGTCTCGCTATCATAATAGGCATAATCTGCGCTCTCATCTGTGTTGAAGGCGGCATTTTCGGTATGGCCATCGGCGGTTTCGCGGCATACTGGATAATCGACCTTATTTTCAGATTTTTATCCCCGGCAATGCCATGGGTAATCATTGCCATTCTGCTCGGCGGAGTAATCTATTTCGGGAGCAAAATCTTTTTCAACCTCAGGCACACACTTGACTCAGGCAGCTCACTTTCATGGGAAGAAACCATCCTGCGCTTCCGTGCCGGTGCGGCATTCGATACCCTTGACAAGCTCCTGCCGCATGTCAAGTCGGGCAGCCTTGAAGATGAGATAGACCAGAACACCGAGAAGGCAAAAAAGATGCTTCCAAGCCTTATCAGAAGTACGATTGTAATGCTTATTATCACTATGGGAGGTGTTGCCATATGCCATGTAGGCTCCGACAGGCTTGACTTGTCACTAAAACCTGAAGAGCAGGAAATAACAGGAACATACACCGGCAATGTGCAGGGCACTCCGAGCATAATCAAACTTTACGAAAACGCCGACGGATTCATGCAGGCCGACATGACAATCGACTATCAGGCCGGCCAAACCAACCAGACCATGGTGGCAAAAGAGAAAGGCGAGGCTCCTTTGAAACTCTATCTTGACACCAACGACAAGATAACACTGACCCTGAAAGAGAATGTCTATTCAGACGAGAGCACGACTCTTGAAGGCACATACGTGAATTCCAAAGGCAACACGCGCCGCGTACTCTACAAAAAAAACAAGAAATGACCTATGAACTGCGATAAATGTGGAAAACCGAACAGACCGGAGGCACGGTTCTGCAAATGGTGCGGAACAGCCATGCCGGCACAAAACGCCTCAGCCCCTCAGGCAGCGGCGAAAAGCGGCATGTTCGCAGGGCTATACGACAAAACGGAACTTGTGGACAGACTAACCGACATAGTTGCCAAAGCGCGGAAAAAAGCTGAATGGTGCCGCAAGAACGGTGTGAAAGGGAGCCGCCTACCCCTCAGTTTCGTAATCACCGGCAATTCCGGCACGGGGAAAAAGACTGTGGCACGCGCCATTGCCCGCGCCCTGGTCAGCGCCGGCATTCTCCGCGACCCTGAACCCAACGTGATAAAACCGGTGGAATACCGCGGCTGGATAGAGAGCCTGCAGAAAGGCGAAATAAAGCCCGGTCCGAACATGATTATCATAGATGAGGCACAACGCCTGTGCCCCGCCACGAAAGCCACCGACATTGTAGAGCTCGACAGCATCATCAACTACATCGGCGAATGGAGCGGTGCGGAAGGGATGCCCGTAGTGGCCATAACCGGCGACGACGCGCTGAAAGCGTTTTTCGACAACAATCCCGTTTCCAAGAACGCCGTCAGCTACCACCTTGCCACAACCGACATCACCGTTGTCGGTCTGCTGAAGATAGTTGACGACATCCTCGCCAAGGAACGCCGCACCCTCTCGGACGAAGCCCGGGCCAAGCTGGAACGCATCTTCATCAATGACCTCCGTCACCCCGACGAGGCTCCCGGCGTTAACGGCCACATAGCGCGGCTACGCGCACAGGCCATCAGCAACGCCGCCCTCGACCTCCCCGGGGATTCGCCGGTGATAGGCCCCGACTGCGTACATGGCAAGGAGTTCCGCCGCAAGACCCTCGACGAGGTAATGGCCGAGTTCGACAAATATGTAGGCGTGCGCGAAATCAAGGAGCGCATACGCGGCATAGCCAAGGTGATACAGACCGACGTGGCCAACGGCCGCGAACCCAGGCTCAACGACCACTTCCGTTTCATCGGCAATCCCGGCACGGGCAAAACCACCATGGCACGGCTCTTTGCCGAGGCTCTGAACGCTCTGGGCGTTCTCCCCGTTGGGCATCTGAAGGAGGTTGGTGCCGACCAGATGATATCGCAGTATGTGGCCGACTCTCCCAAACTGGTGGAGAAATTCTTCAATCAGGCCATGGGCGGCGTGCTCTTCATCGACGAAGCCTATCAGTTCACCAACAACGAGCATGGAAAGGATGCAGTGGATTCGCTGATACGCTACACCGAAAACTACCGTGGCAAAATCGTGGTGATCTTAGCCGGATATGAGCGCGACATGGAAGCATTGATGAAGCTGAACGACGGATTCAAGTCCCGCTTCAACCAGACCATCAATTTCCGCGACTACACCCCCGACGAACTCGCCGAGATTTTCCGCCGCATGGTGGCCAACGGCGGCGAAGGCTTCATGCTCTCGCCCGAAGCCGACGAAAAACTCAAAGCCTACTTTCAGAACATGTACAACATGCGTCAGAAGGGATTCGGCAATGCCCGCGAGGTGCGCAACGCTTATTCGGCCGCCATCGCCAGGGTCAAGGCCCGTCTGGCCGACCATCCATCCTCACCCCCGTTCATCATCCCGGACGATATTACGGGCGACGAAGGAAAGAAACAGACCACCGTGGAGGAGGTGCTCGCCTCGCTCGACGACATGGTGGGGCTTGGCAATCTTAAAGCCACCATACGCTCCATCGTCGGCAAGGCCATAATCCAGCGGCAGAGGGTGGAGCGCGGACTGATCAGTCCGGAGAACGACGGCATCCACATAGCCATCACCGGAAATCCCGGCACCGGCAAAACCGAAGTGGCCAAACGCCTGGGGCGCGTGTTCAAGGCAGCAGGCATCCTCCCCACCGACAAGGTGGTGGTGCGGGAAAAGAAACACCTGCTCGACAGCATGGCCAATTCAGCCGCCGGCAATATGGACAAGGCCGTGGACGAGGCATTGGGCGGCATCCTGTTCATCGACGAGGCTTACAGCCTCATTCCCATGGACAATCCCTGCGACAAGAGTCAGGACGGCACGGCGGCCATCGAGAGCCTTATGACACGCATGGTGGGCGACGCCGGCAAGTTCATAACCGTAATAGCCGGCTACAAGAACCTAATCGACGAATTCATAGCCAATGCAAATCCGGGGCTTGCAAGCCGCTTCTCCGACCGCATCCACATCGAGGACTATTCAGCCACCGAGCTTGAGGAGATCTATATGCTTCAGGCACGCAGGCAGAACATGCACCTCGACACCGAGGCGGAGGACCGTCTGCGCAAGGCCATCTGCGAGATGGTTGCCGCGAAAGACGAGAATTTCGGAAACGCGAGGAGCGTGATCGGACTGTTCAAGACAACCATGAAACGTCAGGGCGACCGCCTGCAGCGCGAATTCGACATCTACAACATCCCCACCGAAGAGATGATGCGCATAAAGGCCGAGGACATCCCCTACGAGGAAGCGAAAAAGGTGGATCTGGAGGAATGCTTCCGCGAACTTGACCGGCTTGTGGGACTGAAAAGCGTGAAAGAGGAGATACGCAACCTCGCCGACTCCATATTTGCCGAGCAGGAACGCGCCCGCCTGGAGGAGCGGCAGCCGAACGTGCCCATGTGCCACTACCAGTTCCTGGGCAATCCGGGCACGGGCAAAACCACCGTGGCGCGCATCATGGGCAACATATTCCACTCACTCGGGCTCCTCCCCACCAACAAGCTGCTTGAAGTGAAACCCGCCGACCTCATCAGCGGATTTGTGGGGCAGACCGCCGCGCAGACCCGCAAGATGGTGAAACGCGGCCTCGGCGGCGTGTTCTTTATCGACGAGGCCTATGGCTTGCACGACGGCCATTACGGCGAAAAGGACGCCGCGCCCGAACTGCTCACCCTTCTCAACGATTACGAGGGGAAGATGGTGGCCATCGCCGCCGGCTATCCGCGCGAGATGAAAGCGTGGTCCGACACCAACACCGGACTTGACCGCCGCTTCAGGAAAAAAATCTACTTCGAGGATTACACCGCCGACGAACTGGCCGTGATTTTCGAGAACCTCTGCAGGAAACGCGGCATGAGGATGGACGACGACGCCCGCGAGGAGATGCACCGTTATTTCGACAAGCTCGTTCGCCACAAGACCGCCAGTTTCGGCAATGCCGCCGAGGCCGTGAAGTATTTCGACCAGGTGCGCATCAATCAGGGCGCACGCCTGCGCCGGCAGGGCAATTATACCCGCGACGACCTCTATATATTCACCTTTGAAGACATGACCTGACATGAAATGCTTTGAATGCAAGGCCGACATTGAGGACGACAGCCTGTTCTGCGACCAGTGCGGCGCTAAAATATACCTCTGCCCCGACTGCCGTGTCCCCGGCAAAGGGGAAGGGAAGCGTTGTGGCCTCTGCGGCAAGAAGCTCGTGGCCGCCGACGCCCTGACATCGGGCAACTCGCCTCAGGATGCCGGGCAAACAGTTCAGGAACCACCGCGCGCACAATGCCCCACGCGGTTGGTGTGCCGTGCCGAAAGGATTACGCTTAACCTGCAGAACGGAGCTGTGCTCGGACGCCTCGAAGGCCCCTATCAGCGTGACCTCGGCCGATTGGAGTACATCTCCGCCCGGCATGCCCAGGTGTGGCAGGAGGCCGACCATTGGATTCTCTCCGATCTCGGTTCGCGAAACGGTTCGGCCGTCAACGGCCAGTGGTGCTATAATCCTCTCCCCTTCCGCACAGGCGACACCGTGCGGCTGGCCAACTATTATGACTTTATTGCGGAATGAGACTGAGATTTGAAATAGTGAGCCACGCCGGCCTTGTCCGCACACAGAACGAGGATATGGCATACGCCGGAGGACAGACCGTGCGCGACGACAGCGACGCCTTCGAATTCGACATTCCCGAAGACGGGATGGAGTTCGGCGCCGTTGTATGCGACGGCCTCGGCGGACGCGAAGGGGGCGAAAAAGCCTCGGAACTTGCCTGCAGTCTGTTCGACACTTTCGTCGAGGCGCTCCCCGCCGGTCTGGAACCGAACGAGATAATCATGCTACTTAAGCGGTGGACTCAGACCGCCAACGACGCCATCATGGCCGAAAGCCACGGAAACGGCATGGCCACAACACTCACCGGCCTGCTACTCTATTTCGACCAGGCATACATACTCAACTGCGGCGACTCACGCACCTACCGTCTGCGCTACGACAACTTCCGCCAGCTCACGCGCGACCACTCCGAACGCAACCGGCTCAACGACCCGTCTGCTCCGGCCAACCTCATGTACAACTGCCTCGGCATTCCGGAAGCATTCATCGACATAACACCTGCAAAGATTGTGGAGGGAGACCAGTACATCATCTGCTCGGACGGCCTGTCGGACTATGTGACGGAGGCTGAGATGCAGACCCATGTCCAGTCGGCTCTGGCACTCGTCGATGCTTCCCTGAGCGCAGGAGCTCCCGACAATGTCACAGTAATAACCCTAAAATTCACCTGACCATGAACGAAAAAACATACCGGATTGCAGCGATATTCACTGCAATGGTGCAGAATCACGACACCTTCGGCGACCTGTGGAAAAACATCCGTCTCGGCGCTGAGGCTTTCGCACTGATGCTGTCTATGCCCGACACACTCCCGGGAGAATACGAATCGCCCGGCGAAAAGGCCAACCTGCTCTGCCAGATGCTCGACCAGATGGACGAGACCCAGTCGGCGCGTTTCTGCATCTCCGTGCGCGAGGAGATTGCCAGGCTTGACCCCGATAACAGCGACAACCTCGGCGAACTGAAAATGCTCCGCGACTATATCGACCCGAAGCTGCCTATGGCGGAATTCTGCAAACGCTACAACCGGCATCTGAAGTTCGACCCGGTGGAGCGCACGGCCGGGTATGAGGCAGTTATAGCCGATGTTGAAAGCGAAATTGCCGAAGAGTTAAAAGATGTGCCCCGAGGCATGGGATACTGTTTCGGATATTGGAGCGCAAAGAGCGCCGCCCTCGCACGTCGCGGCATACGATGGAAATCACCGGCGCTGATGAATCCCGGCGTGATGTTCGACTAATCTGATATTCAAAGTATTAAAACATAACCAATATGGCAGCAGACAACGGCATGCGGTGCCTTTACCGCCTGATTCTGAAGGAAATAATGGAGATAGGCAAAGTACATGAAACGTTCGAAGGGTCGGTATGCAACGAAACTACCGACAGCGAGCAGGCGGTGATGGACAACATCGACCGCCTCATTGAGAAAGGCGTCACCGGCCTGTATCCCCTGAAGGCACTCCTGATGGCCTGCAACAACTGGTACTCGTTCGAAATTGTGCGCGAGAGCATGTTTGAGGGCGTCCTGTGGGAAGGCATAAACAAAGGCGCACTCGCACCCGACAACGAGGAGGGGTGGGCATGGCTGAGGTTCGCCGCCATTTCAAACGACCCCGAAAAATTCATGCTTGACATGACCTACTACTTCGACCTGGTTATGACGGCCGTGGAGAACGGCAATCAGGACGCCAGCGAGATAATGGACATGATTTGGGAACCCGAAAACTGTCAGGAGGAGGACTAAAGGACCATGAAACCGATATATCTCAGACTGTCAAAACCTTTCGGCGAACTTGCCGTGGAGGCTTCCCGCTTCTGGGGCAGTCCGGCACTGCCTAAGGGGATGGATTACCCGCAGTACATCGACGACGCAGGCGACGAATATCCCTATGTATTCGTCTGCCAGATAAACCTTGCCGAGCTGAAAGCGTTTTGCGGCGACGGGGCCAATCCGCTTCCTCCGACGGGGCTGCTCCTGTTTTTCGCAAAAATCGACCACTATCTCGGCCAGTTCGCCGACACCGACTGCATTGGCGGTGCGATAAGCGCACCCGATGCGGTGAAAGTGATTTACGTGAAGGATTGCTCCGGGCTGCGCGAGGTAGTGCTTGTGGATGACGAAGATCAACCCATGTCGCCCGATGCACTGGAAATTTCATTCACACGCGAGCACGACCCGCTGGCCGATGACGACCAAGCTCTTTTTGCCCGTCCCGACCACCGCGAGTGGGAATCGTGGGATCACCCTTACGAGGACTGGCAGATACTCCTGCAAATCGATTCATTCGCCGGAATGGATTTCAACCTCAACTTCATGGATTTCGGGGTGCTCGACTTCCTGATTTCACCCGAAGCGTTGCGCCACGCCGATTTCTCCGACGTCCGCGCCATAGTTCTCTCCACCTGACATATCCCCCGTTCAAATCATTTAATTCACCCCTCTTTCCACCACATCATTATGAAAACATTTCTCACCTGTCTGGTTCTGATTCTAATACCGATATTTGCCTTTGCAACGCCGGAGAGCGCCGACACGCTTGCCACAAATGGAGGTCTCAATTCTTTGGAACGTCTCATTCACGACAATCTGGCGTTCACCCGGCTCGACCCCGCTTCGGCCATGTGGAACTTCCTTCATGGCCCGGTTCTACCGGTGCTTGAGCTGATTCTGATGCTCTTTGCCGTGGTACTTATCCTGCGGAGCACCGTAGCCAAATCGGCCGTTCCGTTCGTCCTGGCTGTGGGGTTGCAGATTTACCAGACACTGATGCTTGGCAACGATGCCGTGTGGTGGTGTCTGCCTGAAAACATGGGGCTGAACAAGGCGATACTGGGCTTCATTCCCGTTGCGCTCTATCTTGTGCTGGAATTCAGCTACGTGATTCTGGTGTGGACATTTTCCAAGACAGGTGTGAGGATATGGCCTGTGCTTCTTGCCGCCGTGTTCCAATATTTCGCTATGGCAATCGGCTACATGATTGCAGGCAATCAGTGGATAGGATTGGTTGTAATTTACGCCATCCCGCTGCTCATGAATGGCGCAAAAGGTGGCTCTTCTGCCGTGAAGGACACACTGCTGCTAATCGTGGGTGTAATCGGGTTCATGGTGACACTATCGTTCGCCGCCTTTACCGGAGGCAAAATAGTGGCAGCAATCGTAATGACATGCCCGGCAGCCGGCATCGGTCTGGCATTCCTATTCAAGCGGCTGCAGAACCGCGACTACACGGCACGCCAGCTGCCCAACGGCAAATGGGCCGTGTACAACGACGTGTTCGACACCCACGCCCAGGCTCTCCGCCACATCGAACGGATGCGGGAGCAGGACAAGGCACGCGACGAGCAGGCCCGCCGTCGCAACAACTGGTGAAACCGGTTGGCCGGTTATTTGTCGAGATTTTCGAGGATGGCTTTGAGCTCCTCGTCGGTTGCCACAAGACGCGAACGGCATTCGCCGATCAGTTCGGTGGCACGGCGTGTGAGCGCCGCAAGGCGGTCGATGTCGCACTCGTCGCTCTGCATGTGGCGCAGGATTCCTTCAAGTTCTGTAATAGCCTGGGTGTATGTAAGTTCTTTTACCGGTGTCATAACTTTTTTGATTCACGATGCATGATGCACGATGCACGATGGTTGATGCACGATTCACGATGCATGATGCACGATTGGTAATTGTTGATTCCTATTTTCTAATTTACGGTGGAGGTGACGGTGCCGTCGGCAAGCTGGGTTTCTATGGTGGTGCCGGGGGGCAGTTCGGCAACCGATGTGACGGCATGGCCTCCGACACGGGTTATGGAGTAGCCGCGCCTGAGCGTAGCCATGGGTGAAAGCGCATCAAGCAGCGTCTGCAAAGCATCGAGCCGGGCCGCACGCTTCTGCAGCTGGTTGCGTGAAGCCTCCGTGATGGCATGCAGCGTCATGTCGAGACGCGTGAACTGCGGGGCAATGCGGCGTCCGCTGAGTCCGGCAAGCTGTGCCGCTGCATTGCGCATGCGTCCGCGCGCCTTCTCCACCGCACCTGCGGCAGCGAGCGGAAGCAGGCTTTCGGCCTGCGCAAGCTGCTCGCGGTTGCCCGAAATGCGCTGTGTGGCAAACTGCAGAATGCGGTTGCCCACCTGCGAAAGGAATGCCAGGGCATTCTCGCCGTTCGACACGAGCCACTCGGCCACGGCCGTGGGGGTCTTGAAACGCAGATTGGCCACCCAGTCGAGCACGGTTACGTCGCGCTCATGGCCGATACCGATGGCCACCGGCAGCGGGAACTGTGCCACGTTGGCGGCAAGCTCGTAATCCTCGTAAGCCTGAAGGTCGGAGGTGGCGCCACCCCCTCGGATAATCACCACACCGTCCCACAGATGGCTGTCGGCCGCCACCTGCTCCAGAGCCGAAATTATGGACCGCGGAGCCGACGCTCCCTGCATCACAGCCGGATAGAGCCGGGTGCGGAAGCGCAGATGCGAGGGGTTGTGATAAAGCTGATTCATGAAGTCGCCGTAGCCGGCGGCTCCCGGAGCCGAAATCACGGCTATGCGCTGCGGCACCACAGACCATTTCAGTTCACGGTTAAGCTCGAGAATCCCCTCCTCCTTGAGCCGCGCGAGAATCTCGCGGCGGCGGCGCAGGAGGTCGCCCATGGTGTACTCCGGATTTACGGCGCTCACCACCAGTGAGAATCCGTAGACGGGATGCATCGACGCCGACACCCTCAGCATCACTTTCAGGCCGGTGGCGAACCGCTGGCCCGTGGCCGCATAGAATTCATGGTCGATGCGCACGAAGGTGTTGGCCCAGATTACGCCACGCGCCTTGGCCACCTGCACCCCGCGCTCGTCCTTCTGCAGCAGCTCCATATAGCAATGGCCGCCGCGCACCGCCACATCGAGCAGTTCCGCAGTGACCCATACGTTCTGTGTTTCGGGACGCTGCACAAGCGAAGCCACCGTACGGGCAAGCTCAAGCAGCGACAGCACTTTTGTTTCCATTCAGAATTTGTGATATTCCGCTGTTATTTCATTGATTATCATAACACCGCCCATATCGTAGGGTCGCGACCTGTCGCGACTGCCTATTGGCGCCAATTATGATTTTCAAGACTGCAGTCGCGACAGGTCGCGACCCTACAATTAAAATTCAATCCGTACAAAATTCAATCCGTACAATAAAGGAAAATCGCCAGGTGCATCTCATTTTTTAATCATGTCGAAGCGCTTGCCGTTCCAGCGGTAGCTCAGGGAGCTGTGGAGCAGTTTTTCGCGCCCCTTCGATTCTATTTCAGGGAGATATTCACCCAGATTGTTGGTGAGTGTGAGCACTCCATCCTGAGGATTGAAAGTGGCCGAGGCCAGAGTGAACGGATAGAGGTTCTCCAGATCCTCCTTCTGATCTTTTGCCTCGGGGAGCATCCACTGCTCCAGACCGGGAGCAGTGAACATCTCGTTTCTGACCGGTTGCCAGCGGGAGGTGTACACATCCACCGAACTGTCGGCCACCGGAGTCTTTATAGTGGTGACCACCACCAGCAGTGTATCCACCTTCTGCGGCAGCAGCGAAATCTCCACTGTCTGTGCGCCCGAGGTCTCCACCTTAATCTGCGAATCCGTCAGCGACAGTACGCGGGCATTTCCGGCAAGCGCGTTTTTCGACGGCTTGTCCGAACCGCTGTTGAAATAGTCGAGCATGTCGAGGCGCGTCATGCGGTCGATGGTGGGAAAGACGGCCGCCGGCGCATCGGCGAAGGCAGCAGATGGCGTCAGCCCACCGGCATTTGCCATATCCGTGGTGCCAAGTCTCATCTCCGACTGTCCCCAGGCCATGCAGGCTCCGACAACAGCCACTATGGCCATGAATATAATCCGTTTCATTTCAGTGTGCTGTTAGGGTGTAAGTAGTCAGCGGCGGCTGCGGCGCGAACGCTTCTTGAACATCTCGAAACTGTCGTAGGCATCCGCGGGCGCTTCGTCGGCGTGTTTATCCTTTGTGCGGCGCATGGACACCTTGGCATAGTCCTTGTCGGCCGATGCCACCTCGCTCTGTATGCGCTTGCCCATGAAGTCGGCGCCTTTCAGATTGGCCACCACGCGCTTGGCATCGGACTTCTTCACATCGAAAAGCGAATAGCCAGGCATGAGGTCGATACGGCCCACATCCACGCGCTTGCCCGGCACGAGGCGGTTGAGCATCTCGATGAGGTTGCCGGCATAGAAACCGTCGCGCTTGCCCACACTGATGTAGATGCGTTCCATCCCCTTGGATGCCGTGCGGCGGTCCTTCTCCTCCTTAGTAGCCGGCTCGTCGTCGCGGTGCTTCTTCTCCTTGCGGGGTTTCTCGTCGATAAAGTCAATCTGCGGTGCGTCCTTGTAGTATTCGAGCAGACGGTTGAACTCAAGCGAGAGCACACGCTTCACAAGGTCCTCGTTGGAGAGCCAGCCCAGTTTCTTGATCACGCCGGGGAGGAAACGCGCAATCTCCTCGTCGTTCACCTCCACGCGTTCAAGGCGGTCGGCAAGCCAGAACAGTTGCTTCTCGATGATATGGTCGGGGGTGGGCACCTCCTTGCGTTCGAAAGTCTTTCCGATTATGCGCTCAATCTCGCGCAACTTCCCTTTCTCGCGCGAATGGATGATGGCGATGGACACACCGGTTTTGCCGGCACGTCCGGTACGGCCCGAACGGTGAGTGTACACGGCGGTGTCCTCGGGGAGGCCGTAGTTTATAACGTGCGTAAGGTCGTCGACATCAAGTCCGCGGGCGGCCACGTCGGTGGCCACGAGCAGCGAGATCACGCGGTCGCGGAATTTCTTCATCACAATGTCGCGCTGCTGCTGCGAGAGGTCGCCGTGCAGGGCATCGGCATTGTAGCCGTCACGGATAAGATTTTCGGCCACCTCCTGGGTGTCGCGGCGGGTGCGGCAGAAGATTATGGCGTAGATGTTGGGCGAGTTGTCGGCAATGCGTTTAAGGGCCAGATATTTGTCGCGCGCGTTCACCATATAGTAGATGTGGCGCACATTGGCAGCCCCCTCGTTGCGCGTGCCGATCACGAATTCCACCGGATCGTGCATGAAGCGGTTGGCTATCTTGGCTATCTCCTTGGGCATCGTGGCCGAGAACATGAGCATCTTGCGCTCCTGCGGAACATGCTCAAGAATCTGGTTGATGGAGTCTACGAAACCCATGTTGAGCATTTCGTCGGCCTCGTCGAGGATAACGGTGTGCACGTCGTCGAGCTTCACCACACCGCGGTCGATGAGGTCGATGAGGCGGCCGGGAGTGGCCACTATAATCTGAACACCCTCGCGGAGCGAGCGGATCTGACTCTGTATGCTCGAACCGCCATAGACGGGGAGCACTTTCAGTCCGGGCATATATTTGGAGAAGTCCGCCAGATCGGAAGCGATCTGAAGGCACAGCTCACGTGTAGGCGAGAGCACCAGTGCCTGAGGCACATGACGGTCTACATCAATGCGCTGCAGCACCGGCAGACCGAACGCTGCGGTCTTACCCGTACCGGTCTGTGCGAGGGCCACAACATCGCCCTCCTGCCCCAGCAGATGGGGAATCACTTTTTCCTGCACGGGCATAGGAGCCTCGAAACCAAGTTCTTCGATGGCGCGCCTCAACGGTTCGTTCACGCCTAATTCTTCAAATGTCATATATCTGTTTTTAGTTTGTACATACAAAGCTACTAATAAAATAGCTAATAATAAAATAGCATACGCGTCACAATGGTTCGGAAAGCAGAGCGTTTTTCGCAAAAATTATCCTTACCGCTGCTAATTTCGCGGATTTTCCTTAATTTTGTTGAGCCGCACGGCCCTGCGGCGGACACCACACATGGACACAGGAAAGAAAAAAACGCTTTACGTCACCGATCTCGACGGCACCCTTTTAGGTGCGGACAGCCGCATAAGCCGGCGCTCCGCCGCCATTCTCAACGAACTGGCGCGGCGGGGCGTGATGGTCACGCCTGCCACGGCTCGCACCCCGGCCACAGTGCAGCCGCTATTTGCCGGAATCAGCCAAAGCGTCTACACCACCCCCTCCGGTCAGGAACTTCCCCTCCCCGCCATCGTTATGACCGGGGGCGCCCTGTGGGACCGCACCCGCGAGCGTTTCGAAAGCTGCACGCTCATCCCGGAGGCAGATGCGGAGCGCATCCGCGACACTTTCGGGCGTCAGTCCTTGCGGCCGTTCATCTATTGCCTCAGCGGCGATTCGTTTCTCAACGTCTACCACCCCGCAGCCATGTCGCGCCGCGAGAACAGCTTCTATCAGGAACGCCGCCATCTGCAACTCAAACGGTTCCACCTTGACCAGCAGCCGGCGCGCCTCGACTGCGTGGCGCTGTTCTTCGCCATCGGACCGGTTGAAGCCGTAAAGCAAGCCTCGGAGGAACTGCGGAAGGTGACCGACTGCGCCACCGCATGGTATCCCGACGTAATCATGCCTGATACCGGACTGATCGACATCTATGCCCCCGGAGTGTCGAAAGCTCACGCTGTCAGCAAACTTGCCCTGCGCGTCGGCGCCGACGAGACAATGGTGTTCGGCGACAATCTCAACGACCTCCCCATGATGCGTGTGGCCACAACGGCCGTCGCCGTGGGCAATGCCCTCCCCGAGGTGAAAGAGGCTGCCGACATTGTGATAGGGCCGAACACCGAAGATGCCGTACCGCTGTTCATAGCCCAACGGGAGGGAATCGACGTCAGCGACATTCCGGATTTTTAGTCACCAGACCGCAACCATGAACATCTACGAAATCAGACGCTTCGGAGTGGCCGCGTTTCTGGCCGTGTCGGTCGGACTCGTGGCATTTTTCCTGTATGTGAGCAACAATCTGGTCAACGACCTCGCCACACAGGAACGCGAACGCATGCAGATCTGGGCCGATGCCACCAAACAGATTGCCGACATAGGCATGTCGGACGACGCAACATCCTCATCCGACATCGATTTCCTGTTCAGCATCATAGAGCGAAACCACACCATCCCGGTACTTCTCACCGACGATGACGGCCACATCCTGCTTCACCGCAATTTCGACCTCCCCGAGCCGGTGGATTCGCTAACGCCATGGGTAATTTCGGCTGCGAACGAACGCTATCTGCGCGGCAAACTGAGCACCCTGCAGAAACGCGCCAACGTGATCCACATCATAATCACGCCCGACAATCTGCAACACCTGTATTACGACGATTCGAAGCTGCTGCGCAGGCTTAGCTATTACCCCTACATCCAGCTGTTTGTGATGCTGGCGTTCATCCTTGTGGTCTACTTCGCCGTGAACTCCACCCGCAGCGCCGAGCAGAACAAGGTGTGGGTGGGCCTGTCGAAAGAGACCGCCCATCAGCTCGGCACCCCCATCTCCTCGCTCATGGCCTGGATGGAACTGCTGCGGTCGATGGATTTCGACCCCGAGATGGTGCGCGAGATGAACAAGGATGTAGACCGCCTCAGCACCATCGCCTCGCGTTTCTCGAAAATCGGCTCACAGCCGCAGATGGAGACCGACAACGTGAACACCGTGGTGGGCCATGCGGCATCCTACATGGCCACGCGCATTTCATCGCGCATCACCCTCACCACCTCCCTCTGCCCCGAACCGCTCAACGTGCGGCTCAGCGCACCGCTGTTCGAATGGGTAATGGAAAACCTCATCAAAAACGCCGTTGACGCCATGGAAGGCACCGGCTCAATCACCATCGTCACCTCGCGCGAAGGACGCAACGCCTGCATCACCGTCACCGACACCGGCAAAGGCATCTCGCGCAAAAACCAGAAAGCGGTGTTCAACCCCGGCTTCACCACCAAGAAACGCGGCTGGGGCCTGGGCCTCACCCTGGCCAAACGCATCATAGGCCAGTATCACCGCGGCCGCATCTTCGTCAGCCATTCCGAACCGGGTGTAGGCACCACCTTCACCATCCTCCTGCCGTTAGTCTGAAAAACACCCCTTATCCGAATTATCAGAACCATCCGTATTCATCAGAATTATCGGAACTTATCAGAACTTATCAGAACTTATCCGCCGAATAAACTCTGATAAATTCGGATAAACTCTGATAAGTTCCTATAAGGAGCGCAGAGAGACGCTCAATTAATTTATGTTAATATTTCGGAATTTCTGTTGGGTCTTTCCGGCAATAATTATTATCTTTGCATCAGCAAATAAGAAACATAATACATAAAGGATTCGGCGCTGTGTTGCGCCCATATTCGCTCTCCTTACCGTTTAGTCTATTACCTAATTACCTAATATTTTACCAAATTTATTATCCATGAGAAAATCTCTACTCTTTCTGGCAGCCGCAGCGCTGTCAACCGCCGCATTCGCACAAGACGTTCCCACAGGTGAATGCTACATCATCAACAAAGCCAACGGACTTCAAATTGCATCAGGATCCTGGTGGGGAACCCGTGGACTCCTGAAAGAATCCGGACTGCCCGTAACCGTTGAAAAGAATGGCAACGGCACTTTCAAGCTCACAACACCCATTGGCAATGGCCAAATCAAGATCGATAACAACCACGAATGCTTTGTCGATGGTTCTGATGCTCTTGAATTCACCATCTCTTCGCCCAACAACGACGGCTTTTATACTATCGTGAACAATGGAGAAGCTCTTACATGGGAGCATCCTGAGAACGACCATGTGTTCCTCAACCACGATGCCGCCGATGCCGCCGATGAGAAGCAGCTTTGGGAGATTCTTTCTGTCGAGCAGATGAAAGAACGACTGAAAGACGCAACCGAAGCCAATCCGATGAACGCCACTTTCCTTATCAAGGCCCACGACCTTTCCCCCTACGACAAGACCATTGACGAAGCGTGGATTCATAACCCCAAATCGGCAAAAGCCGGCGGCGGTTACTGGGTTGAAGGCAACAACTGGGACAAGACCAATGTATGGGTGTTCACATGCGACCAGCCCGAAACAACCGACACCGAAGATGTAATCTACCAGGAAATCGAAGGTGCTCCTGCAGGCACATATGAATACACCGGCTTCATCGTAAACGACTGCGGAACCCTCAACTTCACAATCAACGGAACAAAAGTAGACGTAGAAGAACTGGATCCCGAAAACAACTCAGGATGGATCTGGAGCAATACCGCACGCGATGCCTATTATGAAAACAAATATCGCCCCACCCAGAAATTCACTGTAGGCGACGACGGTAAAATCCTTATCAAAATGCACAAAATCAATGATGCCGTTGATGGTGATGGCAAAACCACCAACAACCGCATGGCATTCAAGGATTTCAACTTCAAATATTTTGGCAACGGAAGTTCCGGCATCGAGGGCGTAGCCATCGAGGCTGTTGACGCCGACGCTCCCGCAGAATACTACAACATGCAGGGCATCCGCGTGGCAGAACCCACAACCGGCCTTTACATCGTTCGTCAGGGCAACAAGGTAAGCAAGCAGCTCATCCGCAAATAATCCAGCCTGACGCACACACAAACCCACACCGCAGGGGCGCACAGCACGTGCGCCCCTGCCTCGTATTTTCCCGGCCATACGCGGCCGCCCCATTGTACGTGCGCAATAAATTGCGCCCCTACCATGAATCATCCATCGTGAATCGTGCATTGTGCATCGTGAATCGTGCATCACACCACGCGCCGCCACATGTATTTGATTTGCCAATGCGGAAAAAAATCAGTAATTTTGTTATCGTGAAAACTGAACAGGAAATCAACCCGACAAAGGTGGAGGCGGCACTTTATCTGTTCCCCGTGCCGCTGAGCGACAGCTCCCCCATCGGTAGCGTTCTCCCCGCGGAGAACGCCGCGTTGTTGCGCGGCATCAGACACTTCATTGTGGAGAACGTGCGGTCGGCACGCCGGTTCCTGAAAAAAGTGGACCCGGCCACCGACATTGATTCGCTGACGTTTACCGTCCTGGACGAACACACCGACGCACGCGAGGTGTCGGCCATGCTGCAGCCGCTCCGTCAGGGACACCCCATGGGGGTGATTTCCGAAGCCGGATGCCCGGCAGTGGCTGATCCCGGAGCCGACGCAGTAGCCGTGGCTCAGCGCGAAGGGCTGAAGGTGATGCCGCTCGTCGGCCCGTCGAGCATCCTGTTGGCCCTGATGGGGTCGGGGTTCAACGGGCAGAGCTTCGCCTTCAACGGCTACCTTCCTATCGACGCCACCCGACGCACAGCACGCCTCAAGGAGATGGAACGCCGCATAGCCCGCGAACGGCAGACACAGATTTTCATTGAGACCCCCTACCGCAACAACCGCCTGATAGCCGAACTCACCACGCGCCTCCCCGGCAGCATGCTGCTATGCGTGGCCTCCGACCTCACCGGCTCGCGCCAGAGCATTGTGACCCGCCCGCTGTCGCAATGGGCCACAGCAACCTATAACTACGACAAGATTCCAACCATATTCCTCCTCTTCTCCTGATTCAGACCTGTCTGACCAGTCCGACAAGTCCGACGCAAAAAAAATAACAACCGTAAACAATGGCACGCTACAAGAAACGTCCGACCATACAGCCCGGGATGCCGGGGCTGTTCGACGACTTCGACGACTCGCTGTTCACGAGCGCCGACGATTTTCCTGTGCACCCTGCCATTGAGAAGGAGGCGGAAAGACGTCTCGCCGCCGAAAAGGAGAAACGGGAAAGAATGCTGTTCGACGACGGCGACACATTCTCGCCGCTTGAAGCACTCCCCACCATCGACCGTTTGAAATTCATCTCGTTCGGCTCCGGAAGTTCGGGCAACTGCGCCTACTTCGGCGACGATACATCGGGATTCCTCATCGATGCGGGAGTGGACATGGTGCATGTTGTCGACGAGCTGCACCGCAACGGCGTCGACATGAAAACGGTGAAGGGGATAGGCCTTACACACGACCACAGCGACCACGTGCGCTACGTCTACGCCTTTCTGCGCAAATACCGCCACATGCAGGTGTTCTGCACGCCGCGTGCGCTCAACGGCCTGCTTCGCCGCCATGCCATTTCAAACCGCATCAAGGACTATCACCACGCCATCTACAAGGAGCACCCGTTCACCATCGGCAACTTCACGCTGCTGGCGTTCGAGGTGATGCACGACGGCACCGACAACGCAGGATACTACATCACCAACGGCGCGCACCACATAGTGGTGGCTACGGATTTGGGCTGCATCTCCGAACGCGCCGACTTCTACATGCGCAAGGCAAACTACCTCATGATTGAGGCCAACTACAATGCGCCCATGCTGGCCGCCGGAACATATCCAGAATATCTCAAGGCCCGCATCCGCTCGGACAACGGGCATCTCGACAATGAAGTCACGGCCGAATATCTGGCCCGCATCTACACACCTGCGCTGCGCAACATCTTCCTGTGCCATCTCAGCAAGGACAACAACACCCCCGACATAGCTCTGAACGCCGTGGAGGATGCGCTCAGACAGGCCGGAGTGACCGAGATAGGCGACTGCTCCGAATCGCCCTACGCGCGCATGGCTCCCGTGCAGCTCATGGCGCTGCCGCGCTTCGACTCCACAGGACTAATCACACTGCGACTGAAATGAACAGCGCCACTCAGAACACCACAACCCGCCGTTCGGCAGCCGCATGCTGGATTGAAGCCATGCGCCTGCGCACCCTGCCGGTATCGGCCGCAGGCGTTGTGATGGCAGCCGCGCTGGGCGTGGCCCACGGTCAGGTGAGATGGTTGCCGTGGACGCTCTGCCTCATCTTCGCCCTGCTCGCACAGATAGCATCAAACTTTGCCAACGAATATTTCGATTTCCGCGACGGCCTCGACCGCAAAGGCCGCGTAGGCCCGCGACGCGGAGTCACCGAGGGCGACATCACGCCCCGCGCCATGCTCACCGCCACAATCCTCACCTTAGGCATCGCCGCCGCCATAGGCTGCACCTTAATCTATTGGGGCGGATGGTGGCTGCTTGCCGCCGGCATTGTGATTGTGCTCGGAGCACTGGCCTACTCCGCAGGTCCCTATCCGCTCTCGCGCCATGCACTCGGCGAAGTGGCGGTAATCCTGTTCTTCGGTATCGTGCCTGTCACTCTCACGTACTATGTGATTTCCGGCCCGGTGACGCCTGCCGTGTGGTTCACTGCCCTCTCCACGGGCTTGCTCGGAGCGAACATTCTTATAGTCAACAACTACCGCGACATAGCCGACGACAAGGCCGTGGGGAAAACCACCCTCGCCACCATCATAGGCCCCAGAGCCACACTGCTGCTCTACCTCATCGACGGGGTGGCAGCCGTAGGGCTTATGATGCCGCAATGGCGGCAGATGCCCGCAGGCTGGCAGAGCGTGCCCACCATCACCCTCACCATCATTGTGTTGCTGTGGCTGAGAATCAGAAAAGCCAAAGGGGCGGCGCTCAACCCCATGCTCGGAGCAACCGCCATGGTGATGCTGCTCTATGCCCTGGCATTCCTTGCCGCAAACATTTTCACGAACTAAACCGCCTGACTCCGAAAGTGATTCTGCAATCGCTCGCAATAACGAACTTCAAGAACATAGCCGACGCCATGCTTGAATTCTCCCCGAAAATCAACTGCTTTCTGGGAAACAACGGCATGGGCAAGAGCAACCTGCTCGACGCAATATATTACCTGAGTTTCTGCAAGAGTTTCTCGGGTATGCCCGACGCGGCCCTCACCATGCGCGGCGCCGAATTCACCACCCTGCGCGGACGCTACCTGCGGCGCAACGCCCAGGAGGAACTGACCTTAGGGCTGCAGAACGGACGCCGCAAATCGTTCAAGCGCAAAGGGAAGGAATATGAGCGCCTGAGCGCCCATATCGGGGCGTTTCCACTCGTCATGATCTCGCCGGCCGACCAGGACCTCATCACCGGCACAGGCGAGGAACGGCGCAAGTTCATGGACATTGTCATCTCGCAATCCGACGCCGTTTACCTCGATCACCTCATCCGCTACAACCGCGCCCTGCAGCAGCGCAACAAGCTGCTGCGCGACCACGTGGTGGACCACTCGCTCTACATGGCCGTGGAACTGGCCATGAGCCGCTCGGCCCACTACCTCACCACTGCACGCCTGCGGTGGACCGGAACACTCACCGAAATCTTCAACCCCATCTACTCCGGCATCGCCGCCGACGGCGAGAACCCCTCGCTGGCCCTTCGCAGCCATCTGGCCGAAAACCCCGGCTCCCTTCAGGAACTTCTGGACCAGAGCCGCCAGCATGACGAAATCGTTGGCCACACCTCCGTGGGGCCGCACCGCGACGACATCGACCTGCAGCTGTGCGGCATGCCGGTGCGCCGCGCCGCCTCGCAGGGGCAGTGCAAAACCTACACCATAGCCCTGAGGCTCGCACAGTACGATTTTCTGCGCCGCGCTGCCAACATGAAGCCGCTGCTGCTGCTCGACGACATTTTCGACAAGCTCGACGCCACCCGCGTGGAGCGGCTCATAAGCCTCGTGGCCGACGAAGAGGCCTTCGGACAGATTTTTATCACCGACACCAACCGCGACCATCTCGACAACATCATCAACCGCGCCAACCATCCGCACTGCTCGTGGCAGGTGGAAGCCGGCCGATTCTCGCAGATGCAATGAAACGTACCGAACCGCAGTCCATCCGACAGATAATCGACCGGGTGCTCGACGCCTCGGCCGGACGCACATCGGTGCTCGAACACCGCGCCGCGGCATTGTGGGCCGACACAATGGGACCGACCATAACCCGTCACACCATCAGGCGCTATGTGGCGAAAGGGGTGCTGCACGTCTATCTTGATTCGGCCCCCTTGAAAAGCGAACTCGAATTCCAGAAATCCCATATCGTGCAGGCCATCAACACCGCCCTCGGGGCCGACGCTCTCACCTCCCTCCAGATCCATTGAAACACTGACGAAAAAAAAACATAACAATCCCCAACACCCCATCGTGCATCATGCATCGTGCATCATGAATCAAAAAAAAATCGTGAATCATGCATCGTGAATCATGAATCAAAAAAATCGTGCATCATGCATCGTGAATCGTGAATAATATGAACGCTATACAACTACCCGAATGCAACAATCCCCGCGTGCCGGTGGCCGAACACCCCTGGCACCATATGGTGGAGATACAGCCCCGCTTCAACGACTTCGACATTTTCCGCCACGTCAACAACTCCTCCTACATGCAGTATCTGGACCTGGCCAAAGTGAAATACTTCGAGACGGCTTTGGGGCATAAGGTGAGCACTGACGCCGAGATAGCCGCTGTGATCGTCAACATAAACGTGAACTTCTACTCGCCCACCTACTTCAATGAGCCGGTGGTGGTGCTCACGGCATGCGTGCGCATCTCGCAGCACAGCTTCACCCTCGACCAGCGTGTGGTGAATCCCGAAACTGGCGACGTGAAGTGTGCGGCCACCGTCGTGCTGGCGGCCATCGACCCTGCCACAGCCACCTCTGCCCCACTCAGCCCCGAGTGGAAAGCAGGACTGGCACGCATGGAAAGCTGACATGTGCCGTCAATTTGGCCGTTATGGCCAAAAGCATTAAATTTGCAACACCCGAAGCCACCATACCCCGGCTTCTCGAACCTTACTGACTATGGAAATAGAACATTCGATGCGCAAGATTCTCCAGGCAGAGAGCAGCGCAATCCTCAACATACCTTATTCCGCCGATTACGACAAGGCGGTGGAACTCATAGTGGAGCATGTGCACCGCCGCGGCGGCAAACTCGTCACCTCCGGAATGGGTAAGGCCGGCCAGATAGCCATGAACATAGCCACCACATTCAGCTCCACCGGCATTCCGGCCGTCAACCTCCATCCCTCCGAAGCCCAGCACGGCGACCTGGGCGTGCTTCAGCCCAACGACGTGATGCTGCTCATCTCCAACTCCGGCAAGACGCGCGAAATACTTGAGCTGGTGGCGCTTGCACGCAACCTCATTGCCAACGTGCCCATTATAGTGATCACCGGACATGCGCAAAGCCCGCTTGCCGAACTGGCCGACGCCACACTTTTCACCGGCGGCGCACCCGAGGTCTGCCCCCTTGGCCTGACACCCACCACCTCCACCACCCTCATGACCGTCATCGGCGACATCCTTGTGGTAAATGTGATGAACCGCACCGGTTTCACCCCCCACGATTATGCCCTCCGCCATCACGGAGGCTACCTCGGCGACGCAGCCCGCGGCAAAAGCGCCAAATAAGCGGTACGTAATTTTATCAGATAACCATTATGTCAACAGCAATAGCAGGCGCAACGCCATCAAGTCCGCTGCCCAAGGTAGAGGACATGCGCGTGGCCATCGTCACAGCCGAATGGAACGGCCATATCACCTCAAAACTCCGTCAGGGCGCACTCGACCTTTTCAAACAGCAGGGGTTCGACCTTGACAAAGACGTGGAATGCTTCGACGTGCCGGGCGCAGTGGAACTGACTTTCGCAGCCTCACAGCTCATTGAGACTGAGCTTTTCGACGTCGTGATTGTGTTCGGCTGCGTGATCCGCGGCGACACACCCCATTTCGATTATGTATGCCAGAGCGTCACACAGGGCGTAACCGAGCTCAACTCCGACTGCACCATCCCCGTTATTTTCGGACTGCTCACAGTGGAGAACGAACAGCAGGCGCTCGACCGCGTCGGCGGTCCTATGGGCCACAAAGGCATCGAGGCAGCCGAGACAGCCATCCGCATGGTAGCCTTCAAACGCCGTGTGGAGTCGCTCTGAACGCCCTGGAAAAGGCCATTGCAACGACAAATGCATATGGCCACCGTTTGACAAACCGTTTTTTTTCGATACCTTTGCACGCGCATAGGTTCACCGAGGGGGCTTTCCGCCGCCGACGTGATTAAAAGGGAATCAGGTGAGATGCCTGAACAGACCCGCTACTGTATGTTCCACCACAACCTGTCGGACATGTTTTTGTGCCACTGACCGTCTCAAGCGTCGGGAAGGCAATCCGGGAGGGGAACGAGTCAGGAGACCTGCCATGCGTCAATTATTTCAAAAATCTCGCGGATTAGATTTTGAAGTGAATACAACCGGCAAAACTACACATCCCCATTTCATCAACGGCGGTACACATCCTCATGTCTGTGCACCGGTCATACCTGTTGTAAGCTGCGGCATTGCGCCGCGGCTCTTTTCGTGTGTACATACGCCGGCCGCCATACCTGTAATCAATACCAACCAAAACATATCACACTACTAATGTTCACGATCTTTCATGGATTCCATCTGGTCGAGGAATATCACCAGTGGAAAAAACAACACCGCAAAAACAGCAACCCTGTCAGCATCAAGGCGGTGAAACTCATTATCGCTATCGGCTTCCCGCTGTTGCTGTGGGTGGCGCCATCGCTGTTTCCATTTCTGGACACGCTCTCCCCGGTGGAACACCGCGTGCTCTCCATCTTCATGTTCGCAGCCCTGATGTGGCTGTTCGATGCCGTGCCGGCATGGACCACATCGCTCGTGGTGGTGACACTGCTGCTGTTCTGCACTTCCAACAGCGCCCTGTGGTTCTTCCAGACTGCACCTGACGGAATCAAGTATCCCAATCTGATCAACAACACCGACCTGCTGCACTGCTTTGCCGATCCTACCATCATGCTTTTCATCGGCGGTTTCATCATAGCCATCGCGGCCACCAAATCAGGACTTGACGTGATGCTTGCCAAAACCATGCTCAAGCCGTTCGGAACAAAATCGGAGTTCGTGTTGCTGGGCTTCCTGCTTGTCACCGCCATCTTCTCCATGTTCATAAGCAACACGGCCACGGCGGCAATGATGCTCACATTCCTCGCCCCGGTGCTCAACGCCCTCCCGGCCGACGGCAAGGGGAAAATCGGTCTGGCTCTGGCTATCCCGGTGGGAGCCAACATCGGAGGCATGGGAACCCCTATAGGCACGCCACCCAATGCCATAGCACTCAAATTCCTCAACGACCCCAACGGCATGGACATGGGCATAGGCTTCGGACAATGGATGATGGTGATGGTGCCACTCACGTTAGTGCTCCTCTTCATTGCCTGGATTGTGCTTCAGAAGCTCTTCCCGTTCAAACAGAAACAGATAACCCTGCAGATTGACCACGACCACCAGCCGCACTGGAAGGACAAGGTGGTCTACATAACCTTTGCCGTCACCATACTGTTGTGGCTCACCGACTCAGTAACGGGCGTGAACGCCAACGTGGTGGCCATGCTTCCTGTGGGAGTGCTCTGCATGGCGGGGATAATCACCAAACGCGATCTCGAGCAGATTTCATGGAGCATCCTGTGGATGATTGCCGGAGCCTTCTCGCTCGGAGTGGCAATGAAACAGTCGGGACTCGCCGCCCATCTCATCGAAATGGTGCCGTTCGCATCATGGCCCCCGATGGTGGTGCTTGTCGGCTCCGGTCTGCTCTGCTATCTGATGGCCAACTTCATAAGCCACACGGCCACCGCGGCACTTTTCATCCCGATTCTTGCCATCGCCGGCACCTCCATGAGCGACCAGCTCGACGCCCTGGGCGGAGTGTCCACCCTGCTCATCGGTGTGGCCATCTGCTCTTCTGTGGCCATGGTGCTCCCCATCTCCACACCGCCCAACGCCCTTGCCGACGCAACCGGATTCATCAAGCAGAGCAACATGGTTAAAACCGGCCTCATCATGGGTATCGCCGGACTGGTACTCGGTTATATCGTACTGATTTTCTGCGGAAAGCAAGGAATTTTCTAAACACACATCATAATGACATCACCAATTGAAGCAGTAGGGAGCTTCATTGCTCCAGACCAACTAACGAATGCCATCGACCGACATGCTTCCGGTGCCATCGGCATTCCCGATCTGACACAGGCCGAGGATGAAGCCGTAAAGGAAATTGTGGAACGGCAGCTCGCCGTCGGGTTGCCTTATATCACTTCCGGCGAGCTGAGGCGCAAGCATTGGGACAAGGATTTCTGGTTCGGGCTCAACGGCATAACATGCGAACGTGTGGACACGGGCCACGCCTACATGCCCGTGGAGGCGCGGCGCGACCTTGTGCGTCTCACCGGGCGCATCGCCTTCAACCCCGAGCATCCGTTTTTCCGCGATTTTAGCTTCCTGCACGACGCTGTCGGAGGCCGGGCACGCTGCCGGGAGTGCCTCCCCTCACCGGCCGACTTGCTGATGAGTGTGTTCTCGCTATCCGACGGCCATCCCGAACGGATGTATGAGTCGGTTGATGCGCTTGTGGCCGACATAGCGGAGTCCTACCGCCTCACAGCCATGCATCTTCACAGTCTGGGCTGCAGAAGCCTGCAGTTCGACGACACGGCCTGCGGACGCCTGTGCGACGCCACTTTCACCAAGCGGCTCCTTCAGGGTGGCGTGGACATAATGCAGCTTCACAAGCTGGTAATGGAGGTGATCAACCGCTCTGTCGAAGGGTTGCCCACAGACATGGAGCGCTCCATCTATCTGTCCGGAGGCGACCGTGTGGTGCCTGAATGGGAATTCATCCTCTATCCGGACAACATCATGCCCCATGTGCTTGCCACCCTCGATGTCGACAAATTCTTCCTCCCGTTCAACGTGTCGCAGGATTACCCTCTGGAAATACTCCGTCACGTCCCCGCCGGGAAGAAAGTGGTGCTTGGCGTTGCCGACGCCCACTCCCCCTATCCCGACGACGAGGCCCTGATCGCCGTGGCCATAGGCCATGCCCGACGCCATGTCCCGGCCGATTGCCTGAGCATTTCGCCACGCACAGGTTTCAAATGTTCAAGCTACTCCACCCGGGGCATAACCTTCGAGGACCAGTGGAACAAACTGGCATGGCTCGGGGCCATACGTCTCCCGCACTGAAGGTCACGCATAACCTACTGAACATACTCATCACAGGAACCGGAACGGCCATTTCTCTTCATGATTTCACATGATTATTTTCTGCCATAATTTTTGTCATTCCGGTTTCTGTTTCATATATCACCGCATGCGGAGTGTCGAACTTTTTTCTTACCTTTGCAGCTTGGAAAAAGTTGTTCATTAAAAACACTCTGCAATGAGCACAAAATACATCTTCGTCACCGGCGGCGTGGTTTCCTCGCTGGGGAAAGGCATCATTTCATCATCTCTCGCCAATCTGCTGATAGCAAGGGGATTTAAAGTAACCATCCAGAAATTCGACCCCTACATCAACATTGATCCGGGAACGCTCAACCCTTATGAGCATGGAGAATGCTACGTGACCGTAGACGGCCATGAGGCCGACCTTGACCTGGGACACTACGAACGCTTCACCGACATACGCACCACCCGCGCCAACAACGTGACCACCGGACGCATCTACCAGAGCGTCATTGACAAGGAGCGCCGCGGCGACTATCTGGGAAAGACGGTGCAGATTGTACCACATATTACCGACGAGATAAAACGCCGTGTGAAACAGCTCGGCCACACCGGCGACTACGATTTCATAATCACCGAGATAGGCGGTGTGGTAGGCGACATAGAGTCGCTCCCGTTCCTCGAGGCAGTGCGTCAGCTGCGGTGGGAACTCGGTGCCGACAGTCTTTGCATCCACCTGACTTATGTACCTTATATAGCTGCTGCCAAGGAGCTGAAAACCAAGCCTACGCAGCACTCCGTAAAACAGCTGCAAGAACTCGGCATCCAGCCCGACGTACTTGTTCTGCGCACGGAGCATGAAATAACCCCCGAAGTACGCGCCAAAATCGCCCTGTTCTGCAACGTGGCGCCGGAGGATGTGGTGCAGTCGATAGACGTACCGTCGATTTATCTTGTACCCGTAAAGATGCATGAACAGCATCTCGACGAGATAGTGCTCCGCCTCACCCACACGCCATCGGAAAGCGAACCACATATGGCACCGTGGCTCAACTTCCTGCACAAGATGGAGAACGCCACAAAACCGGTGACCATCGGCCTTGTCGGAAAATACGTGGAGCTGCAGGACGCCTATAAATCGATAAACGAGGCGCTGTTCCAGGCCGCCACATACGCCGACCACAAGCTCGACCTGCGCTACATCCATTCGGAGAAGCTTGACGAGCAGAACGTTGACAGCACCCTCCGCGACATGGACGGCGTGATTATCGCTCCGGGATTCGGCCAGCGCGGCATCGAGGGAAAATTCGTGGCCCTGAAGTGGTGCCGCGAGCACGATGTACCCACATTCGGCATCTGTCTGGGCATGCAGTGCATGGTGATTGAATTCACCCGCAATGTGCTGGGTTACGCCGATGCCAACTCCACCGAGATGAACTCCACCACACCCCACAATGTAATCGACCTGATGGAGGAACAGAAAAGCATCTCGAACATGGGAGGCACCATGCGTCTGGGAGCCTATGACTGCCACCTGCGCCCCGGCTCACTTGCAGCCGCTGCCTATGGCACCGAGCATGTGAGCGAACGCCACCGCCACCGCTTCGAGTTCAACGAGAAATACCGCGGGGAATTCGAAAAAGCCGGAATGCTCTGCGTGGGCGAGAACCCGCTGTCGCATCTGGTTGAAGTGGTTGAGATTCCCGGCAAACGCTGGTTCCTCGGCACACAGTACCATCCGGAGTACAGCTCCACGGTGCTCAATCCAAGCCCCCTGTTCCGCAGCTTCGTAAACGCTGCCATAGCCTACCGCGACGAGCGCAAATAATCAACGTAACAGTAACCCCTAACATAAATCATGGATAAAAACACTCTCCTTGGCATGCTTCTGATGGGTCTGGTAATCTTCGGATTCATGTGGCTCAACCAGAGCGACCAAGAAAAGCTACAGCAGGAACTGCAGCAACAAGCCGTTGAGCAGCAGGAAAAGGAAGCAGCCGAAGCGGCACGTGCTTTCGCCATCGACAGTATCACAGCAGCCGAGGCTGCATCGGTGCCCGCACTGATTCATTCGGTAGGCGCCGCTGCTGACACCACGGCTTCCGGTTCGCTTAACTACCGCACCAAGACCGTAAACCTCACCCTGGCTGCCGACAACACCGTGAGCGGTACCGTCGAGGCTGCCGACACCACACTGAGCTATGATGCAGTGGTCAATTCGCAGTTCGGCGCCGACCTCACGCCTGAAAACCGCCGCACCGCCATCGCCAACCTCCGCTCGGCTCTCACCGACGCCGACCGCTACAAAGGCTTCGCCCGTTATCTTAATGGCGACGAGCAGCTTGTCACACTCGAAAACGATGTGCTGAGCCTGCAGATCTCCTCGCACGGAGGCAACATAGCCCAGGCCACACTGCTGGACTATTACAACTATCTGCCCGAATCGGACACTTCCGAAAAGATCGACACCACCCACGTGGATGTGTGGCAGATGAACGAGGCCGCCTACAATTTCATCCTCACCTCGGCCTCACAGCGTTTCGACACCTCCAACTTCTATTTCACCCCCGAAGTGGTCAACGACTCCACCGTGGTGATGAAACTCGACCTCGGTAAAGGTGCCGAATGGGCCCTCCGCTACACGCTGCCCAAAGGCTCGTATGTGGTGAAGATGGAGATGCTGCAGCAGAACATGGCCTCCGTGATCCCTTCGGGAGTGGCCACAGTTGAGATGCAGTGGCACCAGCGCATGGGCCGCAACGAGCGCGGACGCACATTCGAGGAGCGCAATTCCGGCATCCACTACAAATATTCCGGAGACTCCCCCGACGATGTGAGCGCACAGGGCGAACACTCCGAGAAGCTCAACCAGCGTCTGGACTGGGTGGCCTTCAAGAACCAGTTCTTCTCGAGCGTGATGATTCCCAAAGGCGACTTCATCGGCGCCGAGGTCACATCGCGCGAACTGAAGGATGACCCCAAATTCGTCAAGGACCTCTCGGCCACAGCCACGATGGACTACAGCTCCACATCGGCCAACCCCGTGAGCATCGACATCTTCTTCGGCCCGAACCTCTATCCCCTCCTTTCGAGCCTCGACAAGCAGATCGACCCCGAACATGAGGAGAGCCTCGACCTTACACGCCTGATTCCTCTGGGATGGCCCATCTTCCGATGGATCAACACCCTCATAATCATTCCGGTGTTCACATTCCTGAGCAAATTCATCACAAGCTACGGACTTATCATCTTCCTGCTCACGCTGTTCATCAAGGTGATTCTGTTCCCGCTCACCTACAAGAGCCTTGTGTCGCAGGCAAGAATGCGCGTGCTCGCACCTGAAATCAAGGAAATCAACGAGAAGTATCCCGGTCAGGAAAACGCCATGACCCGCAACCAGAAAACGATGGAACTGTACTCGCGCGCCGGTGCGTCGCCCTTCTCGGGCTGCCTCCCCATGCTGCTGCAGATGCCTATCCTCATCGCCATGTTCTGGTTCTTCCCATCATGTATAGAACTGCGCGGACAGTCGTTCCTGTGGGCACACAACCTTGCCGCCCCCGACGTAATCTTCACCCTGCCGTTCACCATACCCTGGTACGGCAACCACGTGAGCCTGTTCTGCCTGCTCATGACCGCCACCAACGTGATCTACACCCGCATCAACATGCAGAACCAGCCCAACTCGTCGGGCATGCCGGGCATGAAATGGATGATGTACCTCATGCCGGTGATGTTCCTGTTCGTGTTCAACGATTACGCCTCGGGCCTGAGCTACTACTACTTCCTGTCGCTCCTCATCACCATCCTGCAGACCTACATCTTCCGTGCCTGCATCAACGATGAGAAGGTGCGCGCCCAGCTCAAGGCCAACGCCGCCAAACCCAAAAAGAAATCGGGCTTCATGGCACGCCTTGAAGAAGCACAGCGCCGCCAGCAGGCCATGCTCCGCGAGCAGCAGGCCGCACAGCGCAAAAACAATTCGAAAGGACGTCGCTAACCCACGCCACCGACCCGCTCCAAGCCGCCGCTGACCCGCTGACACACTCCAAGCCGTCAGCGCACTAACATACCCCAAGGCGATGTGCCCCCCGCACATCGCCTTGCTTTTTATCCGAACTTATCAGAATTTATAAGAATTTATCAGAGTTTATCAGAATTTATTCCGCAGCTTAAACTAATAAGCTCTGATAAACTCGGATAATTCAGATAATCTTAATTACTCGGATAAGCGCGGATAAGAGCTGAGAAGTTCTGATAATTTTTGTAAATTTGCAATCAAACAATCTGCTCACAATGAAACACTCCTTTTTCAACACCGGCCTGCCGGTGTCTGCAAAAAATCAGATACCCGCAACCACGGCCAAGGCTCTGAGAGCAGGGCTTCTGCCAGCGTTTGCCATCGGGATTGCAATGAATGCCGCAGCCATGCAGCCGGTGAATGCCGGAACTGGCAGAATCAACTCGCCGCTCACGCCCGGATTTGTGGAGCGCGGCGTGGCCATGCCTGCCGGCGCAAACTTCCGTGGCTCACTCGACCAGCTCAACAAGGCGCTCGATATGTTCCCCACCGCATCCGAAACTGAAAAAGCCCGCGTTGTGCAGGCGCTTGCAGCGCTCAGCGTACCCGGCGCCGACGCCATGAAGCTGCTTGAACAGTTCCTTGCCGACTATCCCGCATCGGCATGGCGCCAGACAGCGCTGCTCGGTGTGGCCGATGCATGGTTCGACCGTGGGGAATACGCCTACGCGCTGAAGGCCTACCGGCAGGTGGCCACCGATGCGCTCAACAGCTCGCAGGCCGACGATGCGATGTATCACGAAGCCTACTGCCTGCTGAAACTCGGCGACTACGATGCCGCCGACGCCATCTACAGCCGCCTGGCATCGTCGGCGGATTATGCCAACGAGGCCCGCTTCTATCAGGGATATGTAGCCTATGCAAAAGGCGACTACAAACGCGCCGCAAGTCTGCTGCGCCAGGTGCGCCCCGACGGGATGCCCACGGTAACAGCAAGCTACTATCTGGCACAGATTGATTTCATGAACGCCAACTATGCCCAGGCAGCCAAGAACGCCATCGCACTTCTGAAGAATGCTTCGCTGATTGATGACCCGGAGTTTGTCAACGAAATGAACCGCGTGGCAGGCGAATCGAACTATCAGATGGGGATGAAGGACAATGTGATTCCCTACCTCCGCACCTACGTGGCCTCAGCCGCCGATCCGCTCCCATCGGCACGCTACATCCTCGGTATGGCCGAATTCAAGGATGGCCAGTATGAAGAAGCCATCAGCACGCTCACGCCTGTCACCGCCCACGATTCGGCCATGGGCCAGAGCGCGTTCCTCTACATCGGACAGTCCTACCTTAAACTCGGAAACTATAACGCCGCCACACTGGCTCTCGACAAGGCCGTGCGCATGGACGCCGACAAGGCCGTTCAGGAAGCTGCGTTCTACAATCTTGCCGTGGCCAAGATGCAGGGTGGCAAAGTGCCGTTCGGCAGCTCGGTGGCCATGTTCGAGGAGTTCCTGCAGCGCTACCCCAACTCCACCTACGCCCCTGAGGTGGCCGACTACGTGGTGAACGGATATATCACCGACAACAACTATCAGGCCGCGCTTGCAGCCATCAACCGCATTAGCAATCCCACCGGACGTGTGCTCGACGCAAAGCAGAAGGTGCTCTACACCCTCGGAACACGCGACCTCCGTGCCGGCAAACCTGAAAGCGCGCTCAACTACCTCTCGCAGGCAGCCGCCATGCAGGGGCGCGATGCCGCCACCGCCGCCGAAGCCACGCTGTGGAAAGGCGAATGCCAGTACCGCCTGGGGCAGTACAAGGCTGCCGTTGAAAGCTACAACAAATATCTGCGGAGCAACCACGGGAGCAGCGCCAACCGCGCACTCGCATATTACGATTTAGGCTATGCCCGCTTTGCGCTGAAAGATTTTGCCGACGCCAAGGCCGATTTCAGCCGCTTCATATCAAATGCCGGAGCAACTACCGACAGGGCTCTCATGGCCGACGCCTACAACCGTCTGGCCGATTCGCAGTATTACACCTCCGACTTCGCCGGAGCCGCCGCCACCTACGAAAAGGCGTTCCACACCAACCCCGAAGCCGGCGACTATCCCATCTACCAGCAGGGAGTGATGAAAGGTCTGCGCCGCGACTACAACGGCAAGATAGAGACCCTCACCGACATGATCGCACGGTTCCCGCAGTCGGCACTCGTGCCGTCGGCACTGCTCGGCATGGGTGAAAGCTACGGCGAGATGGGCAACAACGCACGTGCCATCGAGACCTACACCATGCTCGTGAACCGCTACCCCTCCACAGCACAGGGCCGTCAGGGCGAACTGCTGCTGGCCATCACCTATCTTAACGAAAACGACCGGACAGAAGCCATAGAGCACTACAAGAACGTAATCAGGCGTTATCCGTCGAGCGACGAAGCCCGCGTGGCAGCCGACGACCTCAAACAGCTCTATGCCGACCAGGGGCGCGTGTCCGACTATGTGGCCTTCATCAACAGCGTACCCGATGCCCCCAAACCTGAGACAGCCGAACTGGCACGCCTCACACTGCTGAGTGCCGAAAAGGCGTCGGAAGATGGCCGCATGGCCGATGCTGTGGCTTCCGCTGCCGAACTCATCGAAAAATACCCCGACTCGCCGCAGGCCGTACAGGCCCTCACCATCAAGGCCGAATCCGAGATGCACCAGGGCAAGAGCGCCGATGCACTGGCCTCCTATCAGGCTCTGGAAAAGAAAGCCTCGGCGGCAGCCGACATCAACACCGCCCGCATGGGCATCATGAACACCTCGCGCGACCTCGGGCTGCATGAGCAGACCATCGAGGCAGCCGACAAACTGCTGGAATCGTCGGCTCAGGGAGCCGCAGGACTTAAGGAGGTGAGCTTCACAAAAGCCCTTGCCCTCCACGACCTCAAACGAGACGACGAGGCTGCCGAGATATGGAGCACCCTCGCCGAGGATATAGAAAGCCTCCACGGCACCAAAAGCTGCTACTATCTGGCACAACTGCAGGCCGACAGCGGCAAGGACGCCCAGGCCCTCGCCACCGTCAACAGGCTCATCGAGGCCAATCCGCCGCACGACTACTGGCTGGCACGCGGATTCATCCTGCTCAGCGACCTGCTGCGACGCAAGGGCGACACCTTCGAGGCCGACGAATACCTGCGTTCGCTCCGCGACAACTATCCCGGCAACGAGGCCGACATCTTCAACATGATAAGCGAACGCCTCAAGTAACCCCCCGACCTAATCCACAGAGCAAATGAAACTCATCGACATACAGCTTGCTGCAGCCTGCGTCATTGCCGCCTCGTTCACGGCCGCAGCACAGGACCAGCTCAACAAAGAGATAACCATCGAGCGCGAAATCGTGCCGGAGGTACGTGCCGCCCAGCGTCCGGCAGTTTTTCCCGGTCAGCTTTCATTCCGGACCGAGGCAGCCACACTTCCACCGCACACCTACACCGCAGCTTCGCGCATCAATCCCGAGATAGCCACGCTCCAGCCAACCCACACCCAGCCGGCCAATCCACTCACTCCCTACCGCGGATACATCGACCTCGGCTACTTCCCCACCGCCGACATAGGTGTGTCAGCAGGCTATGCCCCTGTTTCCACCGAGACCACCGGGCTTAACCTCTGGGCTCAGTTCAACAACAACCACTACAAAAGCTCCCCTCTCAACGGGATGCCCAAAGGATCGTTCAGTCACCTGAAAGGCACCATCGGCGTGGGCTTCGCCCATCGCTTCGGCACTGCAGGCACACTGAGTCTGAACACCGATGTGGCCTTTGCCTCATTCAATCAGCCCTGGAGCGTGATAGAGAAATCGGCATATGAGTCCGAGACTCCCGCCTACGACACCGAAGCGCCCGAGGTAAAGAAGCAGTCGACCTTCGGCTGGAACTTCGGAGCGCAGTGGGAAGGCACCGCCTCAAACTCTCTCACCTACCACATAGGGGCCGGCTTCAACCTGTTCAACTTCTCAAAAGGGCTGGAACTCGATGAGGAGGAGACCATCGCACCCGTGCACCAGACCGGATTCAACCTCTCGCTCGGCGTGAACGAGAAACTTGGCGAAGAATCGTCAGTAGGACTTGACATTGACGGCCAGTTCCTGCACTACAACCACTTCATCTCCGGACTGGATGACGCCGCTGTCGAAGAAAATCCCGAGGCATGGCTCGCGGCTCCCGGCAAGACACCCGGCATAGCCACCCTCAACCCCTACTACCGTTTCGGCAACTCCACCGCCTCTGTCAAGGTTGGTGCGCTGGTGCAGTTCACATTCAATTCAGGCAAAAAATTCCATATCGCCCCCGATGTGCTTCTCGGCATCAACCCGGCAGCCGGATTCGGTGCATCACTCCGAGTTTCAGGTGGCGAAAAGCTCAACTCCCTGCAGGAACTCAGCGATTTCTCCCCCTATATTTCGCAGATGATGGCCTACGGCGCAAGCCACCGCCCCATCACCGCCGACCTCGCCCTGCGTTTCGGCCCGCTCAGCGGCGCATCCATCACCCTCGACCTGGGCTATGCCGCCGCCAACGACTGGCTGCTCCCCATGGTCATGAGCAACCAGCTTCTGTTCGCGCCCACCGACCTTCGCGCCATGAAAGCCGGCGCCACCGCCCGGTGGTCCTACAAAAAACTGCTTGTGGCCGAAGCTTCATTCTCCACCGTATTCGGCAACGAGGAAAAACGCACATGGATTGAATGGCGCGACCGCGCACGCCACGTGGCATCGGCCGCCGTGACAGTCAATCCCATCGACCGTCTGAGCGTCAACCTCTCCTACGAGCTGCGCATGAAGCGCTCTATGCCTGTTGCCGGCATCTTTGCCCCCGACGGTCCTGAATCCGACACCGAGGCTCCGCAGTGCTTCAACCTCAAGGACATCAGCAACCTGAACATAGGCGCCACCTACCGCATCACTCCGGCGCTGACGGCATTCGCCAACTTCGACAATCTGCTCAACCGCCGCACCTACCTGATGCCGCTTGTTCCGGCACGCGGATTCTCGGGCCTGTTCGGCATCGGCTACAAATTCTGAGCGCATCACGCCGCATCGACAACCTTCTAAAACACTGCAAATTGGAACAAAGGCCACAGCTACTGAGGGAAACAGCGGAAATTGCCCTCACCGAAATAAAACGATTCATTGAGCCGCGGCTGCTCGACAGCTTCCACCTGCGCCGCGTGTCGGCGCCGCTGTATCTGCCCGTCGGCTCGCCGCTGCTCGACAGCCGTTACCCAGGTGTGCATGTGCACCTCGACGCGGCACATGCCGATGTGGAGATTGTGGCATCGCTCGATGTGTGGCTGCGCGACCAGCTGCGCCGCTACGACATCGCCCCCGGCTTCGGTGTGTTCACAATAATGAACGCACTGCGTCCCGACATCGCATCCTCGGCAACCGCATCACCCCACATTGCCGCCTGGGCCTGGCAGCGTGCCATCGCCACCTCCGAAATGACAGAGATGCAGCTTGCCGCCACCGCACGGGAACTTTACGCACTGTTTGTCGACGCCGAAAAGATGATTCTCGACCTTTTCCCGCATCTGCATGCCACCCTGCACAAGAATCTTGATGTAATCTCCGAATCCGAACTGGTGAAAATGATGCCGGAGCACACCCACTTGCGACGCATCTACCAGTATCTGCACCCCGGACGCAACGGCTCAGCCGAAGAATCCACTTCTCACAAGAATCACTGCGCCGCACTATTTGTGCGCCGCAGCGAAAGCAGCATAGCCCTCGAAGGGGAACTGTGGGTGTGGAACAACGTTATATGTCGCCCCCTGATGCTGGCCGACGTGGGGATATGGCGTCCCGACAATATCGCCGAAAGCTCGGTCGGCGGCAACATCTTCCGCGATTTTCTTGCCATGCAGCTTCTGCATCAGCCGTCGCTTCTTGTCTAACACATAATCACCTGATAACCCACGCAACAATGCGCATCGACATACTCACCGTACTTCCCGAAATGTTTCAGTCGCCCCTGAGCTGCTCTATTCTTCAACGCGCACAGAACAAGGGGCTTGTGGAATTCCACATCCATAACCTGCGCGACTACACCACCAACAAGCACCGCAAGGTGGACGATTATCCCTTCGGCGGCGAGGCCGGCATGGTGATGCAGGTGGAACCCATCGACCGCTGCATCTCGGCACTCAAGGCAGAGCGCGATTACGACGAGGTGATTTTCACCTCGCCTGACGGCGAACGGTTTGACCAGCCCATGGCCAACCGCATGTCTTTGCTCAACAACATCATAATTCTCTGCGGCCACTACAAAGGGGTGGACTACCGCGTGCGCGAACACCTTATCACCAAGGAAATCTCAATCGGCGACTATGTGCTCACCGGAGGCGAACTCCCGGCAATCATAATCTCCGACGCCCTCGTGCGCCTCATTCCCGGTGCCATCGGCGACGAGCAGAGCGCACTCTCCGATTCATTTCAGGACCATCTGCTTTCGGCACCCGATTATACGCGTCCGGCTGACTACAACGGATGGCGTGTGCCCGACATCCTCCTATCCGGACACGAGGCAAAAATTGCCGAATGGCGCCATGAGCAGGCTCTTGAGCGCACCCGCCGACTGCGTCCCGACCTGCTGAAGTAATCCCGGCCCTTAAATCAACACCACGAAACAACCCCAAATGACACGACCCTACAGCCTGATAACCCTGCTGCTCGCCGCCGCACTCGCGGCTGCCGCGCAGAGCCCGCTCGAACTGGTGGAGACACGCATCGGCACGGCACCGAGTCTCACCAAAACCGCCGGCCTGTTCGGAAAGAAAACCGAGGAATTTGGCCAATGCATCCCGGCCGTGCTTGAACCGCACGGCATGAATTTCTGGACGCCGCAGACACGCGACACCGAACGCAAATGCGTGTCGCCCTACTACTACAACGACACCACGCTGCAGGGATTCCGCAATTCCCATTGGCTCGTAGGGGGCTGCACGCAGGATTATGGTTCAATGACCCTCATGCCTCTCTACGGCACACTGCGCACATCGCCGCAGGCACGCGCATCGCGCACAGACCACGCCTACGAAATCTCCACACCGGCCTATTATTCCAACCGCCTGCTGTCGGAGGGCATCACAGCCGAACTCACCGGCCGCAGCCGTGCCGCCATATTCCGTTTCACCTACGACAATGCCGGCGACTCATATCTTGTGGTCAACCCCAACAGCGACGAGGCCATGGGCCATGTGGAAATAGACACCATCAACAACCGCATCACCGGCTATAACCACGTGCACCGCATCTATCAGGGATGGGGCGAACCTGCAGGGTATGCAGGGCATTTTGTGGTGCAGCTCGACCGCAAACCGCTGGAATATGGCGTATTCTCCGGCGATTCCGTAATGGCCGGAGAGCTATCTGCCGGGAATTTGCCTGCCGTGGGCGCATATGTCCGCTTCAAGGTTGACAAAGGGGAACAGGTGCTTGTGCGGGCCGCATCATCGTTCACCGACGCCGAAGGGGCGTTGCGCAATCTGGAAGCCGAGATTCCGCACACCGATTTCGAACGTACACGCGCCGAACTCACCGACATATGGAATCACCGTCTGGGGATGATAAAGGTGGCAGGCGCCACTCCTGACGAACAGACCAAGTTCTACAGTGCCCTCTACCGGGCATCCATGCTGCCGCGAACCTTCAACGATGTGGACGGCCGCTATCCGCGTTTCGGATCGGGAAACATAATCGAGACCGTTGCCCCCGGACACACCTATTACGACGACTACAGCATGTGGGACACCTACCGCGCCCTGCATCCGCTGCTCAACATCATCACCCCCGACGCATCGGCCGACATGATGCAGAGCCTCGTCACAAAATATGAACAGGGTGGCTGGCTTCCCATCTTCCCCTGCTGGAACAGCTACACATCGGCCATGATCGGCGACCATTGCATTGCAGCCATAGCCGACGCATACGTAAAAGGGATACGCGGTTTCGACATAGGGAAAGCCTATGAGGGGATGCGCAAAAATGCGTTCACCATCCCGGAGTCATTCGACGACTACCGCAACGGCATGGGGCGCCGCGCCCTCCCCTCCTACATAAAATACGGCTACATCCCCTTGGAGGACAGCGTGAAAGAAGCCTTCCACAAACAGGAGCAGGTGAGCCGCACCCTCGAATACGCCTTCGACGACTTTGCCCTCAGCCGCATTGCACGCGCACTGGGCCATGATGCCGATGCCGACACGCTGGAAGCCCGCGCACTTAACTACCGCAACATAATCGACCCCTACACGGGCTATGCCAACGGACGCCACGCCGACGGGCGGTTCCTCACCGGAAGCAACCCGTTCGGCTTCACAAAATTCATAACCGAAGGCGCCCCCTGCCATTACACCTGGTATGTGCCTCACCATCAGCGCGGACTTATGGAAGCTATGGGTGGACGTGAGGCCTATGCAGCCAAACTCGACTCGATGTTCACCCACGGGCGCTACTGGCATGGCAACGAGCCGTGCCATCAGGTTGCGTGGCTGTTCAACTATGCAGGCCAACCGTGGAAAACGCAGCAGGCCGTGCGCCACATCCTTGAAACGGAATATCTGCCTGTGCCGGGCGGACTGAGCGGCAATGATGACGCCGGACAGATGTCGGCCTGGTATGTGTTCGGAGCGCTCGGGTTCTATCCCGTATGCCCGGCCACGCCCTACTACGCCATTGGATCGCCCGTGTTCCCACGTGCCGAAATTGCCGTTGGCAACGGCCGGACGTTCACCATAGAGGCGGAAGGCACTTCGCCCGAAAACATCTACATCCAGAGCGCCACCCTCAACGGGAAGCCCTACAACAAATCGTACATCAGCCACTCCGACATAACCGGCGGGGGCGTGTTGAGATTTGTAATGGGGCCACGGCCTAACCCGGCATGGGGCACCGAAACCCCTCCCGACGGGCTGACGGTTACTGACAAAGCCAAGACCTTGGCACATGGACAAAACTAAGAGCCAATTAAGAAGCTTTAAGCTTCAAGCCCGATAACCATTTCTTCAGAAAATAAAAAAACTCACATAACCATGAAAATTTTCACCACCATTGCATCCGCGCTGCTGCTCGCGTTCGCCGGCTGCACCTCCAACACCAAAAGCTACGACGTATGCTCGTTCGGTGCCACAGGCGACGGCACCACCGACGACGCCTCAGCCATCCAGAAAGCCATCGACCAATGCTACGACAACGGCGGTGGCACCGTTGTGTTCCCCTCCGCCAAAACGTTCATGGCAGGGCCGATACACCTGCGCAGCAACGTGAACCTGCATTTTGAGCCCAACTCGCGACTGCTGGCCAACCCCGACGAGGCCGTCTACACCGAAAGCGCCTTCGGCGAAAACCGAGGCGAAGGGATGATGTGGATTTCCGGCAAGGATATCGAGAACATCAGCATCACAGGAACCGGCACAATCGACGGCAACGGTGTAGCCTTCATGGGGAAAGAACTCGACGACAGCTACGAGCTGAAGCCCGTGACCGATTTCGACCCGCGTCCGCATGTGCTCACACTCACCAATGCCCGCAAGGTGAACATCAGCGACGTGACCGTGTGCAACAGCGCCTACTGGACCATCCACCTGATAGGATGCTACGATGTGGCAATCAACCATATCTCCCTGCTCAACAACCTGAAAATCCGCAATGGCGACGGCATCGACGTGGATCACTCGCGCAAAGTGCGCATCACAGGATGCTTCATTGAGAGCGGCGACGACTGCATCTGCCTCAAGAACCGTCGCGAATTCGAGGAATACGGCCCGTGCCGCGACGTGGTGGTGACCAACTGCGTTATGACCTCGCGGTCGTGCGCCGTGAAAATCGGTTCGGAGAATATGGACAGCATTGACCGCGTGCTTTTCGACAACTGCATAATCACCGACAGCAACCGTGGCATCGGCATCCAGAACCGCGACGAAGGCACGGTGACAAACGTCACATTCTCCAACATGATTGTAGACTGCCACCTGTTCTCCGACGTGTGGTGGGGCAAATCGGAGCCCATCTACATCACCTCTTATCCGCGCGCCGTTGGCAACCATAAGGATGCCGGCTGGCGCTTCCCCAAAGGTGCCACCGAGGGACGCTGCGGAGCAGTGAACAACATCCGCTTCTTCAATGTGAACTGCAAGACGGAGAACGGCATATTCATGGGTTGCGACACCCCCGGAAAGGTGTCGGACATCACTCTGAGCCACGTGAGCCTCGACTTTGAAAAAATCACCGGCTATCCCGGCGGTGTCTACGACCGCCGCCCGTGCGTGGGCGAAGGCTTCGTCACCGACCCCACCTACGGCATCTATGCCGACAATGTGGCCGACATCAAGGTTGACCATTTCAGCGTGAACACCACAGCATTCCCCGCAGAGCGCTTCGGCGGTGAGTTCAAGTGGGTGAACTGCACCGGAATCAATGTCGAGAAATAACATCACCGCAACTGCCATGAAACGCATATGCATAGCCATCGCGGCTCTCCCGCTGCTTGCCGGTGCCGGTCAGCCGCAATGGCGCGCCGACAGCCGGCCCGACGCCGACGACCTGCGCAAAGAGATAGCCGCAACTCCCGAAAAATCGGGAGGCATATATTTCGCCTATCCCGTCACAGCCGACGATGAGGTGACGGTGCCCGAAGGGTTCGAACCCGTGTTTCTCACCCATTACGGACGGCATGGATCGCGCTGGTGTCTGAAGGATTACCAATACGCGATGGCCGACTCGGTGTTCGCCTTTCTGCAGCGCACCGGCAATCTCACTCCACTCGGACTCGACGTGCAGCAACGCCTGCTGCGCATCGGCCAACATGCCAAAGGCCATGCCGGGGAGCTTTCGCCTCTTGGCGAGCGACAACACAAAGCCATAGCCTCGCGCATGGCGGCACGCTTCCCCTCGCTGTTCGCCGACTCCACCCGAGTGGAGGCACGCAGTTCACAGGTACCGCGATGCATAATGAGCATGGCGGCATTCACCGAACGGCTCAAGGAGATAAACCCATCGCTGAAAGTGCAGCGCCATGCCACACCGGGCGATATGGAGTTCATAGCCTACGACAGTCCGGACGCCTACACCATAGGCAGCCGCGACGCGCCGTGGCGCCGGATGGAACGACAAATGCGCGATTCGCTGATTGACCCCACACGCCTGCTGGCATCGCTGATGGTGAACCCGACGGCCGCCACAGATTCACTCGTGGCTACAATAGCATCGACCTACACACCTGCCAAAGGGAAAAAAGCTCCGGGCAAAGAGAAAAAAGACGCGCCCAGACTTAACGGCCGACAGATGCAGCAGCAACTTATGAAGGTGCTCCATGACATAGCAGTGGACATTCAGGACGTCGACGGGCTGGAGGACATGACACTACTTGACCTCTTCACCCCCGAGGAATGTTTCAACCTCTGGCAGATGCTGAATCTCGACATGTACTACCGCCACGCCAATGCCGAAGGTAACGGTCAGGCGGGCATGAACAGCGCACGCCACATGCTTCAGCGGCTCATAACCGTGGCCGACACAGCCCTGGCACAGCCCGGCAAGCCCGAGGTGCCCGTACAACTCCATTTCGGTCACGACACCCACCTCATACGCCTGCTTGCACTGATGGAAGTGGAGGGCTGCAGCCGCAGCGAGGGCAACCCTGCACGTTACTGCGAGGCATGGCAGGATTTCCGCGTAAGCCCCATGGCCGCCAACCTGCAGGTGGTGTTCTTCCGCAACCCGCAGGGGCGCGTGCTCACACTTCTGCGCCACAACGAGCAGAATGTCAGCCTGCCGATTCCCAACGCCAAAGAAGGCGCCCCGTTCTACGAATGGACAGCCTTACGCAAATATCTTGTATCAAAGCTTTAATCAACCCTGAAAACCATCATCATGACTATACGACCCATACTTTCGGCGATTGCCGCTCTCTGCTGCATGGCGTCTGCCTATGCCGCACACCCCGTGGAGAATCTGCTTGAACGCATTGACAAAGGCGCATCGAAAAAGATAGCCGTGAAAGAGATTCCCGGCAGCAAGGATTTTTTTGAAATATCGTCGACACCCGACGGACGCCCCTTGATAACAGGAAACAATCCTGTAAACATCGCCGCAGGCCTCAACTGGTATCTGAAATATTATCCGAACATCCACATTTCATGGAACTCGCTGACGGCGGAGATTCCGGATTCACTCCCCGTGCCCGACAAACCGGAAAGGCATGAAACGGACAAATCGCGCCGGTACTATCTGAACTACTGCACCCACTCCTACTCGATGGCGTTCTGGGACTGGGACCGCTGGGAAAAGGAGATTGACTGGATGGCACTTCACGGCATCAACATGCCGCTGGCCATGACAGGCACCGACGTGGTGTGGCGCAACACACTGCGCCGTCTGGGCTATACGGATAAAGAGGCCGATGAATTCATTGCCGGCCCTGCATTCCAGGCTTGGTGGCTGATGAACAACCTCGAAGGCTGGGGAGGCCCCAACAGCGAACAATGGTACGCCGACCGCGCCGACCTTCAGAAACGCATCGTGAAGCGCATGCGCGCCCTCGGCATGGAACCTGTTCTTCCGGGCTATTCGGGCATGGTGCCGCACGATGCCGACGAGCGGCTGGGGCTGAATGTATCGGGCAAAGGGATATGGAACGGTTTTGTGCGCCCGGCGTTCATGATACCCACCGAACCGCGTTTCAACGAGATTGCAGCGATATATTACGACGAGCTGACCAAGCTCAACGGCAAAGCCAAATACTACAGCATGGACCCCTTCCATGAAGGCGGCAGCACCGAGGGCGTCGACCTCGCCCAGGCCGGCGGCATCATCGCCGACGCCATGAAGCGCGTGAACCCCGAGGCTGTATGGGTGATTCAGGGATGGAACGAGAATCCCAATCCGAAGCTGCTTGAAGGGGTGAAAAAAGGCGACATCGTCGTTCTCGACCTCGCATCGGAGATAAAGCCCAACTGGGGCGACCCTGAAAGCCCCTCGCCGTTCAAACGCGCCGACGGCTACAGCGGCCACGACTGGATGTGGAACATGGTGCTGAATTTCGGCGGCAATGTGGGTCTGCACGGCCGCATGGACAATGTAATTGAAGGATACTACCGCGCATGCAATTCCGAACGGTTCTCGCCCACGCTCTGCGGCTTCGGCCTCACACCCGAGGGGATTGAGAACAATCCGGCCATGTTCGAGCTTGCATCGGAACTGATATGGCGTCCGGAACAGTTCACACGCGATGAATGGCTGAAAGAATATACCGCAGCACGCTACGGCACCCCTGCCGACGAGGAGGCACCCGATGCCGACATACTCGACGCATGGAAGCGCCTTGGCGCCACCATCCTGAACTGCCCGTGGGGCAATCTGCAGCAAGGCACCACCGAATCGGTGTTCTGCGCACGGCCATCCACACGCGTATGGCAGGCATCAAGCTGGAGCAAGATGCACCCCTACTATAATCCCGCCGATGTAATCGAGGCCGCACGCATCTTCGCAAAAGCCGCCCCCCGCTTCAAGGGGAACAACAACTACGAATACGACCTTGTGGACATCGTTCGTCAGGGGATTGCCGAGAAAGGACACCTCACCTATAACGACATGGTTGCGGCACTGCGCTCCCGCGACACCACGGCGTTCAACCGCCACAGCACCCTGTTCCTCTACCTCATCAAGGCACAGGACGAACTGCTGCGCACACGTCCGGAATTCAAGGTGGGCAAATGGATTGCCGACGCCCGCGCACTGGCCGCCAATCCGCAGGAGAAGGACCTGATGGAGCAGAACGCACGTCTGCTGATCACCACATGGGGACCACGCACGGCAAGCGAGAAGGGTGGTCTGCGCGACTACGGCCACCGCGAATGGGCAGGAGTTCTCGCCGACCTGTACCACGACCGCTGGAGCCGCTGGATCGACATGCAGCGCAACCTGCTGGCACGCGGAGAGGCACCTGTCGACACATATGCCGACCGCTTTGCAAAACGCGCCGCCATGGCCATCGAGGCCGACTATTCCACCGGCGTGTCGTGGTCGGATGTAGGCGACAGCGAGATCGGCTGCCCCATAGATTTCTACGAGATTGACGAGCAGTGGGTCAACAGCCGCAAACATTACTCACCCGAGGCAGAGGGCGACCCCGTTGAAGTGGCCACCCGCATAGCAGCTGCCTATCTGAATTAATACATGGGGGAGAAAGGCTGCGTGCGCACCAGATGACGGTTGGCGTTGCCTACGGTCTTTTCAAGGTCCTTGGCTGAAATCTTCAGCACGGGAGCACCGGGATAAAGGTCGAGATGGCGCAGGTCTACGTAGCAGTAGCCTTCACCCGTCACATACTCAAAGCAGTAGCGCGCATTCTTGAGGTCGGCATAGGTTTTCCACTGTGTCGACGAAAGATTCGGCTCGCCTTCTATCAGATATGTATAGGGAACCGCAACATCATCGATTATGCTGCGTGTGATGCCGATTGCAAGCTTGGAATCAGCCACCGGCTCTACATGATGTGCGAAATAGTTGGCGCGCACACAGCGGCTCGGACTGGACACGGTGCCGGGAAGCATGTTCTTGCCGCCGATTCCGTTCCAATAGTTGATGATTGCCACCATTTCAGGCCATTCGGGATCGTTGGTCATGGCACGGTAATCCCCCATGTCGTATATCCTGATATCCCCGTTGTCAAACTCGAATATCACCGATGCACCGGTGGCATCGGTCACACCCCAGTGAAGCGCCGACACGGTGCCATTGTCGAACGTCGCCCCGCTCAATGAGAAATCATGCTTCTTGAGCACCTCGACCACTTCGGCCGTTGTGGCATTCATGTCGAGCAACCACCCGACGAACATGGCAAGCGACATGGGCGGACGTCCTGCCGTCTCGGCATTGTCGTAAACCGTCCCCTTGCAGAACAGACCGTTGATCACCAGCCCCATCTCATTCATCCCCTCGGTGATGCCGGAGTCATACGAAACGGAATACACCGCCCCGTATTTCGAGGTCCATTCCACAGCACCTGGTTTGTCCGAGCCTTTTTTTGCTATACCGCGCGGGTAGACGTACAGACTTGTTGGGATGGGAGTTTTCCAGTCGAGCGAACGCCCCACTACAAATGTGGAGTCAAGCCCCTTGTAGAGCACACGGGAACATGCCACAGCTTGGTCGGCACACATGGAGGCCACCAGAACCGATACGGTTGCAACAGCCGCAAATATCGTTTTCCTCATAAATCACAGTAATTGAAAGTTGAACATTCAATTACTATAACAAGCCACCCTCCGCCAAAGTTTTTTCGGCAGAGGGTGCAAGATGGGTCAGTAGCCTATCAGGCTTTTTGCTGTGAGGCAGCCCCGGAAATATAGCGTGCGTATGCCGAGATGAAACGTGCGAACGCCGGTATGCGCATCAGCACATACTCAAACAGCACGAACCCGAGCAACGCGCACCCGATGCCGAGCAGCACGTCAATCAAATAATGATGCGACGTATATACGGCCGTGAACCATATGCCAAGCGTTATCACGCCCAAGGCTATACGGATCCACAGCGGATTGCGTCCGCGCAGCGAGTAGATGAAGGCCACGAGCGTATAGGCCGAATGCAGGCTCGGAACGGCAGCAAACACATTGGAATTGCGCCCGTACAGGCCGTTGAATATGCCCAGTCCCGTAAATTCGTCGAAACCGCCCAGACCGGCCACATCGCCGGGCGTGCCGGCAATGAAGTCGAACCCGTATTTGGCCACATACCATGGCGGGGCAGCCGGATGGATGTAATAGCCAGCGAAGCCGATGAAATTGACAAACAGGAACACAAGCGAGAAATGCAGGTACTCACTCTCACGGTGTCTGAAATAAAGCCACAGTCCGAAAGCTATGGGCACCGGCACCCAGCAGAGATAGAACACGCCCCCCAGAATGTCGAGTAAGCGGTTGGTGTGAAGCGCAAAAAACTCGTTGGGCGTCAGCACCGAGCCACCGGAATTGATGCCGAACAGCGAACGCTCGGCGGCATTCAGACCGGCAATGTCCACCGGGTTCACATCGTAGTTGTGCACTATGTTCATCCAGTCGTAGGAGATGCCGAACACTATGAAAGGCAACAGGGCCACCACAAGCCTGCGCGATGCCGGAGCGGCCTCGAACATGCATGCGATAAGTATACCGAGGAATATGTGCTCCGGGCGCAGCCCCACGAACATTGCCGTGACCGCAAGCCAAAGCACCATCGACAGCACCAGCACGCGGGTCTCGCCGGCCGAGGGGAAGCCTAAGATTCTGTTTCCGCTCATTTGGAAAGACCTTTACGACACACATCCACACGCGCGAACGCCGTGAGATTGGCGAAGACGGCAATCACTGCCATGGCCACGATGAGAATGACGAAAGCCGTGCCACCATGACCGGCCAGACCGACGATGCCGCACACCAGGCAGCCGAGAGCCGTGACGACCACGCGCTCCGGACGCTGCATGAAGCCCACTTTGCATTCAAGCCCCACACCTTCGGCGCGGGCACGCACATAGCTCACCATAATCGAGCCTACAAGCGCGAGGAATGCCACAAGGGCACCTCCCACATAGCCGCACATGATGAGATAGTAGCTCAGTGCACCAACGGTGAAAAGCTCGCAATAACGGTCGAGCACCGAATCATAAAGTGCGCCGAAACGGCTCACCATATTGCCGAGACGCGCCACCTGGCCGTCGAGCATATCGAAGAGCGAGAACAGGATTGTCACCACGCCGGCCACGGTGATGAGGTCGAAGCGGGGATTGCCCAAAGTGGCAGCCTGATAACCTGCGTAGGCTATGATGACAGCAGCGGCGATGTTGCCGAGCAGACCGATGGTGGTGACCATGTTGGGAGTCACTCCCATCCTGATCAGCAGATGCACAAAGGGGTTGATGATGCGGTAGATGCCTTGCTGAAGGCCATCACGCTCTTTCTGGTAGACGTTTTTATTGCTCATGATTAGTTTATTATCATTTGGTGTCGCCTTGGTGACGGCGGTTGTGAAGGGTCAGCGCATCGACAATGCGTATGGCCATTGAATCAAAACGTGTGGGTACGTAAACAAAGTTTTTCTGCAGCAGGAAGTTCCACGCAAGCGAGACGGCAAGCGAGACACTCAGACGTGAGAATGCGAAAATGCCGTCGGGCTTTATGCCGATGGAGGCAAGCTGAGGTATGTGCTGGAGCAGATGGGTCAGTCCGGTGGTACCGGCGAGGTTCAGCACGAAGCTGCCGCCCCATATCAGCAGATATTTGATTGCCACTGCCTTCACCGAGCAGTGCTCGGCGCGGAAGGTGAATTTGTAGTTGATGCAGCAGTTGACCACGCCGCCCACCACAAGACCTATGGCAGTGGCCAGGAATGAGCGCATCGGGTCGGTGCCCAACGGACGGAACACCCATGCGAAGAACACGAAGCACACCCCCATGTCGGTCCACGACGCTATCTGCGACGACACGGACGAACGCAGGAAGGTGAAGATGCCTTTCCCATGCACAAATTTGTAAGCCAGCCGTTTGCTCAGAGAGCCGGATGCCCCTTGCGATGCATCGCCATCGGCAGGTTTTGATGAGGTGTCTGTATTTGAATCGATTTGAGCCATTAACGTTGATTTCGTTGACGAAAGCGCACTGCCACAGCACATTGGCTATCATCCGGCCTCCGCACCCGACAGCATGCGGCACAGGCTGAAGGCGGCGCTTCACCCCTTCCAACCTGCAAATTTACAAAAATCATTTGATTTTCAACCCCCTCACCCCCAAAACCCTCATAATCTCCAAATCACGGCGAACCACATTTAACCGGAACGCGCCACCCCGGCGCGCCGGATTTGCAAAAAATCGCCGAAAGTCTTAACTTCGCGATATCGCGCCGGACCACCGGCGTTCAACAGCCGATCAGCAATATGCCGGGCGAACACCCGGCCACATCATGAAACAAACAAGCCAACTTGCAAACCGGAATGTTCAGTAAAACCATATCATTATTCAACATCAGCAACGCCATCAGAGCGTGTGCGGCGGCTTTGGCGCTTTTCATTGCCGCTGCGGCATCCTCCTGCCTCAGCCACAGGGACGAACCGGAGCCGGAACCTGAGCGCCCCAGTCCACAAATCATATTCCTGTTCTCGCCGGGCGGCCTGGGAGACATGAGCTATAACGACTGCATCCTACGGGGCATCCAGCTCTTCAAGAACGACAACCGTGACATCGATATCTACATTTATTCGCCAAAATCGCTCGAGGAATCTGAACGCATCTTTTCCGACTGGCTCAAACGTCCCGAAAGCAACATACCGGTGCTCTTCGCACTGGCGAGCAGTGACTACGAGCCTATGGCAGAGGAATATCTCTCCGAACTTGCCCTGACGCCCAACAAAAGCATCCTGCTGTTCGAAAGCCTGAAGGAATATGCCGACCCGAACATCCACACGTTCCAGATTTCGATGTACGGCGCATCCTACCTCGCAGGCGTCACCGCCGCACAATGTGCCGGCGGCAAAAAGAGCCTTGTGGTGCTTGCCAACAATTCCGACGGACCGATCTCGGTGGCGCGCGACGGATTTCTTGACGGATACGGCGGCGAATGCGACATAGAATATCTTGCCGACGACTGGACCGGATATGTGTCGGCCCCGCTCGCTTATCAGAAAATGAGCACATGGGCACAGGAGTATGGATTCATCTTCCCGGTAGCCGGCGGCTCAAATTCAGGCATCTACCGCTACTCACGCGAATTCGACGCATCGCCGTTCCTTGCCGGGATGGACATCGACCAGTCAAGCCTCTCCACCAGAATCACCGGTTCCGTGATCAAGAATATCGATGTGCTGATATGCCAGTACCTGCTGGAATGGATACACACAGGCACCATGCCGGAATCGCAACTCTACGGACTTGACAGCGGCTATGCCGACTGGTTTCTCGCACCACGTTACAAAGAGGAATTCCAGCCTGCGGTGACCGAAGCACGCCGCGTAGCCATTGAAAAAGAGAAAGAATATTATGAAACAAAGGCTCATTAAACTCATATCAATCCTGTGTGTGTGCATGCTGTGCGGATGCTCTGACGAGGACCCCGCGCCGCAGCCTGATGAGCGGTCATGGACAGAAAAAACCGTGGCCGTGGTGCTCCCGATGCACAACGGACTGGACGCGCATTGGACAAGGTGCCTGGGCATGTTTGCCGGGAACTTCGAGCAGGCATTCAGGAATCAGGACACAGGCGTACGGTTGAAATTTGAGTATTACGACGAGGCGTCGGCCGACATGGAACGGCTCGCCGGTGAACTGGCATTCCGCGATGATGTCTACGCCGTAATCGGCGGCCTGTACTCATCAAATGCATCCATATTGGCCTCGCAACTCACCCGCACGGGCAAAACCTTTTTCACTCTCGCCACATCGGAGGAGCTTGTGCGCGCATTCGCATCCACCGGCTATCTGTGGGCGCTCACCGAAACCGACATTACGCAATGCGAGGTGCTGCTCTCCAAAGTGGTGAACTACGGCGGCAAAAGTGTGGCGCTCATTGCAAAGGAGAACGACATCTACGGCAAGACATTTCTCGACTGGTTTGCATTCCAGGCCAAGGAACTGGGACTGGAGAACCGGGGCACCTTTGCCTACGACGCCTCCACGCTCGACAACGTGGCCCGCGAGGCACTCCAGTCGGGCGCCGATTATCTGCTGTGTGTCCCATCCGAAATTGACGAGATCGCACCCATGCTGCGCACCTATGCCATCCGTCCGCGCACCGAAGGCGCGGCTCCACGGCTGCTGTTCTCCGACACGGCCTACGGCACCGATGTGCTGACCACCTACGGCCAGGATGCGGAGGGGATAGAAGGAGTGGCATTCGGAGCCGACCCCGAATCGGGATTCGACGTGTCCTACTGCGCCTTCTTCGGCATCTCGCCCACCACCGGGGAGGCCCAGCTCTATGATGCGGCCATGCTTGTGGGATATGCAGCATGGTATCAGCAGCTCCATCCGGAAGCATCGCTGCAGCAGGCACTCCGCACAATCGTGTCGGGCGAGGAGTTGAACATGGGAAGCTGGACCGGCGAGGACATGGGGCTCGTGATCGACGCCCTTGCCAGAGGCGACGCCCCCTATGTGCGCGGGGCTTCGGGGCAACTGCGGTTCGACTCCAAGATTTTCACCAACGTGCTGGCCACCACCTACTACAACTACAAAGTGTACGACGGCCAATACATCATTCTTGACTATAACACAAGCGACGGCGGCAACCGCACCGACGCCACACTGGCCGGATGGAACTGGAAAGCGTCGCAGATGCAGGATTTCGAGGACACCGGAAGCATCTCCTATCCTGAACACACAGGCAACTGGGCGCTGCTCGTGGCCACATCGAGCCAATGGAGCAACTACCGCCATCAGGCCGATGTGCTGGCCATCTATCAGCAGCTCCGACAGGCCGGCTACACCGACGACCACATTATACTCATAGCCGAGGACGACATAGCCCTTAACCCCTCGAACACCGAACCGGGAGTAATCCGCGTCACTCCGGGAGGAGCCAATGTTTACGACGGCGCTGTGATTGACTACAGGCTGTCGGACCTCAGTCCTACCGACTTCCTTTCCATCCTAACAGGGCAAAAAAGCGAACGGCTCCCCGCTGTGGTCGAATCCACGGGGAACGACAACGTGATGGTGTTCTGGAGCGGCCACGGTGTGCCGGGAGCATTGAGCTGGAACAACGATGAATTCGGCATGACCGCCGACCTCCTTTCGGCAGCGTTCAGCCTTATGCACCGCAACCGCAGCTACTGCAAACTGCTCATGATGGTGGAGACATGTTTCTCAGGGAGTGTGCTGCAGCAGTGCGAAGGCGTGCCGGGAATGCTGTTCATAACCGCCGCCAACAGCGACGAGACCTCCAAGGCCGACGTGTTCAGCAGCGAACTGCATGTGTGGATGAGCAACCGCTTCACATCCACATTCATCGAACAGATAACCGCCGACAAGTCCATCTCGATGCGCGACCTCTATTACCGTCTGTTCATCAACACCGTCGGGAGCCATGTGATGGTCTACAATGCAGCCAACTACGGCAGTCTCTATTCGTCCAGCATGGCCGAGTTCCTGAATTTCAAGCAATAACAGCAGTTCAACCAACGTCGTGCGCGAATTTTATGGAGAACCACGATGATTTTCGTGGAGAACAAAGTTAACTCCAACAGGCAACAACACATGCAATGTTACCCGCAAGCGGATTTTTTTGCCTATCTTTGCAGAAATATTCCCCTGATTTAGAAAACCAATCAACGAATCACGATATGACAATGACAAAAGCATTGAAATTCCTCTTTATCGCCTTGACCATGTCAATTTTCACAGGATGCTCGAACAATGACGACGAGCCTGAAAACCCCGACATGCAGATGAAACAGCAATACGAGGCAATCGTATCGCGCCTCTATCAGCCCGAGAGTGGGGAGCCGATTTTCACCGCCTCGCAAGTGGAAGGCGTCTATCTGGCAGTCGCCAACAACCAGGAGGTTTCCCGCCGTTTCTGCGGGTTCGTTATCGGCAGCGACTGGAACGGCACGAACACCACGGTGTCGCTGGGCGACTACGGCAGCATCCGTCTATTCAGCGCCGACGCGAACAGCCAGTCGCAGGGCATCTACCATCAGATTCTTGTGAGCGTCAAGGATCACAGAAGTTTCACCCTGAAAATCTTTGACAAGGACCGTGTCAACGACGACAACGGCTACACCGGCACCGGCGTTGCCATCACCAACGTCGAGGATGTTCCAGGCTTCTGATTCCGATGGAAGAGAAGAAAGAAAACAGGAACTTTTTTGTAAGGCTGTTCCGCCTGCTTGTGGAGACAAGATGGTTCTTCACCATGACAGCGAGCGGAACGGCCACCATTATAGGCATTTCACTCACATTCGGCATAAACTCATGCCGTGAAAGCCACCGCGTGAAACGCGAGGCTGAGAAATCGATGATGCAGGCCATCGAGAACCTTGACGAACGCTTTGACGATGCTCAGGCCTGGATGGACATTATCAACAACCAGACCCGGGTGTTCCGCATCACCGACAGCATAAACCGCTGCGGAGGAGAAATCCCCGACAGCATGTGCGACGAATTCCGCAACACCATGCCGTTCATCAAGATCTCGGCATTCGACCACGAATTCGAAAAAATATTTCGCGGAAGCTATCAGCTGTGGCAGCTGCACAACAACAACGACAGCCTGGCATTCTATATCGGCGAATGCTATGACGCGCTGAACACGGTGGAATCAAGCTGCCAGCGCCTCAGCGAAAGCATGCTTGAACAGATCGGCATCTGCAACGCCACCCAACCGTTCTACAGGCTCGACAACCGCCAATGGACTCTCGCCCTGCTCAACCATCCGCAGTTCCAATATTACATGGCAGTGCGCGGCGTAAAGGCCGCCATAGCCTCAGGCATACTGCAGGAAGCCAAGCGGGACTACAACGCCAAAGTGGTTGACCGACATGAGGACAACTGACCCCCGCGGCCATTCCACCCATACACACTGTAAACCTCATTCATACACACAAGTAAGACTCATGCAACGCAAATCCCTTACGGATGTATCGGTGCCGATGGCACTGATGCTGTCCGCCATGCTTGCCGTCAACATAAATGCTGAAGCAGGAACCCGAACCTACGAGGATGCCGCCCGCATAGCCGCAAACTACGTGGAGCTGCCAGCCATGCGCAATATGCCACCGACGAGAGCACCAGCTATGCGCACGACCTCGCAGCGGCTTTCGTTGAAAACTTCGGCTATGATTCTGAGGTATATCCCAACTTCGGCGAGCTATCCCCCGACCAATGGCGCTCGATAATCAAAGCTGACCTCAATGCCGGCTTCCCTGGAGCGATTAGCGGATTCGGGTCGATATTCGGTGGGGGCGGCCACTGCTTCGTGGTTGACGGATACGATTCTGACGACTATTTCCATATAAACTGGGGTTGGAACGGCGATGCCGACGGATTTTTCAACACGGAACTGCTCACCCCGGTGCATCACGGCGAGCAGCTAAACTACTCGTTCATGCAGTTCTATGTGTCGGCACATCCGCGCCGACCGTACACCGACAGCCGGTTCAACGGTTCACTCGTAATGCTGTGGGACATCAAGAACCAGACCCTCGACCACTCCGGACTCACCATCGAAAACCCCGATGCATTCACCACAGGCAATGCCGATGCACACATCCGCCTGGACGGCCTGGTTTATATCGCCGACCGCGGCTTCACCGGCACATTCAGCCTCGACCTTCTTGACGCATCAGGCAACAAAGTCAAGACCCTCGCATCGGTTCCGGTGCACCGTGACCAGCTGGGCGAAAGCCTGCAGGACCAGACCATAGGGCCCAAGACTATCAATATTCCCGCCGGCAGCTTCTCCGGACTGCCCGACGGCACCTACTGGATTGTACCCGTAGGCACAATGGGCAACATGGAGCCGATTCGCGTACAGGTCTACGGCTACAAACGCCACCTGCTGCTCACCGTCACCGACGGGAAAGCCTCGATTGCCAACGTGCCTGCTCCGCAGACCGACCTGTGCCTGATGAAGGGACTGGATATACCTGCCCAAATTCCGTTGTTCACCCACATAGACACCGACATGCAGATACGCAACGACGGAGATTTCATGGTCGGAGGCGTCCTCTCGGTCGAAGCCTGTCCCGAAGGTTCCGACACCCATTTCACTCTCGGCTACACCAAAATATCCATCAATCCCGGCACAACGCTTTCCATCCCGTTCAAGCTTGATTTCATCCGGCACCTCTCACACACCGAAGCACCTGATTTCGAGGAGGGCAAGACCTATACGATAACCTACACCCTTGTCGACAATGCCAAGGAGCCAATCCCCGTCAAAACCGACATAGATAATTATGTGACCACCATAACTGTTGACCCCAGCCTGATTCCCACCCTGGAGATAACCGGATTAAAGATCACTGACAGAGACGGAAACACCATCCCCCTTGACAACCCCGTGCTGAGTCTGGACAACGATTACACATTCACATACGATTACCGTACCATCAGCCCCGGCGCCGCGCCGTACGGAGTTAAAGAATTCGATATAACGTTCGGTGAAAACAGCAGTAGTTCCCTCTGGAACGCCACGTCGGGCACCACAACGTACAGCACCGATTTCGAGTGGCTGCCCGCTCCGCCTGGAGAACATTATGTGACATTCCTCTACAGCGACTATGCCACCGACGAACTTGTGATGCCCCAACCGCAAAGCCTTGCAAAAATTAAGGTCACCCTCACCGACAATTCCGGCGTGGAAACCGTGGCCACCGATGAAGCCGCCGTTGAGATCGCACGCTACAATACCCTCGGCATCCGCCTCGGCCATCCTGCCTCAGGCATCAACATAGTGCACTACAGCGACGGCACCATACGCAAGGTAATGGTGAAATAATCGTTAGCCGCACAATGTCGCCCACCGCAGTCTCAGGCATCCGCACCTCAGGGGATGCGGAGCTTGCGGCTGGAGGTGGAGGTGCGCTCTATGTAGAGCCCCGGGGCAAGCGCGGGGGTCTGCCCTGCAGGAACGGTTGCACGCAGACGGCCCGAGAGGTCGTAAATCCGCCGTTCGCCGTCAGCCGGCGCATCCACATCAGGCATTGCCTCCTCGATGCCCGATGTGCCTTCCTCCTCCACGATGTTCTTGAAATACTTCCATGGCTCAGTGCTCCGGTACGCCTCAAGGCTTCCCTGCGGCACATACAGCACACAATCCTCATACAAATGCGCCCAGGCGTTTTCATTCTGTTTGCTGAGGAACTGCACCGGAATCATTGTCCCACAGTGTATTTCTTTTAAATTATAGCAGCCAAGGAATTCAGCCGTTTGCGTCGGATATTTCCATATGGGTTCATCTTCAGCAACGGAAGTTCTCTTGATATTCGGCAACTTTATAGACAACATCCCCTCTTCAGGATCATCACACATGTTGTCTGCATACGGAAAATCGTCATAATCCCTGTAATAATCGCTAAGCCATTGGTAGTCGGACATCCCAGGCTCATCATACCACTGAGAATAACAGCTATAATGCTCCCCATTATATGATTCAGGGAAATAAAGTTCCCGTAGTGCCGCACACTGGCACACCACATGATCCCATTCCTTATTATACTGAAATGTGCATCTGGAAAAATCCAGAAACTCAAGTGACGTACAACCATAGAATGCGCCACCGCACACTCGCGTACCGGCCGGTAAATTCACATCTTTCAAAGATGTGCACATGCTGAATGCACCATATCTTATTTCCCTGATTGTGGGAGGCAACTTTACACTGGTCAATTTATCGCACCATGCAAATGCACCGAAGGCTATCCGGACCACTTTGTACAGCTTTCCATTATGCTCCACCTCCGCCGGGATTTCTATATCGCCTTCGTACTCTCCTCCAGGCCAATAGTAATAGTCCTCTTCTTCCAATTCGAATTTAACCCTATATCCTGGCCAAAATGTAGGTGAGTGGTAGCGTGGATATGGGTCAAAAGATTGTAAATTCGAACTCATTACATGTACTTCTCCCCGCATTTCACTAATTATACCATAATAAAAACCTCCAGCCTCGAAATCATACGTTTCCTCTGCGGTTGTATCTTGCCCTACCTCATCCCATTTTATTGATGCATCCATTGAATTGCAGGCACCGATTGCGAGCAAGAACGCGAATAGTTTTTTCATCGTTGTCCCCATGATTATTTGCTGATTAAGATTGATTTTTTGTCGATTACTTGATTTCCCTGTGTCAGTGTGAGCCGCACTATGTCGCCTGCCATAGTCTCAGGCATCCGCACCTCAACCGGATTCTGACTATTCACCAAATCAACGGACGCGACTGTGATAGCGTTTATTCCACGCTGAATGTAAACGTTCAATTTCCATTTGCTTGTCATTCCTAATGATGCAGAATATTTCATCACCATATATACAAGCAAATTGCTGCCATACCATTCGTATGAATCTATATAGTTATCCTTGGGATTATCAACTCCGGTGGTACATAGGTTGCTGTAGGTTCCTGTCAAAGGACGCCAGCCGGGATATGTCACTGAAATAAACACATCATCAGGATTTGAGGTCTGGAATGTGGCATAATTCCCATTTGACCGTTTGTTTTCCTTTGTAGCTGGATCATAAAATGATATATAGCCACTTACGCCACCTAAATCCACCGTTATATACCCTCCGAATTCAGTGATTGACGCCTTGTTTTCAAATATTTTGTCGGAGTTCCAACACACTGCCAGACTCGGGTCGCCGAAACAGTGATAACGCTCGCGCTGCTTGGTATTGACATCAGTGCGGTTTGGATATTGCCTTTCCATATTTATCAATCCAATATTAAGCATATCCCCAATAGAAGAAGCTCGCCCTGTATACAAAGATGCATTAGGATTCACATTAGGATTACCTGTATAATAGAACTTCTTTCCCGGGAAAAGACTTCCAAACATTGAGCACGCCATAGCATCATTCTGACCCGAATAAGTTTCTTCTGAAGCAGCTACTATAGACGCACATCCGGCATATGGCTTAAACAGTATCTGCTTCGCAAAATTATTGTTCTGATTATACTTCCCCACTGCGCAATCAATACTTAGCACTATGGGAAACACTGAATTAGACAGTCCGGCTAAATTGTTAATGTTAAACTGAGGAAAAGACCATCCTTCATTCCCACCATGATCTCTATGAAAGAATAGATTACATCCACTGTTTATGGCATCTCTCACATCTTGGGCACCATTATTCCAGTTAAACCATGGTTTCTGCAATTCCATTGGAATTGGACTGCCAGTCCCGAACATAAAAGACCATTTTCGTGGTGTAACGTTACTCATACAATAATAAATCCTTTGTTGCGCTCCGAATTTATCTTGAACAGCATTGTATATCATCTCTGTAGTTCGCGTATAATCACGATCCTCCTCTCCATTTTTTGGCTTTTCATCCTGAAAATATGTAGAAAAAACGGCCTTGGATTGGGTCATTCCTCCCAATGGATTTTCCTCATACAACATGATTTTGGACACAGCATTTTGTGCATCAAGGCATTCGGAAGCTGGAATCCTACCCAAATTTATATCTGCCATATAATCATCCTCCCCATCCAGACAGGCATAATAAAAATCTGAGGGGATATCATATAAGGATCTGTCACTGTCATCTGGGTCTATATCATCCACGACCTGATATGGACTGATTAGACTGGCATCTCCGAACAACAAGGCATAGCGTGGGTGTGGAGATTCTGCATACCACGAAGCGATGGACGCCATTACATCCTCCTTCCCCCATTCGAGCTGCGAAAGGAGCGTGACAGTATATCCCATCTTGCGTTTCCAGTCCGCAAACATCTGGGCGGCAGGCTTGAGGGCATCGGCCGTGAGAACGAGATAGTCTATACGCGCATCGGTAGACCTCAATCCATCCTGAAACTGAGCTTTTGCCTTGTTGTCGACCGGCTGCAAGGTGATTGATTTCATAAAATAATCAGAATCCTCGTCATATTCTTCCGCGTCAGCAGTCTCGCCGTCATCTACGGGGGTGAACACGATGTCGAAACAGAGAGAGGAACAGACGCGCATTTTTCTGAGCGCTGAATTATACGAAACGGGCGAGACACGAACATTGGCGACCTGCTGCTTTCTCACCGTCTGAGCACCGCAGTCATAGGCAGGCTGTTCCGGCAGATATTGGTTGACCGAAACCATCGGTTCTACAGGCACAGTATAAAATGTATATTCCGAACTTTCCGACAATGCAGGACGCGATGGCGCCAACGCAACTGTACGGCTGAAATAATTTACCGACACCATCCCCACCATATAAGTGTGTCCGGCGGGGACGGCAAAACGATCAAGAAGCACCGGGAGCGCAGGTTGCCCCGGAGTGGATGTCTCCCCACATCCCCCTATCAAAAGATTGTATTTGCCGTTAAACACGGGATCGGCCATCACGGCAACGGAATCAAACGTATATGTGACGCGCAGACCATTGGCGGTTTTCGCAACATCCACCTCATAGCCAGGAATATGATCAACTGTGGCAACAGAACCGTCCTTGACAAATACGTCAACAGCCAGGGCAGGAAATGGGAACCATAGTAATGCAAAAATCAGATGAAGGAGTGTTTTTCTCATGGCGGTATGTTTAGAGTGTGATGATTGATTCGTTGAGGCGGTGTGTGCGTTAATCCGGCAGATTACTGCGAATGAAACTTTTGCAAGTTAATTAATATTCAGTTAACTTGCAAGAAAAAATTAAAAAATATTAATCGCAACGTTGATGACTTCAGCTGACTTTAGGCTGTAGGCTGACTTAATATAATGTCGGAGGGAATTGAAGTAAAAAAAAAGCGGCATACGCATGAATGGAGGTGGAGGGTGGTCACTTATCAATATCTATTACCAACCTGCATGCTCTCGTGAATGTTAACCTACATATTCTATTGTATGCTGACCTGCATGTTCTCATGTACATTCTTATCTACATACATTCATGCGTTATGCCGCTGGAAATGTCCGCCATTGTCCTGCCGGATGCATGGACGCGGCGGTGAAACCATGTTGTTATCTGGCGCGCTGGATGCCGCTGCCGATGGTCTTGTCGACGTCCTGGCTGTCGTGACGTGTTTTCTTACCGAAATCTACGGTGTACGACGCCTTGATGTAGGCCGACTGACGGTTTGTGGGGCTGTACTGGCGGCTTTCGGAACGGTATTGCGGCGTATCGATCCATGCCTGTACCCGCGGATGCCTGTAGAAGGGATTGCGGAATCCTGCTTCCAGTCGGAGCGCTCCGCGGCTCCAGCTTCCCGAAATGCCGTAGTCCCAGATTGTTCGGGTCACGGCACGGTCGTAGCCGGCCATTTTCTGCGGAGTGGTGGCATAGGCGTTCAGGGCGAAGACGCCCACATACCACGACGCCCGTGCCTCGGCAAACCAGCAGGCTGTGGTGATGTATGGCGACACGCCGGTATAACGGTTGTGGAGCCAGCCTCCCTGAACGGTGAAATTGAATTTATCCGACGGCATCCATGTGGCCGAAAGCGTGGGTTTCCATTGCTGCCATTCGCCGTCGCCACGCCACGACTGCAGCAGCATTCCGTTCTCAAACGAATATTCGGTCATAGGGAGCGAACTGCACCCCATGAATGTGGCGAGAGCCTGAAGATTCACTTTCCCGATGCCCAGCCCGTAGACAGCCAAAAGGTTAACAAGCCGCGACTGCTTCAAATCCGGGTTGCCACGTTTGATCTGCACCATGTCGACCTGCGTGGTGGCACCGGTGAGCATGGATAGCTGGGGGTAAGAGTTGCCGTATACACCACCGATTTGTAAATACTGACCACGTGCAGGCTGCATGGCGAAGATTATCTGGGCGCGCGGCGAATAATTGCGCACCAATTCGTTGCCATGCACGCGATAGAACTGGGCCGACACTCCCGGCTGCACGCGCAGCGAAGCCTTCTGTCCCAAGGGCTGCATATATTCGGCAAAAAGCAGGCTTTCCGACATCCACATATGCTGCCATGATGCATGCGCCCCCGCATAGGAGGCAGAGCTGATGTTATACATCTCATGAGCCTTCAATGTTAGCGAATTCCCTTTGGGAAAGGTCTTGACATAGCTTACCGAGGCATTGAAGGAATAGAGCCGTTCGGAAGTGGCTGAGCAGACAAGGCTGCCGTCTTCTCCGTATGCGTAGTCATAATTGTTGTCGGTGATGTCGGCACTGGCGGATGCGTCGACCGACTGGCTCCGGGGCAGACTGAACGTTCCGCTCAGTCCGAGACTGTACTTCATGCCGCGCGACGATTCCATCCGGTCGGTCAGCGCTGTTTGCGGAGCCGACAGCCCCATGCCCCCGTATGTGAGCGACGAGGCGTTGAAATTCTCGGGCGTGGCCTCGCGCAGCACCTTGAACGTGACGCGCAGGGTGCGCCGGTCTGTCTTGTTTCTGACGCGGACCTGCCCGTACTGACGGTTGCTGCGCTCGTGGTTGTCGAGCGTGATATAGTCGCGGGTAACTGCACCTGTCGGGAAAAGTATCTCGTCGTCCCTGTTGTCAAAGCCGCCCGAAACGTACTTATAGTCGGCCCCGGCGAAAAGAGTGTACTGGGTGTTGCGGCGGTAATATTTCATGGCAAGATTGTAGTCTCCGGCATTATAGCCAATACGCTGAAGGGCATCCAGTGCCACATATCCACCGGAATCCTTCTTTTTCAGGATGAAATTGAGTGCCGTGTTGTTGCCGGCGTAACGCCCCGTGGGAGCGTCCATGAACTGCACACGCTCCACATCGGAAGGCCGCAGCTGCCGCACCTCGCGCTCGTCGGCCTCCATACCGTCGATATACAGCGCCACTCCGCCTCCGAGTGCGCTGACAGTGCCTTTGAAGGCATCCACGCTCACTCCGGGGATCATCAGATTGCGGAGCAGTTCGTAGCCCGAAGAGGCATGGCGCACCTGCTGTGTGTCAGGAATCACTGTGAGGCCGTTCTGCGTGCGCACAAAGCGTTCGGCCGTCACGGTAACCTCTCCCAAAGTGTTCTCATGCGGTTGCAGCACAAAATCAAGTGCGGCAGCCTCTGCGTCGTCAAGCGTGACAGATGCGAACGAGGTGTCATATCCGATGCATCCCGCCGACACTATCAGCCGTGCCGACGGCAGACCCGACACGCTGTAGCATCCGGCTTCGTCGCACACCACACCGGCCACCAGCACGGAGTCGGTGTTGTAGATTCTTATAGAGGCGAAATCGACGGGAGCGCCGTCGGCGTCACGTACTTTTCCGTTCAATTCTGCCGCGTCTGCGGACTGAAACAGGCACAGCACGAGCGGGAGAATGAAATTTCTGACATTCCATCCTTTCATGGTAATACAATTTAATCAACTGTTAATCTTTCGTTTATTTCAAAATAAATGGCATTTTATGGGTCAAATTGAAAACACGGTGCATTTACTTCTTGTAAACAGAAGTCGCATCCATCCACTTGTAGGGTCGCGACCTGTCGCGACTGCAACCCTGCGTAATATCTTTGAGCATCAGGCATTCATTTGCAACCTCCCGCCTGCAGTCGCGACAGGTCGCGACCCTACAATTTGATGAAAGCATTATATGGAAATACAATTTGATGAAAGCATTATATGGAAAATGAAGATTTCCATACACCGATATTTCAGCTTGGTCCCATTTCATCATAGTAATGAATTCTCATTATTCATCGCCGTTAGCTTGTCAATGAGATCATCGATAGTGAAACCGGCCTGCCGCAGCCGCGCCAGGAATGCCGGAAGCGCCACCTCGTCGAATTCACGGCGGCGTTCACTCATCACCTTGTCAACCGCTTCAGGCGCCACATAGAACCCGAGGCCGCGGCGCTGAAAAATGATGCCACGCTCCTCCAGAGCCTCATAGGCCCGCATCACCGTGCGCGGATTCACCACCATGGTCACCGAAAGCTCCTTCACCGAGGGGATGCGTTCGCCCGGGACCCACTCCCCTGCACTGATGCGATCCATGCAGTAATCGAGAATCTGAACATGAATCGGCTTGTCAGCACTGAAATCCGTAATCATATCTGCCGGTTCTTTATGGTTCTGTATATGGCCCAGAGCAGACCTGCAAAAATCACCGCAAGCGCCGTGTTCTCACACATCCCGAACGTGGAGCGTCCCCCTATCAGGCCGGGATATGCGGCAATGGTGTGAGCCAGGTCGGTGAACAGCTGCGCATTGCTGTTCACGCTGTAGACCGAATGGCCAATCACCTTCATCTCATACAGCCCCTCCAAAGTAATCCCGAGCCCCACGGCAGACAGAACCAGCAGACAGAGAATCGCCCCCAGCACTACAAGGAAGGAATAGGCCGCCCGACGCTGCCGGAACGCGGTGGCACCTAACAGACACACGGCCATGGGGACAGCCGGCGCAAGCACGCAATAGACCGGATTCACATGCGCGTAAGTTGTGAGGATATCAACGAACAGCAGGAGATCCGTAGCATCACCCCCGGCCATGGAGATACCGACATCCATACACAACGCAAACGGCAGCAACAGCGCCGCAGGCATCACAAGAAAGACGTAGATGAAATAGAACGCGGTCTTTTCCCATCCGGTGGCCGGCAGAGCCGTCTGCATCAGCAGCCCCTTTCGGGATGCGAATACAAGGGGACCGAAAGCCAACGCAATGTAAAACAGCAGTCCCATTATCACCAATGTAAAGATGCCGTGGCCGGAAGTGGACTGGACCATGAAAAGGACACCGGCCACGAAGGATATCACGGCATAGTCCGCAAGCTGGCGCCAGACTGAGGATGCATGCAGCCGCGTCACAAGCCACAGGCGCCGTATCGAGAATTTATCATTAACATTCATGAGCGTTCAGTAAAATCATAATGTGGAATAATGTTATCTCCCTTGTTCATGCGTTGATTACCCGGAGCAATTCATCGGCCGAGGTAGAGGAGAGGGCATTGTAAAGCAATGTGCAGTCAGGAGCCGAGTCCATATCGTCATCCCCGGCAGGAACAATGCTGTGGCAGCGCCCCATGCGCATCTCAGAATAGATGGCATCGGCCGGAGGAGTGGCAGTGACAACCGATATCACCCGTCGTGAAATCTTCCCGAACGATGCCTGCAACAGCAGATGGCCGTCGCGCAGGAACATCACACTGTCGTAAAGCGGCTCGAACTCGGAAAGTGAATGGGTGGAAACAACCACAGTCTGATCTTCATCGACACACTCCATCAGCAGCCGTCCGAACTGACCGCGACCTTCGAAATCAAGGCCTACGGTAGGTTCGTCGAGCAGCAGCACCTCGCAACGCAACGCCAGCATGTAGGCCAGACGCGCCTTTATGGCATTGCCGTAGGATAGAGAGGTGAATTTCCGACGTGGATCAATGCCGAAAGCGGCGAGATTGCGCGAAAGCATCGCGGCATCGAACCGCGGGAAGAACGGGGCATGGCGGCTCACCATCTTCTCCACGCTACTCTCGGGAAAGTCCATGTCGGGACTGAAATACTGCACCCTGCAGAGTTGCGAGGGGCGGCGCAACCGCAGCTCCTCCCCGTTGAGCAGACAGACACCCGACGTGGGATAGCGGAGGACGGCCATCAGATGCAGCAAAGTTGTTTTGCCTGTGCCGTTGGCACCCATGAGCAGATGTATGCCAGGATGCACCTCACAGGTAATGCCGGTCAGGGCATCCGCCTTCTTCGGGTAGCTGTAGCTTGCATCGCGTAAAGTTATCATACAATAAGAATCAAGGGGTTATAAAAATTTTGCGGTAAGTAACTTGTCGAAATTATTTTGAACAGTTACTTATAGTATTGCACCCATGTACACCACTACACCGCAAAGCTAAAACATATTTTAAAATCCACCAAATTTTTAACCCGATATTTTTCCGGAAATTTTTCGGATCAATATCGGTTTAATCCGATGCATTATGTGGTATCATATGGATTTTCAGGCCACAAATGGCTACAAACGGAACAACCTGCGGGATTTTTTCTCCGTAACTTTGCCTGCAACAAAGTAACTGCCTATGACCCGATTGCTGACAACCATGCCGATACTGATGCTCGCGGCGTTGCTTACAGGCTGCCAACTGCTTGAGAGCCATCCATACGACGTTGATATTGACGGCGAAACCAGTCTGACATACAAGAACATAGAACTTATCGAAGCCTCCACTGCCGGACGCACCTCACTGCGGTTCGCCATGATCAGCGACACTCAGGGATGGTTTGACGACACGGTGGATGCCGTGGAGGCGATCAACAGCCTTGGTGTTGATTTCACCCTTCACGGCGGCGACCTGTCGGACTACGGCATGGCCAAGGAGTTCATGCACCAGCGCGACATACTCAACGGCCTGAACGCCCCGTATGTATGCGTAATCGGAAATCACGATTGCCTTGCCACCGGCAAGGAGAGCTACCAGACGGTGTTCGGCCCCTACAACTTCGCCTTCACCGCCGGCGATGTGCGCTTCATCTGCCTGAACACAAACGCTCTGGAATACGATTATTCGGAGCCGGTGCCCGATTTCGGATTCATCGAGGGTGAGCTTGAATCGTATCCGGCTCATGCATCGCGCACCGTGTTCCTGATGCATGTGAAACCGTTCGAGATGGTGTTCAACAACAACGTGGCCAAGGTGTTCGAACACTACGTGACCCGCTTCCCCGGTGTGCAGTTCTGCCTTTACGGCCATGAGCACAGCTTTGCAGCAGACGACCTGTTCGGCGACGGGGTGATTTACTACCAGTGTCCCAACATCGGCAAACGCCAGTTCCTGCTTTTCAATATCAACGACGACAACACTTACAGCTATGAACTGCAGGAGTTTTAAACGGTGGGCTATCATATGCGCTCTCACGACGGCACTGGCATGGATATGCGTCCCCGCTGCGCATGCCTCACAGCCGACAGTGTCCAAAAAGGCCGACATAATCTGCGCCAGCCCCACCGACACTGTGCCCGAAAGGCTTACACGCTACGAGCGCAACACCCTGCGGCGCGTGCAACGGTGGAGCAGGCTCATCCCGAGCTATACAAAACTTCAGTTTGCCGGAGGAATGGGGCTGCTGTCGGTAGGCACCGGATGGGAATACGGCAAGAACCGTCAGTGGGAAACCGATCTGCTGCTGGGCATCATCCCCAAGCATTCGTCGAAACGGACCAAAGTCACCTTCACGCTCAAACAGAATTTCACCCCGTGGAGAGTGCCGCTGCGCGGAAGGTTCTCACTTGAGCCGCTGTCGGCAGGACTTTATCTGAACACCGTGCTCGGCGGTGAGTTCTGGATGAAGAACCCGGACCGCTATCCGCAGGGCTACTACTGGTTCTCCACACGCCTGCGCATCCACGTTTTCGTGGGGCAACGCATACGTTTCAACATCCCGGAGAACCGCCGATGGTTTCTGTCGGCTATAACCGCGTTCTACGAGCTGAGCACATGCGACCTTTATGTAATTCAGGCTGTCAGAAACTCCTATATGAAGGCCGGCGATGTGCTGCGCCTCTCTTTCGGTCTGAAATGCAACTTTTAAAATCCTGTTCCGGCTCAATCCGCCGGGCTTGCAGCCGGCGGGAAGGGTTTTCAACAATCGGGGGCATTTATCAACAATTATATTAAATAGAACTAAAAGCTTTGACGAATGCCGGTGAAAATGCCCATATTTGCATCGGAAAAACTCCGTGGAACATTCCGCCCCTTTCTGAGAGCTAACATTTTCGCCGCGATTGTTCCACAGGGAGGCACACCCCATTATACATCAATTCACATATGGGAAAAATAATAGCGATAGCAAATCAAAAAGGTGGAGTAGGAAAAACCACCACCACAATCAATCTGGCGGCCTCACTGGCAATGCAGGGCAAAAAAGTGCTTATCATCGACGCCGATCCCCAGGCCAACGCCACCTCGGGCTACGGCATTGACCCGCGCACCATGCAGTCGAGCATCTACGAATGCCTGGTGGACGATTATCCCGTGGACGGCTCGCAGGTGAAAACCTGTGTGGAGGGTCTGGACCTCGTGGGTTCGCGCATCGACCTTGCCGGCGCCGAGCTTGAGCTAATCAATAAGCCCGAGCGTGAACGCGTGCTCCGCAAGTTGCTCGAGGCCGTGGCGCCGAAATACGACTTTATACTGATCGACTGCTCCCCCTCGCTGGGCCTCATCACTGTGAACGCACTCACAGCCGCCGACTCGGTGATCATCCCCGTGCAGGCCGAATACTTCGCACTCGAGGGAATCAGCAAGCTGCTCAACACCATCCGCATCATCAAATCGAAACTCAATCCGGCGCTTGAAATCGAAGGATTCCTGCTAACGATGTACGATGCGCGCCTGCGTCTGGCCAACCAGATTTACGAAGAGCTGAAGAGCCACTTCGGCGACATGGTGTTCAACAGCGTGATTCCGCGCAACATCCGCCTCTCCGAAGCGCCCTCACACGGTCTGCCCGCCATTCTCTACGACCCCGAGAGCCGCGGTGCCACTTCACATCTGGCGCTTGCGAAAGAACTGATTGCAAAAAATTCCTGAATCTCCACCATCAACGCACACCGACACTAAACGAAGATGAAACCTACCCGCAACGCCCTCGGCCGAGGCCTCGGCTCACTGATATCGATGGACGACACCCCCGCCCGCGGCACATCGGCCATCAACGACATCGACCTCAACCAGATTTCGCCCAATCCCGAACAGCCCCGCACCACATTCGACGAGGAGGCGCTCAACGAGCTGGCGGCATCCATTGCCGAACTGGGCATAATCCAGCCGCTGTCGCTGCGCAAGACCGGACCCGACTCCTATCAGATCATCGCCGGCGAGCGCCGTTACCGCGCGGCCAAAATAGCCGGACTGACTTCGGTGCCGGCCTACATCCGCACCGCCAACGAAGCCGAGCTGACCGAGATGGCACTTATCGAGAACATTCAGCGCGAGGACCTGAACGCCATCGAAATAGCGCTCACGTTCAAGAAGCTTATCGACCAGTATAACCTCACGCAGGAACGCCTGTCGGAACGTATCGGCAAGAAACGCGCCACGGTGGCCAACTTCCTGCGACTGCTCAAACTTCCGGCCGAAGTGCAGCTGGGCCTGCGCGACAAGCGCGTGGACATGGGCCACGCACGCGCCCTGCTGTCGGTCGACAATCCGTCGGTGCAGCTGAAAATCTACAAGGAGATACTCCGTCAGGGTCTCTCTGTCCGTAAAGTGGAGGAACTCGCCAAAGCCTATCAGGAAGGGAAAAAGGAGGGAGCCGACACTGCATCCAAAACCAGCAACAACCCGTTCTCAAACCACGATTTCGATCTGCTTAAAAAACACCTGTCGGCAGCTTTCAACGCCCCTGTCAAGTTTTCGTGCGACCGCAAGGGACGCGGCCAGATCACATTCCAGTTCTCCAATGAGGACGATCTTGCCCGCCTGATTTCCATGTTCGACAATCTCCATCCCTGATTCCGCCATTGTTTCCATCCCACCCCATGCAACAGCCCATCATCCTCATAACCAACGACGACAGTATCGACGCAAAAGGTCTGCGCTACCTTGTGGACCGCGTGAGCCATCTCGGCAAAATCTATGTGGTGGCACCTGCCGCACCCCATTCGGGTCAGTCGAGCGCATTCACAGTAAATTCGCCGCTGTCAATCCACGAACTGCCGCCCTACAACGGCGCGGAGATGCGTGCCGTGACGGGCACGCCGGTGGATTGCGTGAAACTCTCGATGCACCACATCCTTCCGCGCCGTCCGGACATACTCCTGTCGGGGGTGAACCACGGCTCGAATGCGGGCAACTCCGCCATCTATTCCGGTACAATGGGCGCCGCTTTCGAGGGGTGCATGCAGGGCATCCCGTCGGTGGGCTACTCACTGCTGCACCATTCGCTTGCTGCCGACTTTACAGAATGTGGTCCCTACATTTCAGACATTACGGCACGCGTGCTTGCCGAAGGATTGCCCGAAGGCGTATGCCTCAATATCAACTTCCCAGCCAAAGTGAAAATCGAGGGGATGAAAGTGACACGCGCAGCCCGCAGCCACTGGACGGAGGAATATCAGGAATACCTCTCCCCTCACGGCAAACCGTTCTTCTGGCTCACCGGCCACATCGTAAACGAAGAGCCCGACGCCACCGATACCGACCTCTACTGGCTCGACCGCAACTACGCCACCACCGTGCCCATGCGCACCGACCAGAACGCCACCTCCTCCATCCCCGCCATCGCCACCCTGCTAAACGCCGACGCCCCACGATAACAATTATTCCGGAGATTACGTCCAACACCGTGTCATATATTTTGTACCTTTGAAATAAATTCGTATTTTTGCGCACTGAATCAAACTGACATTCAGCTAAATTCGTTATATAAACACACCAGCAAAGCAGCCTATGACCAATTTTGACAGCAAAAAACTGACAGAATTAGTTCTGTACATTCTTGAAAAGACTGGTGGAGTTGATTTCTACCATACCTTCAAAATACTCTATTTCGCAGAGATGAAACATCTCGCAAAATGGGGTTGCGGACTTGTACCAGATGACTTCTGTGCATTAAAATACGGTCCTGTTCCAACCAGATTGTATGATGCGGTCAAAGAATTAAACCATCCACAAATGCCTCTCGCAAGAGATTTATCCGAAGCCGTACAATTTGCAGGAGAGGATGCGCCCAATGTACTTTTACCTAAACGCAACGCAAACAGAAATTTCCTGTCCCTCTCCGAACTTGAGGCTTTGAATGCTGCTATTGAGGAGAACGAAACATTGTCGTTTGGGCAACTCATGAGCAAATCTCACGACAACGCGTGGGAGGAAGCCAACCGCATGGTCAACGGAACAAACCGTATATCTCCCATCTCAATGGCAAAAGTTCTTCATGCCGATGACTCCATGCTTGCATACATTGAAGACCAACTGCGCATTGACTCGGCTTTGAAATGATGAAGATTTCCGAAGCACTTAATCAGGACGAAGTCTCCCGACTGGCTCTCAACACTATCAGCATAGGCGATGTGTATGAAATAACCATGACTGAGGCTAACGGAATAACGCCTAAAGCCGGCGATAGCTCCCGCGATAAATATTTCATCGTTCTCGGATTTGATTCCAATGGTATGGTATACGGAGGTGTTATAATAAACTCCCGCATAAACAGCCATCTTCCCCCACATCTCAAGATGTACCACATGCCTATCAGAAAAGCCAAATATCCATTTCTGAGATATGATTCTTTTGTAGATTGTGTACGTCTGAAAATAGCCAGTCCTTACAATTTCAATCACTGGCAACATCTGGGAAAAATTGATGAATACGATATTTCCCTAATAATCGGTACTATTAAGGAAAGCCCGGTAGAAAACGCCGCCAAGCTTGCCAGCTTTGGACTATAAGCGACAATCCGGTTTATTTGCGGGTGGATGGACGGGAGGTTTTCGGGTTTCGGCAAATATCGCTATATTTGTGTATTGAAATGTGCTTAGCCGTAAATCCGAACACCGATGAAAACAGACATACTGCAATGGGACAGCGATTTCTTCGGAGTCAAGACCGCCTCAATAACTCTTAATGGTTCTGAGACCCCGGAGGATATTGACCGACATCTATCAGACCTCAAGGTGGAGAATGTCAGGTTGGTATATCTGTTCTCACCTCGTCCTCTCCTGCAGGGCAACACCGGGAAATGGCTGCTTGCCGACCGCAAACGCAGTTACCTGAATCCATCGCCCCAAGCAAACGGACTGCCGACAGACGTCAAGCCATTTCAAGGAAATCCATCAGCCCTGCATTCCCTGGCAATAGAGGCCGGAGGGCACTCCCGTTTCGCAGTCGACCCCAACATTCCGGTCAAAAAAACGGAAGAGCTGTACACCACATGGATAGACAACTCCGTGCTCCACGGATTTGCCGACCATGTATTTACAATCCAGGACCACGACGAGCCGAACGCCGCGATGATCACCCTGCGCCGACGCGGCGGCGAAATATCGATAGGCCTGCTTGCCACCCATCCCGGACACCGGCGCCGTGGGCTCGCCCGCAAGCTGATATACGCAGCGGAAACGATAGCTGCAGCCGACGGGCTGCAACTTGAAGTAACCACCCAGGCCGACAATCCGGAGGCCTGCGCATTCTATTCAAGCTGCAATTTCAACACCTTCACCGACACCTACGTTTACCACATATGGCTATGACGATTCCATTCAACAAGCCGTTTCTCACCGGCAAAGAAGCCCATTATATCTATCAGGCCGTCTACTCCGGCAAGCTGTCGGGCAACGGCGTGTACACCAAGAAGTGCCAGAATTTCTTTGAAAAGCAGTATGGCTTCAAAAAGGCACTGATGACCACATCGTGCACCGACGCACTGGAGATGGCTGCCATCCTGTGCGACATAAAGCCCGGCGACGAGGTAATCGCTCCGAGCTATACGTTCGTATCGACTGTGCTGGCATTTGTGCGTCAGGGCGCCAAAATCGTATTCTGCGACAGCTGCAAGGATAATCCCGACATAGACCCGGACAGGATAGAGGCACTCATAACACCGCACACCCGCGTAATCATACCCGTGCACTATGCAGGAGTGGCCTGCGATATGGACCGGATAATGGACATAGCCCGCCGCTACAACCTGCTGGTGGTAGAGGATGCCGCACAAGCCATCGGCTCCTATTACAAAGGGCGTCCGTTAGGCTCGATCGGGCATTTCGGCTGCTTCTCGTTCCACGAAACCAAGAACATCATTGCAGGCGAAGGCGGCCTGCTCACAATCAACGACGAGCGGTTCATCCGCCGTTCGGAAATCATATGGGAGAAAGGCACCAACCGTTCGGAATTCTTCCGCGGCGAAGTCAACAAATACGGCTGGATCGACACCGGCTCGTCGTTCCTCCCCTCCGAGCTCATTTCGGCATTCCTTTGGGCGCAGATCGAGAACATCGACACCATCCAGGCCCGTCGCAAAGCCATCTGGGAACAATATTATGCCGGGCTCAGGCCCATTGCCGACAAGGGACTGATCACTCTGCCCGACATTCCGGCATACGCCACCAACAACGCCCACATGTTCTACATAGTGTGCCGCTCGCTCGAGGAGCGCTCGGCGTTCATTGCCCACATGAAGCAGAACGGCATCCAGGCTGTGTTCCACTATCTCAGCCTGCATCGCAGCGGATTTTACCTCACACATCCCGACTCTCGTCCCGACAACTGTCAGGAGATAGAACGGGTTGGAGATGAGGAGCAGGTGGTTGGGCTCCATCTGCCCAACTGCGACCGTTTCGCCGACTGCCTGGTGCGCTTACCCCTCTTCTACGAACTGACGGACGAGGAGGTGAAACGCATCCTTGACAGCTGCCACAACTTTTTCAACACGCTCACAACAGACTGATGTCGCGAAAACGGCGCATACTCATCCTTTCGTCGCTCCCTCCTGAACATTCGGCAGGACTGGGCACCGACCTCATGAACGCCCTTGCCTGCAACGGTGATGAAGTCACCTATTTCTCGCGGTGGCCGTCCGCTTTGCATGCACCGGGCATCAAGAACATGCACCGTACCCTGTGGCAGCGCATCGTGGCGCTGTTCATTTCGCATCGGCGCTACCGGAAGATGTATCGCACCGAGATGAGCGGAGCTCCCCTTATCAACGGCATCCGTGTGCTTTATCCCGACGAACGTGACCCACAGGAATCGGCCTCACGCATATCCCGGCAGATACGCGGCAAATACGATTATATCGTGACGCTGTTCTGGCAAGGGATGTTCACATCCGAAACCCTCCGGCACCTGAGCCGCAAATTCAAATGTCCGGTGCTGATCTATGCTGTGGACATGGCACCTGTGACCGGCGGCTGCTACTATTTCAACCATTGCGAACGCTATGCCACCAGCCAATGCGGCATGTGTCCCGGGCTTGACAGTTCCGATCCGGACGACTGCACCCATACCAATTTCCTTGCCAAGCAACAAAACTATGCGCTGTGCGACGCATCGTTCTTAGGCAACTCCTGGATGACACAGTGTGCGGCACGCAGCGGCCTGTTCCGCCCCGACAGGATTTTCAATGTCGGACTGGTGATGAACACCGACCGCTTCCGCCCGGCCGAAGACCCTCAGTCAATCCGTGCCGGCCTCGGCATCGCCCCCGAAGTCAAGCATGTGTTCTTTGGCCGTTCGGCCGACGACCCGCGCAAAGGTAGCCGGTATGTAATCGATGCATTCCTCTCCGTCATGAAAAATCTGACGGACGAACAGCGCAGCGGCATCCTGATAATCACTGCCGGGCATGAAGACACCATCGGCAACGCACTGCGCCCGCAAGGCATCGCCGTCAAACACATGGGTCTGGTGGATGCCCCGACCCTCATCCGGCTCTATCAGGCCTCGACAGCCTTTATCAGCCCGTCAACCGACGATGCCGGCCCCTCGATGGTCAACCAGTCGCTGCTATGCGGCACACCGGTGATTAGCTTTGCCACCGGAGTTGCCCTCGACCTTGTAAACAACGGCACCTCTGGCTGGCGCATCCCGTTATGCGACACCGCCTCCCTGGCCAAAGCTATAAACGAGTGCATCGCCATGCCTGCCGACACCTTTGCCGCCCTGCGCGCCACATCGCGCGCCACAGCCATGGCCCACAACTCCTACGAAGCCGTCAACGCCCGCTTCCGCTCCATCTTCAACGCCTACGAATCAACCAAAGACTGAAAAGCGAAAAGGTCGGAATCCCATCCTACCTTACAAGAATTTCGGGATTTCAACTCTATAAGTCAGAAAATTGTTGTATCTTTGTAAAGTAATAGAAAACAACGGAATATCATCATGGCACGACCTATCAAAGAAACCCCCGTGCTGAGGGGCAAGGACGCTGAGATTTTTGCCAAAAGAACGGCAAATCCCGCACCCGTCAGCGATGCTGAAAAGGATGCGGCAAGAAAGGCGTATGAGGCATTCAAGGCCATAAGCACATTTCCGATGTAATTATGGACTTTGGTAAATTCACCTTCCGGCAGATTGATGCCGATACACAGATAAAGTCATTCGACTGCGGAGACGCAGACTTGAATGACTTTTTATTTTCCGATGCCATCAACTACTATACATCAATGATGGCACTCACCTATCTGCTTGAAGATAACGAGGCGGAAAAAACCGTGGCTTATTACAGCTTGCTCAACGACAAGATTATTTTTGACCCTGAGGAAAAGAAATTGTGGAACCGGCTGAATCGCCATGTCATCAATTCCAAACGGCGCAAAGAATATCCGGCAGTCAAAATAGGTCGCTTGGCCGTCTCTAAAGACTATGCAGGACAGGATATCGGGCGCATGATTCTCCTACAGGTAAAATTCGTATTTGCTACAATGCGCCGAAGTGCATGCCGTTTCATTACTGTCGATGCTTATTCCAATGCTGTACCGTTTTATGAGAAATGTGGATTCATGTTTCTCTCAGAAAAAGACAGGACGTCCCCTACAAGAGCCATGTATTTCGACCTTATCAACTTTCCGAAGTAATTAGGGAATCCATATGCTCCCCATCGGTAAAAATCATTTCAAAAAGAATTACTAACTTTGTGCTGTCAATCAAACGCAGACACACAGGAAATGAGAATTGAATCACGCAACATACTGTCAGAAGGGAGGGAAACACATACGCCCTGCCCCGCCGCTGTCAGCGTGGTTGTGCCGAATTTCAATTACGCGCGCTATCTGCCGCAGCGCATCGAGTCGGTGCTCAACCAGACTTTCACCGATTTTGAGGTGATTCTGCTCGATGATGCTTCGACCGATAACTCCGTGGAGGTGATGCGCCGATATGCGGAAACCGACAACCGCATAAGCCGCATAGAAGTGAACGCCACCAATTCCGGCTCGCCGTTCCTGCAATGGGAACGCGGAGTGAGACTGGCACGCGGGCGCTACATCTGGATTGCCGAGGCCGACGATTTCGCCGATCCGGAGTTTCTTGCCAGCTGCATGAAAGCATTTGAGACCGACAATACCATTACAATGGCCATGACAATGTCGCATCTGGTGGACAGCGAAGGGAATCCCTCAGATCACAAGCCATTCGAAGATTTCGAGCCGGACGGCAATACCCGTTTTTTTGACGGACGCGATTTTATCCGCAGATACATGACAATCGTAAACGGATGCTACAACGCCAGCATGGTGTTATTCCGCAAGGATTGCTACACTGACATAAAGGACCGCACGTTTACCGGGATGCGCTACTGCGGCGACTGGATGCTCTGGCTCCAGATGATGCTTCAGGGGAAAGTGGCTCGCATAGACCGGCGGCTGAACTCATTCCGTCTGCATGGGCGCAGCGTGACCGACGCTTCGGCGACAGCGCAGAGAGGGCGCCCGGAGGAGATGGCCGTAGACCTTTTCCTGCTCAGCGTGCCACACCTGCTCACCACTTATCAGCGTCGCCGCGCCCGTTACAGAACGTACCGCGACCTGCGCAAGCGTCCCGAACTGCTCAGCAGAGTTAAAGAGCTTTGTCCCCACATCGACAGTATACTGAGGGTTAACCGCGTGAATTTCATGTTTTACTGGATATACATGCATGCACCGGTAAGGTTCCGGAAATGAAATAACTCAACACATCGACCGTACAACAGCAATGAACAGCATTCAACACATCACCATCGAGCCCGCACAGACCAAACCTGCATTCTCCGTGGTGATATGCAGTGTGAACAAAGAGAAATACAATCTTTGCCGCGACAACATCGCGGCCACAATCGGCGTTGACGCCGAATTTGTCAGGGTTGACAACGCTGCGGCAAAATGGCCCATCTCTAAAGCCTACAATAACGGCGCATCGGTGGCATCCGCCCCCAACGTACTCTTCATCCATGAGGATGTGCTGTTTGAAAATTCCGGCTGGGGCGTAGCCATGGCACGCAAACTCGCAGAACCGGAAACCGGTGTAATAGGATTCATAGGCGTACCTTTCAGGCTGGGGGCATATGCGGGATGGAACGAATGCTCGGAACTGGTGTCGGGACATATTTACTACATAATGGACGGCCAACGCATCTGCTGGCATCAGGAGCCTTGGGCAGACGGCAAGCTGACAGGTGGAGAGTTCGCCCCGGTGCTTGTGGTTGACGGGCTTGGATTCGCCGTGCGCCGAGAGGTGTGGCAGGCGCATCCGTTCGACGAGGTTGTCCTCGACGCTTTCCATTGCTACGACATCGATTTCTGCATGCAGGTGGCGTTGACACACCGGAACTATGTGTATCTGAAAGCCGACATAACCCACTTCTCGAACGGCAACATGGACAGCCGCTGGGTTGAACAGACACTCCGACTGAGCGAGGGGAAATGGAAAGAGATGATGCCGATGTGCGTGCCGGGGCTTGAACCGGCCAATCCCGAGAGAATCATGGCACGCGCCGACTACGATTTTCTCTTCAAGGCAGTGCGCGGACGTGCCAACCGCAATCAGGCAGCCCGCATCCTCCGGCATTTCATCAAAAAATCGATGCACTCCAAAGCCTACCGCAGCAAACTCCCCTCCGCCATTTGGCAAGTCCTCATCAAATATCACAAACTACCGTCCAGGACGTAAAACCATCCTGGGCACTAACAGCTTCATACACCAAGTACAATGGCGGGATCAATATTCAGCCGTTGGCTAATCACCCTTGCTTGTTCAAGCGTAGGCTGCTTCTTGCCTGAGAGATATTCACAAATCCTCGAGGGATTAATTTCAAGTAATTTTGATAAAGCAATCTGCGTGAGTCCCCTTTCATACATCCGCAGTTTTATCACTTCAATAAGCGAAGGCTTCCCTATGGGATAATGTTCTTCATCATAATCCGCCACCAGATTCCCAAGCAGAGTAAGCTCCACCATGCGCGGATCATCAGCCGGAGTGTCTTCCGGCAATCCAAGCATAAGTTCCTCCACACGTTTTAACGTGACACGGTACTGCATTTCATTCTCTATCTTAGTCATTTCAGGTCGCAATTTATATGGTTGCACAATCTATTCTATCATACTCCTTATGAGTTCCGATAAACCTGATCAGAACAAACTGAGGCACAAACTTAATTACAACTACCATCCGGTAGTCATTTCCTTTGATATTAAACACATAATGCTGATTACCAACACTATCTACTGTGTTGAAAGTCTTTTTAATATCTGCAAAACACCTCCATTGAGATTTTTTCACCACTGAAACCCAATCCTCCAAGGCCGTTTTTGCCTGAGGATGCTTTTCATAGTATTCCCGTATGGTCCGTTCTGCAATTATCCTCATCGATGTAGTTGTTATAATAAGGTTTGTTGCAAAATTAAGAACATTCTTTCAAAATAGCAAATCTTATCCACCTCTATTTTTTAGCTAAGTTTTGGAACAGTCCAATTCTATATTGTCTTAGAAAACTTTAGTGGAAGGGTTAACCGTTTAGGCGGGAGATGCGGACGCGGGTGTTTTTGAGTTTGTGGGGGGCTACGGCGGCTTCTACGGCGGCAGCTTTTGCACGCGGCACGGCAGCTATGGCCCAGTGATCGTAGACGGTGATTTTGCCAACTTCGTCCTTGGTGAGCCCACCCTTCTGCATGAGGAATCCGGCGATGTCGCCTTTCGAGATTTTTTCCTTTTTGCCGGCATTGAAGTAGAGCGTGGCCACATCGGAGTGTATTCCGGCCTCATGCGCGGATTTAGGCGCCCAAGTGCGGTCGGTGCGCACGTGGTCGGGGATATTCTCTCCGTCGGCGATTATCACGTATGCGGTGCCGTCGGCACCCATGCGGGCCGTGCGGCCGTTGCGGTGGGTCCAGCTTTCGGACGTGGGAGGGAGGTGGTAGTGTATCACATAATTCACATCGTCAATATCGAGGCCGCGCGACCCGAGATCGGTGCTGACAAGCACCGGTGTGGTGCCGTTGTTGAATAGATCCACAGCCAGCTGACGTTCACGCTGCTCAAGTCCGCCGTGGTATAACCCTGCGGGGAAACCGGATTTTTTCAGAAACTCATAGACCCTCTCGGCACTTTCACGGTGATTGACAAACACCAGCGCACGCCCGTCGGGCAACGCACGCAGAAGGTCGGCAAGGATGCCGAGTTTGTCGCGCTCCACCGAGTCGATGCGCACCACCTGAAGCTTGCTGCGGCCTGCGCCGGCGGTGAAGTCGACCGTTTCCGCACCCTTCATGGGTAGGAAATCGGGCATCTCAGCCAAAGGTGTGGCCGATGTGAGCACCACGAGGTCGAGCGAACGCATGCGCCGGGCTATGCGGCGCATCTCATCCTGAAAGCCCAGTTCCAGGCTCTTGTCATATTCGTCAAGCACCAACGCCCTGACGCCGCTCACATCCAGATGTCCGCGGGTGATATGGTCGAGCAGACGGCCCGGAGTGGCCACTATGATATCGGGTATAACCGACAGCGAGTTCACCTCATCGGCCATGGCATGACCACCGTAGAACGCTACAGTCTTTAGCCCGGCAGCCACGGGACGAAGCACATCAGCAATCTGGAGCACGAGCTCGCGCGACGGGGCCATGACAACGGCCTGTAACTGCCCGGTGGAGGGCTTCAGTTCGCGCAGCAGCCGGAGTATGAATGCTGCCGTCTTGCCTGACCCTGTGGGCGAAAGAAGGATAATCTTACGTTGGTCAGTAGCAGCCATGAACTGCTGCATCTCGTTGAGTTCAGCTATGTTGTGTCGTTCACGCAGGCGCTCGGCTATCAGTTTCGTTTCCATAAGTGGTCAAATTTACTTATTCAAGTTTTTTTCAGCAGGGCAATCCGGTTACGGGCGTATCACGCGGTATTCACCGTTGGGCCCGGCAGCAATGTTGTAGGTGCGAAGCCCCATCGGATGGCTACTGTCGGCCGCCGGACCGGCCGTGGGCTGTCCGTAATTGTTAATCACGGAATAGCGGCTGCCGCAGCGCGCGCAATAGGCATCGTTGAGGTTTTCATCATAGGCTATGCGCACGTCCGAACGGTTCTCCACGGGGCACGACATATCGTAAGCCGCGGGCATCCCGTTGATATCGCCTACAAGCATCACCCCGCCGAATCCAGTCTGCGACGCGGCCGAGTAGCTGAATCCCTGCGGAATTCCCAGCGGCAGCACAAACTCGCGGTGCTGCAAGGCGGCAGTCACGCCCCATTGGGTCCAGTCGTGCTGAAAGGGGAAGACAATCCACACCCCTGCAGGGGGCGTGCGGTCGTCGTCTACGCTTTTGCAGCCGCTCAGCACGGCGGCAATGGCACACAAAAAATATATCAGTCGCTTCATAATCACATTCATCCTTAAACAATAACCGTTCCGGCAGGAGCCCTGTCAGAACGGTTGTATCGCGGGGTTATATCCTTATATCTCAACGGCTCAGGCCGGAGATTAGTTCACCGAATTTGTCGGCTGCCTTCTGCAGCTGCGGACCGATGAGCGGGCGCAGCATGGCCGGAATCTCCACATCAATCAGCGTCTGCACTGATGAGGAGTTCTCGCCCGTAGGCTCGATATCAAGTTCCATCGACAGAGGCACCGGCGATGATTTCGTGCCGAACACAATCTTCGACGGACGCACGCGGTCGACAACAGTAAACTCAATAGCACCCACCTGCGGGGTAACTATCTTGAGGCTGTCGGCAGTGAATTCCACATCGCCCACTTGACTGCGCTGTTCAGGCGAGAGGCCGTCGAGCACCGTCTGCAGGTTGCTCAGGTCGCTGAACCGGTCGAACAGTTCGTCAGCGCTTTTGCCAATCTCTGTTTTCGGACTTTTGAATGTAGCCATCAGTTCTTTCCACTAAACGTAAACGTGCGGGGTGCACAATCAGTCAATCGATTTGTCGCGTGAGGGAGTCCAGTTGCCGGGATCCTTGCGCCACTGCTGAAGAGTCTCGATGTCTTTCTCGCCGATGAAACCGGTGGAAAGAGCCACCTGCAGGAGGGCATCGTAGTTGCTGAGGGTCACGAGCTTCACGCCGGCCTCCTTGAAAGCCTTGTCGGCCACGGGGAAACCGTAGGTGAACATCGCCACCATGCCTACAACCTCACCGCCGGCCATACGGATGGCCTCAACAGCCTTGAGGCTGCTCTTACCGGTCGACACCAGATCCTCGATCACCAGCACTTTCTGGCCGTGAGTCAGATTGCCTTCGATCAGATTTTCCAGACCGTGATCCTTCGGGGTGGAACGCACATAAACATAAGGCAGACCCATGTTGTCGGCCACAAGCGCACCCTGGGCGATAGCGCCGGTTGCAACGCCGGCAATCACATCGGGACGGGGGAAGTTCTCCATGATTGTGCGGCACAGCTCGGTTTTGATGAACGTGCGTACTTCGGGATAGGAAAGTGTGCGGCGATTGTCGGTGTAAATCGGCGAATTCCATCCGGAAGCCCATGTGAAGGGGTTTTCGGGCTGAAGTTTGATTGCACTGACGTTAAGCAGTTTCTCGGCAAGAAGGTGTTCGAGCTTTTTCATATTGAGTGTAAGTGAAATTTCGTACGATATTCTGATAATCAGCCTCTTGACAACCGCAATCGCCCGTTGCCAAATCAGCCTCTGTAATTTTCCGCAAAGATACGGAAAATCCCCCGATAATTCCAACTCCAACCACCCCAAATCACCGCAAAATCCGCACCCCCTCCCCCAGAAAATCCCCAGAAAATCCCTTAGAAAATCCACCTGATAATTCTTAATGTCCGGCACCCCTACTTTCCCCGAAATTGATTACCTTTGTAATTGGAGCAACCCCAAGCATCTGAAACCGGCCACAAGGTTAAACACAACCGGCTTATGAAGCCGACAACCCTTATCGCATAGCGCTTTGCTGTGCAAAGAATCAAATCCCTAACTCCCAAGCAGTCGTTGCAGGCTCGGCCAGCCCTCAGATAACTGCCACGGAGTTTTTGTTTTTAAATATGACTCTAAAAAACTACATATCTGAATTAAATACGCAGTTCCGAACAGGAATCGCTCGAGAACATAGCTATAGACCGGCATTGCAGCAGCTAATGTCGGCAATCTTGACAGATATGGTGGTTACAAACGAGCCTGCCAGAATTGAATGTGGCGCTCCTGACTACATTATCTCTCGCATATCGGATAATACCCCCGTCTTTTTTATCGAAGCTAAGGACATTAATGATTCGGATCTTGAAGGGCGAAAACAGCATAAATCACAATTTAACCGATATAAGGAGTCTCTTGACCATATAATATTTACAGATTATCTTGACTTCCATTTTTATGAGAATAGAGAATTGAAGAATAGTATCCGAATAGCAAAAGTCGCTGGGGGAAAAATTGTCGGAATTGCTTCAAATTTCGACAATTTTGTGGAGATAATTAAACATTTTGCTAATTCAATACCACAAAAGATAGTATCCGCAGGAAGACTTGCCTCGATAATGGCATCGAAAGCACGGTTATTAGCCGAAACTATTAAGCGAGTTTTAGATTATGAAAATGATTATGCCAGCCAGCAACTTAAAGGGCAATTTGAGGCTTTTAAAAGAGTTCTGCTCCATGATATAACACATGAGAGTTTTGCAGATATTTATGCCCAAACTATAGCATACGGAATGTTTGCAGCCAGAATGCATGACAAAACTCCTGAAGACTTCTCTCGACAAGAAGCTGCTACCTTAATCCCTAAAACGAATCCGTTTCTTCGTCAGATATTTCAAAGTATAGCGGGTTATGATCTTGATGAACGCATTGCATGGATTGTCGATGATTTAGCTCACTCGTTTGCCGCTACTGACATGACTAAGATCCTCAAAGGGTATGGAGGTAATAATCGGCACTCAGACCCTATGATTCATTTCTATGAGGACTTCCTTGCTTCATACAATCCGAAATTGAGAAAATCTAAAGGAGTATGGTATACGCCCTCTGCTGTTGTGGGCTTTATAATAAGATCTGTAGACGAAATACTGAAAAGAGATTTTGATCTTCCAAATGGACTTGCTGATTATTCTAAAATTGAGCATGAAGTAATCAATGAGAATTACAATCCTAAGGTCAAAGGGAGCAAACGCACTAAACTTGAAGAATATCATCGGGTGCAAATACTTGATCCTGCCGTCGGAACAGGTACTTTTTTGGCTGAGGCTATAAACTGCATATACAATAAATTTTTAAATATGCAGGGAATGTGGCAGGGGTACGTTGAAAAACATCTGCTTCCTCGCCTCAATGGTTTTGAAATCCTGATGGCACCCTATGCAATAGCACATCTTAAATTGGATTGGATTTTGAATTCAACAGGTTATACTCACACTATTGATCGCAGAATAAGAATCTATCTTACAAATTCATTAGAAGAGCATCATAAAGATATAGGCACACTCTTCTCAATGTGGCTGAGTCAAGAAGCGAATGAAGCAAGCCGAATAAAACGAGATACGCCAGTTATGGTAATTCTTGGGAATCCGCCATACAATGGATCAAGCACAAACAATGGCCTGTGGATAACAAATTTGATGAAGTCATATAAAAAAGAACCCGGCGGCAAAGATCATTTGAGAGAGAGAAATCCTAAGTGGCTTAATGACGACTATGTGAAATTCATCAGAATGGCACAATATTTCATAGAGCAAAATGGAGAAGGTATATTGGCATATATCAATCCACATGGATTTCTTGACAACCCAACATTCCGAGGAATGCGATGGGAGCTGCTTCGTGTGTTTGATTCGATATATACGATTGATTTGCATGGCAATTCTAAGAAGAAAGAAACAGCGCCTGATGGCAGTAAGGATGAGAATGTATTTGACATCATGCAGGGTGTAAGTATAAACTTTTTTATAAAAACTGGCAAAAAGAAGAAAAACACCCTCGGACGATTATTCCATTACGATTTATACGGTAAAAGAGAGTCCAAATATTCATTCTTGTACAATAACAATATCACTACCGTCCCATATACGGAGTTGAATCCACAATCACCGATGTATTTCTTTGTACCAAAAGATTATGGTCTTGAAAAAGAATATAACAAGGGTTTTGCTATAAATGAACTATTCAACGTTAGTTCTATGGGCATAACTACAGCTTTCGATGAATTCAATATTTGTAATTCAGAAGAAGTTGTAAGGGAAAGAATATCATATCTCATTAATACAAACACATCGGAACTGCTATCGACACCAATCTTTAGTAAATCAACTGAACAATGGATAAATGCAGCTAAAACAGATGTAGGGTTATATCTTGACATTTCTAAAATACAGCGTATTACATATCGTCCATTTGAGGAAAAATGGATATATTTTACAGGCAAAACGAATGGCCTTATTGCTCGTCCACGAGTAAAAGCAAGTTCTCATTTACTTTTAGGTAAAAATCTCAGTCTTTGTGTCATTCGTGTTAACCGCGATAATAAAAACGCCATATTTATCGCAAAACACCTGATTGACAAAACCTTATTATCCTCAAAAGATAATGTAACTTTCTTTCCTTTATATCTATATAGACAGAACGATTGGACAACAAATGATTTAGAAAAATCACCAAACTTTGATAATGATGTAGTGCAAAATATAGAATTAAAAGTTGGTAAAAAGGTTAAACCTATCGAGTTGTTTGACTACATTTATGGGACTCTCCATATGCCCTCATATATTCAGAAATACCAAGATTTTTTGAAGGCCGATTTTCCACGAGTGCAATATCCTAAGAATATTGACGAGTTTACTCGAATATCGGAGATTGGTAAGAGATTACGGGAGTTGCATACAATGGAAAACTCTCCAAGTTGGGCTATTGAAGTTGGTTATCCGATTGTGGGTAGTAACATCGTTGAGAATGTTGAATATAAAGACCATCGTGTTTATATAAATGAAGCGCAATACTTTGACAATATTTCAGAGAGTGCGTTTAACTATTATATCGGAGGCTATCAACCTGCTCAAAAATGGCTCAAAGACAGAAAAGGTCGGGAACTCACATTTGGGGACATTCGCCACTACCAAGAAATCATATATTCTCTCTCGGAAACCAATAAAATCATTTCTCAGTTCTATGAGAAATAAATTCTTATACATCGAGTGCAATATTGCCTCAACAAATAAGTTCAACCTCAAAAATCGAATGCAAGACAAGTTCTTCGCATTTTAAAATATGAGACTATAGGTTTAAGATCGCTATTGTTATAAGCATAGCATAAATTGGTATAAGTATGGAAGAACAAAAATATAATGAACTGATAAATAAGCTTCCCTCATCTGTCAAGATGAAGTTAGACCATATACTGCGTTTTTTAGGAGCCTCTCAGAAAAAGGCATCTATAATGGTTGGAGCCGGCTTTAGTTTAAATGCCAACAGAGATTCTTCCGCCGATATGAAGGATTGGAATGGGCTTGGTAAAATGTTTTATCATAGTCTATTTGGTAAAGATCCAGATCCTGCCACTCTTATTGATCCAATAAGATTAGCTTCTCAGATTGAGGCTTGTTTTGGAAAGAACGAGCTTAATGAATTAATTCTAAAATCTCTTCCAGATGATAAAATCACACCTGGACACCTACACTATCAATTAGTCAAATTGCCGTGGAGGGATATATTTACCACCAATTATGACACGTTAATTGAGAGAGCAGCGTATAAAGAGAATCCAACCTTTACTGTTGTTACTAATAGGGAGACACTTCTTTATAAGCCGTTTCCTAGAATCATAAAATTACATGGTAGCTTTAAGGAAATAAGACCATTTGTGATTTCAGAAGAAGATTATAGAACTTATCCTCAAACACATCCCGAATTTGTAAATACGGTTAGACAATCACTCATAGAAGGATTATTATGTCTTGTCGGATTCTCAGGAAATGATCCAAATTTTCTTGGTTGGATTGGTTGGCTTAGAGATGTTATGGGAGATAATATCGCTCCAATTTATTTAGTCAATGTTTCTTCAAACCTACATGAATCAGAGGTTAGACTGAATCAGCAACGAGGTATTTCAATAATCGATTTAGGCTGGATTTCTAATAATGGTAAAGATGATGTTTATAAGGAACGTCTAGATTTCTTTTTTACATATTTATCGAAAGGGCTAAATGATGAACAGATCTGGAACCCGAATATAAAATATCGATGGAGTGATACTGATAATATACAGGAAACGATCAAAGATTTGCGGGCAATACGCAAAGCTTATCCTGGGTGGCTTCTACTCCCAGCTAAATACTATTCTAACTTTGATAATATAATAAACGAGATACCGTTTATCGACAGTAAGTTTTCAAAATGGAATTTGTCCGATAGTGTCCTCGTCGAATTTTTATATGAATTAGACTGGGTAAATCAAATTACATGCTCTCCTTTCAATCATGAGTGGTTTAAGGAAAGTATTGCAAAACTGAATAATACGATTGACACATTACCTAGTAATCTTAAGCGTAAACTTTTGTCGCTAAATATTAGTTTACTTGCTTTATATCGTGATTCTTATGACAAAGAAAGATTTGATACGATTTCTGCCTTTATAGATAACTATATCTCTACGCAAAATGCCTTTGAGCTTGTACGTCGATATACTTACGAGAAATCGCTATTTGCTTTAGTGACATTAAATAGACCTGCACTGATTGGCGTTTTGAATGAATGGCAACCACTAGATTCTGATTATCTTGGAATTCTTTGGAAATCATCTATTCTACTGGAGATTGGCGGCGAATATTCCAAAGAAGCCTTTGAAATCCTGTCTAAGAGTACGAAGAATATTAAGGTAGAGCTCTTAATGGATAACTCTTCTAAAGAACTTCTATCATTACAATCTATTTCAGAACAGGTTCTATCTATAGCTAAAAGCCAGATATACTTTACTATGGATAATTCGGGCTATCTAAATGAAAATGAAAATTTGTCATTTAATCGAATTACAGAGGCTTTTAGATTAAAATTATATTCTCATAAAACGAAGCCTACTATTCAAAGAATACACAAGTTTGGTATAGCTAGTTTTACAACAACAACAAATTTTGGTGGACGAGGCTATAAACAGGAATATCTACAGTCTTACAGATACCTGAAAACATATGAACGGGCAGGTTTCCCGTATGGTCTTCCTCATCTAAATATAAATCCAGAGGGTATAACGCTCGCTTTATCAAAACTCTTTACTTATTCTTTGGGAATAGCTATATCGGTATTATTAAGAACACAAAACAAGAATATTAATGATGAGATTCTTAACAGAGAACTTTTGTCGTCTATAAGTAAAGAAAATGCAAAGGAGCTCTTCTCAATATTCTTTAAGGCTGATAATTACGGGGATAAAGGATTTGATAATAAATTCAATTATGAGCTTTACGTTCTCTCTATACTATCACGACTTAGCATTAAACTTGATAATGACGATTTATCCAAATTGTTAGGAGCTCAACTTAATTCTTATTTAGCTGATGTAAATACATCTAAAACAGAATACAGACCTGAGGATATAAGAATTATATACAGCTGTATGGCTTCTGCTCAAATCTCAGGATTCTATGGTCGTATTCTGGACATTTATATGAATACACGAGATGTAGAGGATATTCCTCTTCCAGAAAGATTGTTTAAGGATATAACATTAACAGATGAAATATTAAAATCTTTTTTATCCGGGTTATTATCTACCAATAAAAAAGATATTTCGAAGGCATACAATGGAATAGCATCATTTTATGATATTTTAGATGAAAATCAACTTAATCGCGTTAATGATGCAATTATGTCATGGAGAAAACCCAATAAACCGACTCCTGATATGTTGGTTTCTTTTAATTTGGTATCTCCAAATAAGGAGGAACTACCTCTCCTCATAGGATATCTTGAGAATAAAGTACTGGATTTCTTGAATGTGGATGCAGTCATTACTACAAATTCTACGCCTATACAAAAAGCAACCTCAACATTAGGCTTTCTGTCCTATGTCACCTCTTATTTGGACCTTAATAATAAGAAAAAAATCTTGGTAAAGATCGAGAATGTGCTTAATGAAAATAAGGATATTCTATTCAAAGAGAAAAATGATCTTTATGGATTTTTTGATTTTGGCGGTGATTTTATATCAACAGTTACAAGATTTATATCATCATTGAACCAGGATCAATTCGAGGATATTTTATTGGGTAATATTATTACGCTATTGCAAAATTATCTTGAACATGGTTTTGCAGTATTGGGTTCCATTGTCAAATTGAATTCTCTGATGAGGAAACCCGTTCTTAGCAAAAAAGATGTTGTTGACTTGGTGAAAAGTAGAATATTCTCTAATAATAATCATATCAGGCATGATGCTCTCAATGCTATGCTTATTAAAGACAATGCACCGAGTTTTAAAGACCTAATATCTGAAATGATTAAACGGATTGAGATTGGTACTAATGAAAGTATTTCAAATGTACTCTCAACTTTGTGTATTCTTTATTATCGTGGATTTATAGTCGATACGCACTTAAAGAAGTTACCAAACACTCTCGAAACCTTATACAACGAAATTCAAACATTCCCTATATCAGAAACTATTAGAACGGACATATATTATTTTGTATTAGAGTTTGTTGGGGCCTTATCAGCAAATAAGCCTAATGAAGATCTGAAAAATATAATTTCTTTATGGGAGAGTTATGCCAATGGTTCTGAAACATTTAATGATGTTCGAATAGGCTTTGAAAAGGGATATAAAAAGGCTACTGCTAGGCAGCAATTATAATTATAGTTTGAATATGGATAGCGGACAGATTATATTATTTCAGACGCAGGGTGGAGAGACGAAGATTGAGGTGCGGCTCTCCAATGAGACGGTATGGCTCACTGCCGACCAGATGGCGAAGCTGTTTCAGCGTAATAAATCGACCATTTCAAGACATATCAAGAATGTGTTTGAGTCAGGAGAACTTGACCCCAAATAGGTAGTTGCAAAATATGCAACTACCACTCAACATGGTGCTATTGAAGGTAAAACTAAGACTCATCAGGTTGATTTCTACAACCTTGACATGATTATCAGTGTGGGCTATCGTGTCAACTCGCATCGAGGCGTGCAGTTCAGGCAGTGGGCTACTCAGGTGCTGAAGGAGTACATGATCAAGGGCTTTGTTCTTAATGACGATTTACGTAAAAACGCCAATGGAAAACAGGCATCAATTCAGGGCTGACTGGCATGACTATAACGGAGGAATTTACTTCGTTACAATCTGTTGTGCTGAAAAACGACATTATTTCGGAGAGATTACTTTTGACGAAACCATTGGAATGCGATTCTGCGCGTCCGCGTTAGGCTTTATCGTCGAGGAAAGTATTCAAGCAATCCCTTCATATTATAGTGATGTGGATATCCTGAATTACGTAGTCATGCCGAATCATATTCATTTGATAATAGCGGTAGGGACGCGATTCTTCGCGTCCGCAAATGAACGGTCGTCCGCCTCGAATTTAGGTTGTCTCAGACAACGCTCGCATGAGGCTCCCGAAGCACAGGATTTTCACCATAACAGCCGACTGGCATCAATCGTCGGCGCTTTCAAAGCTGGTGTTACACGCCAAGCGCGGACGCGAAAAATCGCGTCCCTACCAGCAAACGGGCGAATATGGCAACCGCGGTATTACGAACATATAATTCGCGATCAACGGGCTTTCGAAAATATCACGAATTATATTAATAGCAATGTGGAAAATTGGTATCGTGACCAGCTCAACCACAATGCCACGTCATTGCTTCCCGGGACGGGGGACGGGCTTGGGGGCAGGCTTTGAGTTGAACTGAAGCATGGGACGCGGGGCGACTTCCGTGCTGTCGGAAGGTGCGGGGATGGGCGCTCCCTGCTCAGGGTCTGAGGCGGCGCCAGACGGCAGAGGGGCTGCGGAAGCCGAATTGGGGACAGACGGCTGGGGTGCGGTGGTTTTCTTTTTCCCGCGGAAAAGGTTGAGGAAGGAGAAGAAGCTGTCGAAGTCGCGTTTGAGCACCACACCGACGCCTTGGGTGGTCTTGGCCGTGCGCAGGTAGTAGTTCTGGTCGTTGTAGCGGTTGTAGGCTTTCAGGCGCCAGCGTCCTTCGCGGTCAAGCAGATACTCAAGGTCGAAGTCGCCGATGAACTGACTGCTGTTCAAAGCGTTGTCGCGGTAGCCGAAATTGCCGTTGAACAGCAGCCGGTTGTTGAGCAGCCGCGACGACAGGGCCACGTCCACCTCCACGTCGCTGAAATCGCCACGGTCGCTGCGGAAGGCCGGCGCGATGTTCCAGTTGTCGGAAATCTGCCCGAGCAGATTGCTGAGCTGCGAGGAGATGGTGGACGATGCCACCGACACGAGTTCGTTGCCTTTGGTGGTCGACGACATGTATTCGGGCGTATAGAAGCGGTTGAGCGCAAGCAGATAGATTATCTGCCGGTTCATCATGTCGTCGGTGGAGATCACCGAACGCACCTTTCGGTAGATGTCGGTGGTAAGCGTGGGGAATTCCAGGTCGAAGGCAATCTCGGGCTGGCGTATGTCGCCCGTAACCTTCATCAGCGCATGCACAGGCACATTGGTGCGGTTGAGGTCCTTGTCCTGCAGGAACGATTCGTCGAGATCGCTGAGGTTGGCGTTCAGCGCATAGATGGCCTGTATGTTGAGCTGCGCGCCGTAAGGGTCGCCGTTGAACACGATGGCGCTTCCCGGCTTGATGGTGAAGTCCTTAATGATCACATCCTGCAGGGTGAAGTTATAGTAGCCACGGTCGAGGGTGTATGTGCCGTACATTTTCAGGTCGTTGTTGGCCGACCCGTAGTCCATGCGCAGATGCCCGCTGCCCCATGCGCGGATGCGGTCGCCCCCCACGGGGTCCATCACCAGCACAAGCTGCGCCTGCGGTGTGACGCGCATCTGCAGCGAGATGTTGTAATCGCTGGGCACGTCCTCCTCTCCGGCATTCACCATGGCCTTCAGACGGTTGACGAGGTCCATCGAGGTGTCGCGCAGCACGACAGTATCGGTCAGCTCGGCCCCGAGCCTGTTCTTATCGCGGAATGTGAGGAACGAATATTCGTCGGCCACCTCCTGATCCGAGAGCACGAAGGTGAAAATGGAGTTGGGCGCCGTGGACATATCCACGTTTATATCAATCCGGCCCGGCTCCCCTTTCACGAACGCCGACCCGTCGCCGTAGATTTTGCCGTACCACACCGGATTCTCGCGCGGAGTCTCATTGTAGCTCAGGAAATTGTGTGCGCCGGTTATGGAGAACTGGAAGCGCGGCTCCTTGAAGAACTTGTGCCGTACCCAGCCGTTGAGGTCGGCCGCATGGCCTTCGGCATCGCGGATGGTCACGCCGTTGAGGTCAATCAGTCCCGGACGGAAATGCACCGAGTCGGAGGCTGTGTAGTAGGTGTTGGTGAAATTCACCTTCAGGCGCAGGTCGTGGGCCATCACGTCGCCCTCGAGGTCGATGTATTTGAAATTGCCCCACAGGCGGCAGCGTCCCGAGGCCGTTCCCGATATGTCGCTGGCAAAGGCCTCCATGTAAGGCTGCATGAAGCCCACGTTGGCATGGTCCACGCGGAACGTAATGTCGAGCGAATCGTTCATGGGGAAAATCGCCCCGTCCACCAGCGAGCGCCGGCCGTGCGGCTGCTCTATTACGGCGTCGAGCGTTATGGCCTTCCGCTCCTTCTCCCAGTGCGAGCGCACAAGCGCATCGCCGAGCACCACCTTGTTGTAGCTGATGGCGCTTACGTGCAGTCCCGGGGTTTCTATCACCGGTTCGTCCGAAAGCAGGCGCATGGCATGGAACGTGCCGGTGGCATCACCACCGAGCTGCACCTTGTCGATTCCTAGCGATTCGAACAGATAATCCAGATTGAAGTTCAGGAGGTCGAGCGTGAGCATGGCGCCGGGGTCGTCCGACACCGAGCCGTTGATTTTCACGAACTGGTTGGAACGGTGCACATTCATGCCGCTCACCTCGAAATGACGCGGCCCGTAGGCCGACAGCCGCGCCGGGTTCACCGTCCACACCGAATCGTTGAACGTCAGCTGTCCAGGCAGTAGATTTATCTCGCTCACCAGCGTCGACGATTCCGTGCGGCTGAAGGTGGCCAGAGCGCCGATGTTTCCGTTGTATGCACGCTCGCGGTCGATGTCCCAGCGCAGATTGGTGCGCAGGCGGTCGTTCTCGCCCGAGGCGTCAAGCATCAGGTGCAGCGGGCCATTCTGCGTGGGTGCTGTCAGCGTGAAATCAAGTCCCGAGGAACCCTCGCCACCGTCGATGAACGCCGACAGGCGTGTATCCTCTATCAGCTTGTTGCCCTGCCTCAGATAGGGAGCATCCACCGCCAGAGCCATATCCCCCTCGGCATCGCTGAACATGCCTGAAATCTGCACCGGATAAATCACACTCACGGGCAGCCGGAAAAAGTCCGCAAGCCGTTCGGTCTCTTTCACGGTGAAGCGGAACGTAAAATCGTTGGCAACAGGCGCCGGTACGCCTCGCCTCAGGGAGCGCCCGGCGGGGAGGTCGGCAGGAAGACCCGCGAGTGCCGGATAGACCCGCGAAAGGATGCGGCGTGCAGCCTGCGGCAGGCGCGGGAAATTGAAGCTCCCCTGCATCGAGCCGTCCACATAATCGCTGGCGAGTGTGAGCATGGCCGTGTCGGCGTTCAGCGATACATTGTTCACCACAAGCTCCGATCCGTCGGGGCGGCGGAAACTGACGTCGGACACGCTGATATGCCCCAGCATATTTTCAAAACGCTCACCGGCCATATCCACATCCACCTTCCCCGCGAATTCATTCCCCTCGCCGCCACCCAGATTGAGCAGCGACGGCACAAAACGCGCCACATCCCCTTTGAGAAACACCACCTTATGGTTGCGTGCCAGCGAGAACCGCCCTTCCAGGTCGGCCGACACCGGCTGATTGTCCACGCTGACCGAAGCTCCGAGCATGTCGCCGTCGAGTGTCGCCTCGGCCGTCAGGCCGGTATATTCGTATCCGTTGAAACCGAAACGGTCCACCACAAGCCCGGCCGTGCCGCTCTGTTTCTTTCCGTCCACACCGAATGTAGCATCCAGCGTGCCTTCGAAACGACCCAGCCGCCTGTCGGCCAGCATTGCGCCCACATCCACAGGTTCAGGTGTTGACAGCTGCGCCTGCAATGCACAATGCTGCGCATCGGTGAACGTCCCGGAGGCATCAAGCGCAACGCTTCCCGGCACGGCCGACACAGTCAGGCGAGTTTCAAAATCATCTCCATACATGCTGCCGCGCGCATTCAGGCGCAACGCCCCAAGCGCCGACAGCACTCTCCTTGCCTTTGGCGACATCGACGGGAAAGCCGAAGCAAGCCGTTCCAGACCTGACGACGACAACACAAGCGACACATCGGCCGGAGAAATCTCCATCATATCGCGCCGGTCCATATTGGCAGCCTCGGCGGCAACCTGCAGCGACGAACCGGCCTCGTCGGCCAGGAACAGATCGGCATTGAAGCGTTCGAGATTCCCCTCCACCGTGAAGCGGTTGAAATGCACAGGCACATCGAACGACTCAAGTGCAGGGAGGAATCCGGCCAGGTCTGCGGGCGTAACGCGGCTGTCAGGCAGAATCTCCACGCGGGTCTGCCCCGACCTCAACGCCTGCCCCACTCCGACGGCCTCTCCCAAAGGGAGGCATACATCGGCAATATGCAGCTCCGACCGCGGCAACGCCAGTGCGAGCGATTCCACCCGCAGCTCATCGCGCCCCACATGCGTGCGCGCCGACAGCGACTCCAGCCTGACGCCCGGCCGGAGGTCAAAGGCCATGCGTTTTATATCGACAATGAAATCGTTGTTGCGCAGCCGGGGCAGGCTGATGTCGGCACGCAGATTGCGCAGTGACACATGCGCAGGATTAAACACCCCGGGAGTATGTGCGGCCGAATCAACATCGTAGCTCACCGCGCTTGAACGCACAAGCACGGTGTTCACCCTGAAATCGAACTCCGACGGAGGCTTATTCTTATCCTTCGGAGCCAGAGCGGCAAGAATCGGCCGGATGTTGAGCGGAGCGTCGGCCATAGGCCGGTGAAGCCTCACATCAAGACCAATCAGCTCCACATACGACACCGTCAGGGGCCCCGGTGTCACAAGGCTCATCAGCCGCACTCCGGCGCCGAGCCGGCGCGCCACCAGAGCGGTGTCGCCGGGGGCGGTGGTCACCGTCACATTCCGGAGCACCACGCGGTTGAAAGGCGCTATTCCCACAGAGCCTATCCGCACATCGGCGTCGAGCAGCCGCGACAGCCGCACCTCGGCCTCACGGGCAATACGGCGCTGCACCGGCGTGACCGAAAGGGCCACGTAGGCAACGGCGGGCACAAGCACTGCCACGCAGAGCACTATGACCGCAATAAACCGGACTACCCGGTAGGGCGTTTTCATATTGCGAAGTTAGCTAAATTTTTTCTATTTTATTTGTTAAATGAAGCGGAATGGCTAACTTTGTTTCTAACATTGTCCTACAGTACACATGCACAAAGCAAAGCTCTTGATTGCCGTGTCAGGCATGGCTGCAGCCCTATGGTCGGCAGCCCCGTGCACAGCAGCCACAACTCCAGTGAAGGGTGAGAAAACCATCAGCCTCGCCGCCGGATTTGCCGGATACAACACCTCGGCTCTCGCCGGCCTCGAGTTCACCTACCGTTTTTCCCGGCACTTCCGTCTGGCGCCGAGCGCCAACTACATCTTCCGTCACAAAGGGAAAGACGCCCTTACGCTCAACCTCAACGCCCATGTCCCCTTCGACGCGTCGCAGCTGCTTGAAATCTATCCCTACGCCGGGCTCAACTATTCCAGCTGGAATTTCCACCACAACGCCTCGGAAACCGACGACGTGACCACACGCAAATCGCGCTTCGGAGTCAACATCGGTGCCGGCGCCAACCTGCGCCTTTCCGGCAACCTCCGCATAGGCATCGCCGCCGACTATGTGCTCATAAAGCACTTCTCCGGCGCCGAGATTTTTGCCAAAATAGGCTACCAGTTCTGATCCCGCCGCCTCCGCCCCATCCACAAAAAAGCATGCACTCATCCAACGATTCCCATCCGTAGGGTCGCGACCTGTCGCGACTGCCAACTAAAGAACAGCCCGCGCCCGGCTGCAGTCGCGACAGGTCGCGACCCTACGGACGAGGCACCGAACGGACAAACGAACATAATTTTGTTATCGGAAAATACTTAATCCTCAAAAATCATATTTCTATGTACTCAAAAAAAGTAGAGGACGCAATCAACGCCCAAATCAATGCTGAATTCTGGTCAGCATATCTTTATCTGTCAATGTCGATGCACTTCGCCAACAAGGGCTACTCCGGCATCGCCAACTGGTTTGCAATCCAGTTCAAGGAAGAGCAGGACCACGCCACCATCTTCATGAACTACGTGAACTCGCGCGACGGCAAGGTGCTCCTCGCCCCCATCGACGCCGTGGAAACCGAGTGGGAATCGCCCCTGGCAGCTTTCGAGGCCACACTGGCACACGAAAAGAAAGTCACCGCAATGATCAACGGCATCTACGCCACAGCCGTTGAGGAGCAGGACTATGCCACCCAGAGCATGCTCCAGTGGTTCATCAACGAGCAGGTTGAAGAGGAAGAGACAGCCCGCGAATACATCGACGCACTCAAGAAAATCGGCGACAACGGCTACGGCCTCTACATGTTCGACAAGGAACTGGCAGCCCGCGTGTACAACACCCCGGCTCCCCTTGCCAAAGCCTGATACCACTACGCTCGCTAAAGCTTGAAATCACCTCACTCTCCCCCATCAAAGAAACCAATGGATTCCGGAACGCAGCCACCGCGCGGCCTCCGGAATCCGTTTATTTGCATCCCGATAAAAATACGCCCTGCCGCCCACCGCATCGCGCGGGGGGCGGCAGGGCCGCTTCACATTTTTCCGGCCGGCTGTCAGGTAATCACACCGGCCTGTGTTGCAGTTTGTCTTATTCCATTTCTGTTTAATAACTGTTTGTTGAGCTTGTCTAATATTTTTATATCATGAAAAAAACTATTAATCTTTCATTTGCGGGTGTATGGTTGCTTTTGTGTGTGGGTCATAGTGTCAGAACTTCACCATCTTGCCGGCGAAGATGCAGGCTCCCGTGGATGCCTCGTTGATGAAGAACAGGAACGGGCGGTTAAGCTTCACCTCGGGAATCCTTATGACCCCTCCGACAGGGTAATCCCAATTGCCAGATACACCCTCTGCCCCTTTTTCATCAAAACAGATTGAAGTTTTTTGATATACTTCAAATTTTACCGGTATTTCCTCCATGAAAAAAACTGTGGGATTATATGCATCTAAACTTGCCAGTCCCATATTCGATAAAACTTTGTTTAGATGTATTGCTTGTGTGTCAATTGAAAACTTGGGGAGCCAAAATGTTATTAGCCTATCCTCAAATTCACCGATTTGACTTACATTAAATGCATTTGCGAACGCATTAATATCCCATGATTCAGATGGAAGCACAAAAATTGCATTAAGTTGGCCCGACCCGAAATCAAGTTTTACAGCCGAATAATCGTCGTGTATGCTTATATGTTGGATGAAAAATTTTTTCATCATCTGCACAGTTGATTCTCCGGCAAAGGAAGAAAACAATTCATTTTCAGTTTCCTTCTTGTCGAACGGATTTGCCCATTCTCCCTTGAGGTAAACTGCATTGGCCATCACGGCAAATTGGTCGGGGGAAATATCGTCAGGCGAGAGAAAACTATTAATGAGGCTGTTTGTATTAGCTGCTATCCAGTTGTTGAAACTGCTGGACACCGAAAGCCCGTTCGCAAAATCGGCTGGATGAGAATGTATTCCGAAAACATCTTCAAGCTTTGTTGCGGGCATAGGATTAATGGCGTATAAATTGTTATACCACAATGTGCTGGCAAGCTCCATATTCACTGCATCATCAATATTCGGGAGGGCTGACTGATATTTCGCAGCAAGAGAATTAAGCGCGTCAAGATTTTTGCAATTCAATGCCTCCAGAATTTCTGCAGTATGATTTTCTCCAGCTGCATTTGCCAGAATAGACAGTAGCACTTGGGCACTCAGTGGCGACACAACCACATTTTGGTCTGCATTTTCCGGCAAAGCGTTGACTGCACGGAAAAAGTCGGTCTGGAAACCGAGTACATTACTTGCCACCGCCTTTTCAGCCTCTGTCAGTTCAAACTCAACCTCCTCAGCCGGATCGATTGTCAATGTCGGTTCCACAACCGGCTCATTGTCCGAGCTGCACGCCCCCATGGCAAGCGCCACAGCCACCGCCGGCAACCAGAATATCTTAGTTTTCATAAGCATAAAAATTCAATTTATGAGTCTAATTCAATTAATCCTTTACAATAAAATAGCGCACAAGAGTGTCATAGCCTGTTCGAGAGAGCTGAGGGTTATTACTCTTTACCGAACCCGGTGGAATTGTGCTTTCTGAAGGATTCAGTACACCTGCCAAGAAGTAGCCATTGTTGTCTCCGCTATAGCACCAATTAAAATGAAAATAATAATTCGTTAAATCAGTGACAGTGGTATGCTGTTGTCCACTTATGGTCAGGTCATTCCAATATCTGGTTATAATTTCTCCGGAATGCACAGCTCCATCTATTACCCATGCATGACTTGTTGCATTGGGGTAATTTGTCACATCAATTCCGGCCATGTAACCTACCCCATTCTTTATGTGTTCATAAAGCAACTCATAATTAATGTCGGCTTCCAATTCCGATAACGGAATGAATTCTTTCTCTGGCAGTAACTCCTGAAATCTGACCAATACGTCGTCGCTAAATGCCATAGTAAACTTCCAAGAACCCTCCTCATGATATACCGCCTGAGTTAAATCCCCCAACTGCCTACATAAACGGGCCAATGAATCATGCACCCGGTTTGAGACTTCACAATCTGCCATATGCATATTAATTGAGTCTGAATCATAAGAATTGATTGATTGCTTATGCATCTTCAATGCAGTCCAGTTTAACTCCATAACACCGGGAGCATCGCAACCTGAATAAGTCAGATTAATTGAATTCGGAGCTTCAAGATAGGACATGATTTGAGCCATAGCGACTTGGGCAGACCCAGCCAGTTTATTCGGACAGTACATCCCTTCGGGATACTTTTCACCCCATTCTACTGTTAAACGATTAGGAATTACATCATATACGAATCGTTTGAGCTCTGTAAATGCAGGAAGTTTCCCTCCGGTACCTCCGCCCCAAGTTGCATCAAGTGTTGAGGCCACATAGTTCTGGGCGTTTGCAAGATAATAGCTGTAAGAGGGGTTCTCGGCGGCTTCGAGGGCATTGAACTCCCCTTCGTCAACGATACCGAGCAAAGTTTCACCTGCACGCGAGGCCGACACGATAGCATAGCCCTGCTTGTTGTCGTAGTTCACCATATAGAGCAGCGTGTCAATGCCGCCCGAACGGCCATCCTTAGTCCCCAACACATCAACCATTGCTGCCGACGAGGCCTTGCGCGAAACGCCTCGGGCAGATTTGGCGTCGAACGCTTCAGCAGCCTGATTGGCAATCTTGATTGCTTCCTCAACGGTCACTCTGACTGAGCCCTGCTGCTGTGCGGAGTTTTCTGTCACAGGCATAGGTTCTTCGCTGGAGCATGCAGCAACCATCACCGCAAGAATTGTTAGACTAAGGAACTTTTTCATCGTGATTAAAATGTTGATTGGTTAAAGAATTACGATTGATTGGTTGCTATTCGCAAAACTATTAAAAACTTTATTGATTTGCAAATAATTATGCGCAAAACAGCCAACCAATCGCACATAGGTTATGAAAATTAAGTAAACTCTGGTTTCTTAGTTACACATTACCATTCTATCCACCCCTCATACTCATTTCCCTCGGTGGTGTGAATCAAAATCTGGATAGGATTGCCCGTATGCAAGAGCGGGAACTTGATGATGGAGGCAGTGTCGTATGTGCCTGATGCCATAACATTTATGCCGGCATCTTTCAACGTGACTGTAGCCCAACCTTCCGGTTCTTCAAATGTAATGGTCAGCCATCCGTTATCAACTGTACACTCTACGACATTGTCGTGTGTAATATCCCTTGGCTTTGGTCCCGAGTTTCTTTTAATGATGCGTACTACTACTCCGGAGGATGAACCTCCATTCTGATTGTTGTCTGCCGCCATTGAGTCCGGCATAAAAGCAAACAACAATACTCCGATTGCAATTTTTAAAAATGTGTTCATGTGAAAACTAAAAAAATTAAGTTTTCACAAAATTATATCAACAAATCCTATTTGTCACCAAAATCGCCGTTTTAAAAAATAATCAAAATGGGCGTTAATTCGCTGAAAATAAGAATGTTAATTTTTCAAAAATTAATCACTCATAAAATCAGCCCTTATTTATGCTCATCTGGGGCTTGGTTTTGCCTATGTTACGAGAAGAATTCAAGAAATTGAGATTTATATTCAGAGCCAGATAATTCTATTTTATTTTTTAAACGTTGCCGCTTATTATAACAATTTCCAAGCGTCTGATTGCAGATAATACAAATAGCTTTGGTGGAAAATCCTGCAAAGAATAGAATAACAAAATGCATGTCTACCCGTTTCATTCCGGGAAAACTTTGGCGGAATTTCACCATTACATCATCAAAATACTCGTTTAAGGATGCTTCAATCTGCTGAAAATTGCTTTCGTCTCTCAGTTTTAAAATCTGAGATTCCACTTCTTTATAAATTGACAATTTCACTTTGTCGGAAGATTCATTTTTGGTATAATATTCCCAACACAATTTATTCAATATAGCAAATTGCTGACGATAAAGCATCCCTGCCTTGGTTTCAAAATATTCTATTTTAAGTTGACGATTATTTACATCATCAGTTAATTTGTTAATCTGATCTTTAGACTGTGAAACCTCTTGTTTGAGTTTCTCTAATGATATTTCCCTCTCTCTTATTTCTTCGGACATGGCCTGATACAGTCCCATAAATTCGGACAACTTTTTATCCGCCCTTGAAATCCGCAGACGATACAATATGTACCATCCTATCGTAATGACGATTAATAATATAAATATAATAATTATCCAAAAATGCATTTTCTCGGCTTTACGCTGCGAGCTACGTGCATTTTCCGAATAATAATCCCGCTGAGCCTTTATTACGCTTTGATTTAATGAACTGTCTACAATGGATGTGCTTGTTTTGACAAAATCTTTGTAAAATTCATTTGACAATTTATAGTCACCCATCAATTCGTTATACTGAGCTTTAAAAGATTGTAATTTAGCCTCGGTGAGCAACGTGTTGGCAGAACAATCTAATGAGTCCAATATTTCTGCAACTTTAGTATAGTCATTTTTAGCTAAATATAAGCTGCACAGCATAATCCACTTTTCATCTTCACTATATTTCCAATGTATTTTTTCCAGATTATCCGCGGCCAATTCAGCTTTATCCAGTTGCCCGCATTCTATCGCAGCCTTGATGCAAGTGACATAAATATTGCTCATTAAACCTGTATCAGTCGGATTTGTCAGCTTAATTAAGCTATCCAATTGTTGCAGGCTACCCTTGGCATCTCCACAGTTCCATTTTGCCCGAGCCAGATCATGAAGAGCAAACAGATAGTTCTCTTTCTTATCGGTCAACTTATACCTGTCCACAACCATTTGGGCATACCGCAGCTCCTCAGACACATTATATGTGGCATTGTGGATGTCTGCAATGTGGTCGTAGATGCGGGCGAGGTAGAGATTGTCGGAGTCCTGTTTGGCCAGTTTCTCGGCCTTGAGGGCGGAGACGATGCTGTGGGTGTAGTCGGAGTTGTTGAACTGGATTTTGGCCTGAATGAACCTGGCGCGCATCAGGCGCCGGTCGTCACCCTTGCGGCCGAAATATGCTGCTGAGGCGGCGATTATGGAATCGTCGGTCTCGTCGATAAAGTTTTTATATCGCGCCTCGGACATCAGCAGGCCGTGGAGTGCACGGCGTCCGGCATTGTCAATGGCCGTGGAATCGATGGCGCAGAGCACGGCGAACGCCGAATCGGGCCGTTCCTCCATCAGCTCCTCGGCCGAGGCAAGGGCGGCATCGGTGGCCTTTCCGCGGCCACCGTCGCAACCGCACATTATTATTACACCGAAACACACCGCCAACGCCGCCCCCAAAACATGGAGCAGCCGCGACGACACACTGAAAAATCTATATGCTGAAATTACTACTGGTGCGATAAAATCGCGTTAGTTTAGAAAACATCAAATAAAGAGAGTTCTTTGACATTTTGATTTAGATTGATTGATGAGTCTTGCTTGGTTATAAGCTGACTTAACTTGACACGCTCCAGAGCAGAGATTCTGATCAGGGTTGACACCTCGGTGATTGAATAGCAGCTTTCGCAATCAGCCTTTATTCGAGCCACCGTAAGATAGGAAATGACAGCTGTCCAAAGGTGGATCTTGACAGCATTCTCGGAATATCCCCAAAGGTTTTTTACGACAATATTCTGTTTAATCCATTTGAAGAAAACTTCTATATCCCAGCGATGGCGGTAAAGGTTGGATATTTCCAAGGCACTGACCTCAAAGTTGTTGGATATAAAATCCACAATCGTGTCATTGTTCGGGTCATATACTCGCACAAACCGCATGTCTTCTGGGTAGAGTTTGCTTGACTTGTATCCGGAGACCCGAATGCGGGAGTCTTCTATGATGGCTGATTTAGCATCAGGGATTTCCATCTGCTCAACGGTTATGAACTTCATGTTCTCTTTTGGACGGGATACCCAGAATGCCTGTGACTGGTGGAACCTGAACAGAGCCTTGAAGTCAACGTACGCCTTGTCCATCACATAAAAGGCGAATGGTTCCGGCGTGAGCATATCAAGTTCATTACTGTCATGCCATTTTCCGTCTGTGATATGAATGTTGGCCGGTATACTGCCTCGCAAATTAAGCAATGTGTGCATCTTTACAGCTCCTTTGCTGTATTTGCCCAAAGCCCAAGCCGCGAGTTTTATGCTTGTTGATATGGTTGTGGAATCCAACGCATAGATTAGGTTGTCTATGGTTATTTCGGATAACTTGACCTTTGAATACATGGGCCTTACCAATCCTATGAGATAAATCCCCAGGCCCTCAAAAATACGATAGTCCCGAGTTTCGTTGGCACGCGACAGCGATGTGTGGTTGACGGTTTTTCGAAAACCGAGATGATATAGAATTTTTGAATGGGCTTCCAGACATAGACAGATGTCCCGTAACGAATCACAGCCTGTCAGCTGTCCGAAGAGCAGATGAAGGAGGTGATTGTAACTGTTGAGATTCTTTACATGCCAGTCTCCTTTATACAGCTTTACAAGCTTATCGAACTGATAGCGCGGTATAAATTCGATGACCTGTGAAAAAACATACTTACCCTGATTCATAATCTTGATGTTTGGGGACAACAAGACTAATAAATCAATTTCAAATCAAAAAATCAATGTTCTCTTGTATTTAACTAAATACTAATATTTTAATAACAGTGGTTAGATTTTTATCGCACCACTACTAATCGGTCGAAAAGGTACTATAAACAATCCTCTATTTATTGAAACAAATTTTTGGAATGTTGATACCGCCTTTGGAATGAAACCTAATGAAGAGGTGGATGACTTATACTTCTACTATTTTTGCATAAATTTTGATTTTTCATCTCTTGATAAAAGTACAGCTTTACCAAGTCTAACCAAGTCAGCAATAGAAAAAATAATCATACCAATACCACCATTAAATGAGCAGCATCGCATCGTATCGAAGATTAAGGAATATGATGATTTATTCCGCAATATTATCAAGCAGATAGAACAGAAATAATCTTGTATAACTCATGATAGAGAACATTAACTCGTTCTACTATGCGGTCTTGTTCCTTTAAAGGAGGAATCGGAATCAAAATTTTTGAATACTCAGAAATCCAATATCTTTTATGAGTTTCACCCATTAGCCTTGTTATTGACATGAATAGGGCTACATAATCAATATTCAAGCCATGCTTAACTTGAATAATCTTCATGGCAGATGATTTTACTTTGAATGGAAAATTTACCAACCTTGAGTCTGTCGTAAAATCATCAAAAATAATAGCGGGAACATTCTCATAAACTCCGAAATCCTCGTTGGTATATCCAAGTATAAATGATTTCCCAGCAGTGAGGACAGGAATTGTATACCTATCGGAATAGGATGTATCTTGAACAATATAAGGCTGGGGCTGCTCGTATTCAGTGATGTCTTCAAGGGAAACATGCACCCAGTTGTCCGGCAATTGCGGATAATGTGGGTTATCAGTTATAATCTTCGCCTTCGGATTGATGCGGCGAAGCATGTCGACGGCAGGCTCGTCCGCCGGGTCCTGCGGCACAAGCTTGCCCTGCATTGCAAAATCAAGAATCTTCGATTTCGTTTTCTCAATAGTCGTCTTAATACGGTTGGAATCAGCAGATATTACATCTATTAATTGAAGTAACAATTTCAGCTGCTTGATGATTCGCTCCTGTTCAGCTAGAGGTGGAAGTAATACCTCGATGTTTTGGAATTTTTCAAAATCTATACTTTCTACAGTTGTACCGTCTTTTTGATACTTCTCCAGAATTTCACTTTCATTTGCAGTAAAATACCAGTATAGATATTCTGTAATTCCATAGAAAGGTGTGGTAACTGTTTTAATGTCCTGGTTAACAGTTGATTCTTTACCAGTAATAGCGAGCGGAAGTGTCCTTCTTAAAATGCCACTTCTTGTTACCATCAAGAGAGTTCCCTTGGGATATATGGTGCTTTGAGAAGCGCCGATAGCAGATAATTTTATTTTGGAGTCAATTATTACTGGTTCCTTCATATCTTTGGATGTAATCCAGTTAATAGTTCCATTATTCCAAAATATCCTATTTTCTGTTGATGGAGTTTTCCCTCCTCCGAACCATGCAATGTCAGCTAATCTTGTGACAGCCCATCCATCAGGTAACTGCTGATAATGGGACTTACAGGATAACAAATGATTGAATAGCGTTAGAGCTGGCCTTGCTCCACGGCTACGCAGACGCGCTCGATGATGGCGTCCTTGTCGTTTTTATGGGGTTCGTATTTCCCTTTGAGGTTCACGCCGAAAAGGCGGCCGAAACCTTGCCAGAAGGTGGCGCGGAACGAGCCGAGGAAGGCTTTGACTATGTCATAGCCGCTCTGGTTGGTTTCGCGCTGAATCAGCTTGACAAGCATGCGGGCCTGCCCTTTGGAGAAGCGCATCAGCACAGGCTTGTACTGCTGGAAGATGGCGCTCTCCATCTCTTTCAGATATTTTTCGCGTTCGGCCTGGGTAGGGAAGGTCTCGATGTATTCGTATGTCTCGAGCAGTGTCTCGCAGATGAGTTTGGCGTAGGGGAGGGTGCGTTTCACATCACGCACGGTGCGCCAGTAGAATTCGCGCTGTTTCTTGTTCTTGAATTTGAGTTCGGGAAATACGGTGATGTCGTTGAACACGAGCACCAGCACCGTGTCGCCCTCTTCGGTGACTTTATGGTATTTTCCGCGGAACACGCTCTGCATTCCTGTGCCTGGATGCTCGATTGTGCGTTTTTTCTTTAACCTTACAGCATCGTCCGATGCCTCTTCGCTCCCCTCGATGGCCTGTTTCTCGGCCTGTTCGAGAGTGAGCTTCACAGGTTCGTCGGCATGCGCGCATTGGGCCGCCGCAAGGCATGCGGCAAGCGTGACGGACAGCTGTAGAATGAACCGGCGGAGCATATTCAGAGGCAGGGGTGTTGAAGATTGAAAGTAATAAACCGTAGTGCGGGCTGGCGGTTATAAAGAGAGGGTGAAACCGTTGTCACACATCTATATAACTCGGCTTCACCCTAATTTATTGCGCTGTAATCTGTTAATTTCTTTTTACAGGGGGATAGTCGAGAGTGTAGTGCAGTCCGCGGCTCTCCTTGCGCTCCTTGGCCTGCCGCATGATGAGGTAGCCCACGTTGATGATGTTGCGCAGTTCGCAGATTTCGCGCGATGCCTTCGAGCATTTGAACAGTTTCTCGGTCTCCTCGTAAAGAATGTCGAGGCGGTTCCACGCGCGGTCGAGGCGCAGGTTGGAGCGGACAATGCCGACGTAGGTGCCCATTATCTGGTTCACCTCGCGGATGCTCTGTGTGATCAGCACCATCTCCTCGGGGTGGCGTGTGCCCTCGTCGTTCCATTCTGGCACATCGTTGCGCAGGCTTATGTGGGCGATTTCTTCTGATGCGTGGCGCGCGGCAGCGTCGGCATAGACCACAGCCTCAATCAGCGAGTTGGAGGCAAGGCGGTTGCCGCCGTGCAGGCCGGTGCACGAGCATTCGCCAACGGCATAGAGGTGCTTGATCGACGATTCGCCGTTGGTGTCCACCTTGATGCCGCCGCACAGATAGTGGGCGGCCGGCGCCACGGGGATGTAGTCGCGTGTGATGTCGATGCCGAGCGAGAGGCACTTCTGATATATGTTGGGGAAATGTTTCTTCGTCTCCTCGGGGTCCTTGTGTGTCACGTCGAGATACACATGGTCGTCGCCGGTGAGCTTCATTTCAGAGTCGATGGCGCGTGCCACCACATCGCGTGGCGCAAGCTCGAGGCGCTCGTCGTAACGCTCCATGAACCGTTCGCCGCGCTTGTTGCGCAGTATGGCTCCGTAGCCTCGCATCGCCTCGGTGATGAGGAACGAGGGGCGGTCGCCGGGATGGAACAGCGCGGTGGGGTGGAACTGTATGAACTCCATGTCCTTTACCGTTCCTTTGGCACGGTAGACCATGGCTATGCCGTCGCCGGTGGCTACCAGCGGGTTGGTTGTGGTGAGGTAAACGGCCCCGCATCCGCCTGTGGCCATGAGTGTCACCTTGGCCAGGAAGGTGTCGACCTCGCCCGAAGGGGTGAGCACATATGCTCCGTAGCATGTGATGTCGGGTGTGCGGCGTGTCACCACTTTGCCCAGATGGTGCTGGGTGATTATCTCGATGGCGAAATGATTCTCGAATACGTCGATGTCGGGATTGGCGCGCACGGCCTCGATGAGGCTCTGCTGGATTTCGAATCCGGTGTTGTCGGCGTGATGAAGGATGCGGAATTCGGAATGTCCACCCTCGCGGTGCAGGTCGAAAGTGCCGTCGGGGCGTTTGTCGAAGTCGACACCCCATTCCACAAGCTGGCGTATCTGTGCGGGGGCTTCCGTCACCACCTTGCGCACGGCCTCCGGGTCGCTGAGATAGTCGCCGGCCACCATTGTGTCGTGGATATGTTTTTCAAAATCGTCGACTTCAAGGTTGGTTACTGAAGCCACGCCGCCCTGCGCGAGGGCTGTGTTGGCTTCGTCGAGCGTGGTTTTACATATAAGAGCCACGGTGCCTTTTTTTGCCACTTTCAGGGCAAAACTCATGCCGGCAATGCCGGAACCTATAACCAGAAAATCATATTTCTTTGTCATAAGTAGATCAGATTTTAAAGATATTTGAGGATGCACGCCTCTAAACGCGCACAAAGTTAATTAAAAATTCCCTACCTTTGTGCTCTGAACAAAGCGTTTTAAGCGGCCTGAAAAAAATAAATGTTTTAAAGTTGCCGCCGACGTTTAATTTTGCTGGAAAAAATGAACAGTAAGGTCGCCGATGCATGGGCGTGGATCCGACGCTACATCTCACTGCCGCTCATCGTGGCCGTGGGCTACATCGTGTTCGTTCTCTTCTTCAACGAGAACTCCTACTCCCGTTCGGCCGAACTGCAGGACGAGATCGACCGCCTGCATGCCGAAATCAAGGAGAACAACGACACCATGCTCTACTATCTCCGGCTCAACCGCAGCCTCGACACCGATCCGCAGACTCTCGAGCGCATCGTGCGTGAAAAATACCACATGCAGCGGCCCAACGAGGATGTCTATATAATCGAATGACAGAAACAATAATACTGAAATGACAGTCAATTCAAAACGATACACTCTCGAACAGATGCAGGGGCCCGCTCCCGCATCGTGGAAGGTGCTTCTCGGGGTAGTGGGTCTGCTCGCCATCGCCGTAGGCACGCTTCTCCCCATCCTCAATGTGCTGGTAGCGCAGGGCGTGGCAGGCACATGGTGGAAATATGTATACGCAGCCGGAGCGGTATGCTTCCTTGCAGCCAAACTGCTCACCCCTTACAAGGGGGAACATCCGCGTATACGCCGGTTGTACCGCATAGAGTCGTGGAGCGCCATATTTTTCTGTGTCGCAGCGTTCTTTCTGTTCTACAACGGCAATGTGAGCCGCGACAGCTGGGCGTTCACCCTGGCCGGGGGCGTACTGCTTGTGTTCACCACCATCGCCATTCCGCGTGTGGTGCGGCGTGAACTTAAAAATCAGGCAAACCAGACAACATCAGGTAAAAAATGAAAGCTGCTATCATCGGTTACGGCAAGATGGGCCATGCCGTCGAGAAATTCCTGCTGCAGCGCGGCCACACCGTGGTGTGCCGCATAGACTGCGGCAACGAGGCCGATTTCAATTCGCCTGAATTCGCTTCGGCCGATGTGGCCATAGAATTCAGCTGCCCGGCGGCTGCCGTGGACAACTACCGCCGTGCATTCGCGGCAGGGGTGCCTGTTGTTTCCGGCACCACAGGCTGGCTCGAACACCGGGACGAGGTGGAGCAGATGGTGGCCGATGCCGGCGCCACGTTGCTCTGGACCTCGAATTTCAGCATCGGTGTCAACCTGTTCATGCGTGTCAACGAATATCTCGCCCGGCTTATGGAGGGATTCCCCCAGTACAAGGCCTCGCTGAAGGAGATACATCATATCCATAAACTCGACCATCCGTCGGGCACGGCCATCACCCTTGCCTCAGGCATCATCGGTGCCAACAGCCGCTATTCCGCCTGGGCGGAACCGGAGGGTGCAGACTGGAAACCGGCCGAGGATGTTATCCCTGTGGAGCATGAGCGTGAAGGGGAAGTGCCCGGCACGCACATCATCAGCTGGACTTCGGAGGTGGACCGCCTTACCATCAGTCATGAGGCCTTCTCGCGCGACGGGTTTGCCCTCGGAGCCGTCCTGGCGGCCGAATGGGTGGCTGCCAACCCCGACCGGCACGGTATGCTCACCATGAACGATTTCCTTGATTTCTGAATTTTCACGACATAACCGGTTATGCAACCGCAATATCCTCTCTTTCCTGAACATTATGCAAACTTTCTCTGAACGTCTCAAACAGATCAAAACCACCCGCTGGGTGCGCTTCTCGATAGTGCTCGTACTGTTTCTGCTGTGGGTGGCATGGATGGGCAACTGGTGGCTGGCTCTCGGAGCGCTGCTGCTGTTCGACATCTACATAACCGGCTACATCCCCTTCACATGGTGGAAAACATCGAAGAACGCCGGTGTGCGCACGGTAATGTCGTGGGTGGATGCCATCGTCTACGCGCTTATTCTTGTATACTTCCTGTTTGCGTTCATCGGTCAGAACTACCAGATTCCCTCCTCCTCGCTTGAAAAGACCCTCTATACCGGCGACTACCTGTTTGTCAACAAGACCGTCTACGGTCCGCGTGTGCCTATGACACCGGTTTATTTCCCGTTGGTGCACAATGAGCTCCCGTTCAATCTCGGCAAAAGCTATCTGGAACATCCGTCGGTCGACTACAAGCGCCTGAAAGGTCAGCGCAGTGTGGAGGCAGGCGATATCGTTGTGTTCAATTTTCCCGCAGGCGACACCGTGATGAGCCGCGTGCCGAATCCCGACTATTATTCGCTGGTGGCCATGCACGGGCGCGACAGGGTGCTGTCGGACCGCGCCACATTCGGCGAGCAGATCTACCGTCCCGTGGACCGTCGCGAGAATTATGTGAAGCGTGCCGTGGGGCTTCCCGGCCAGCGCATACGCATTGTTGACGGCGATATATACATTGACGGTGAAAAATTCATGACACCCGAATATGTGCAGTTCAACCATTATTATCAGGCGGCATCGAACGCCGGCCTGTCGGATGAGGAGTTCGATAAATTCGGCATTGCTGCCGACGACCGCTATACGCTCGATTTCACCCCGGCCGACATCCCTTCGCTGCAGCAGCTCGGCTTCAAGGTGAACCCCGACGGCAGTGTGCCGCCGATCTATGTGTCGCCACTCACCGCACAGATGGTGCAGGATATGACCGAATCGCCCTCGGTGGCTTTCGTGATGAAGCAGCAGGCCGCTCCCGAGCAGTTCGTTCCCCTGTTCCCGGCCGGTGTCAGCGCCGGATGGACGCGTGCCGATTACGGCGGCGAAAACGGACTGTGGATTCCCAGGAAGGGAACTGCCCTGAAAATGACACCTCTCGCATGGGACATCTACGGACGTGCCATACGTGTGTACGAGAATAATCCTACGGCCGAGTGGCGCGACGGCCATCTGTTCATCGACGGAAAGCAGGTGGACTACTATACCTTCAAGATGGACTATTACTTCATGATGGGCGATAACCGCGACAATTCGCTCGACTCGCGCTATTGGGGCTTTGTGCCTGAGGACCACGTGATTGGAACGCCGTGGCGTGTGCTCATCTCGTTTGACAAGGACAAGGGCCTGTTCGACGGTAAAATTCGCTGGAACCGTGTGCTCCGCGACGCCAATCCCGACAAATGACGCCGTTTCCGGAAAATAATCTGAACATTGCCCCGTCGGGCTATCCGGCGGTGAGCGGCCCTGTAAGCCGTCTCGAACCCCGTTATTTCGGGAGTGTGGGGTATTATGCCGAGGTGGCGGCTTGTGGCGGCAATGCCGTGATGGACGGCACGATGCTGTTTGACAAGCGCCGCAAGCAGGTGCACCGTTGCGACATTGCCGATGTCAACGGAGTGGTTCAGCTTACAGTGCCGGTTGGCAAGCCGCATGGCATTCCGAGAGCCACATGGAGCGACGTGCGTGTCAGCAACCATGGCCGTTGGTGGCACGTTCATCGTGTCACGCTTGAGTCGGCTTACGGGCGTACACCCTTTTTTGAATTTTATATTGACCGTTTCGCACCGTTTCTCTGCGCAGAGGCGGTTGAGCGTTACCCGTCTATAATTGATTTTGACGCGGCCATTGATGCCGTGATTCGTGAAATCCTGCTTCTTCCGCCGGCTCCGGTGTTCAATGCGGTTGCCAAGGAGGAGGGGGTATCAGAGGGCGCTTCTGCGGATGCCGTACAGACGGCTGCGTCCCCTGTTTTTTGTTCCGGTATGATTGAGAAGCCGCATTATCAGGTGCGTGCCGCCGGACTTGGCTACATTCCCGGACTGTCTGTTCTCGATCTTATTTTCAACCTCGGTCCGGAGGCTCCGCTCTATCTTGCCGAAATGGCCTCCCGATGTGTCAGAAGTCAAACAGAGTGCGGAGCACGCTGAGCGAATTGATGGTGCCGAGCGTGGGGAAGTGTATCTGATAATATTGTATTAATCTGTCGAGAATGGTGTTGCGGTCCGACCGCCCCATTGCGAATGCCTTGGCGTTTGTGGCCGTGATGCGCCTCAGCCGATAGGCCGCCTCGGCTTCAGGTGGATTGATGAAACGGTTGTGCAGCGGTGGCACAATGCGGAAAATGCCGTCGTTCATATCGAACACGCATCCCTGGCTGAACGTCGACCAGTCAGGCTCTATCCCCAGAAAATGCATCAGCCGGATCATGAAGCAGATGTGCATGTTGGCCGTTGCCTTTGGACCGGCTTCCGTAAGTTCGTCTATCCACGTTTCAAGAAATCGCCACAAGTGTTCGTCGGCTTGCGGCTCACGCAGCAACGAACTCAGCAGGTCGGCGGCGAACATGCTCAGGGCGCCTTTCACCGGCGATGCCGACGGCATTAGGCCTGCCCGGCGCATGTCGCGCATGGAGTGCAGCGAGCGTCCTGGCTTGATGTCCACCGTGCAGTCAAACCGCGACATAGGGAGTGCGAGTGCTCGCTGACGGGCGGCCGCAGGAGTGTTGGATGCCGGCAGAAGCAGGCCGATGCGCCCGTGCTGGCGGCTGAATGCCGTCAGAATCGACTTACTGTCGGAATATTTCACCGTGCGCAGTGCTATGCAGTTGAGGTTTTCAAACATGTTCCGGGTAGGCGCAGACATTGTTGATAGATGCCGGAATCCCGGCTCTATTTAAAATAGTTCCGGATAACAACTGGCGTGTCATTAGTAATATCAACATAAAGTTACTGCTATTATGCCTAAATCAGAGGGTTATGAGGTCTGATTTTTATTAAAAAATATTAAAATCGCTTTTGCGGGAGTAAAAATTTGCTCAATTCAGGAAAACCGCTTAACTTTGCACTCGCAAACAAAACGCCACATGGCCCATTCGTCTATCGGCTAGGACGCAAGATTTTCATTCTTGAAAGAGGAGTTCGATTCTCCTATGGGCTACCAACGGAATAATAAACAACGAAAAAAGCATTTTCTAAAAATGGCAAATCATAAATCAGCTTTAAAGCGTATCCGCCAGACTCAGAGCCGTCGCCTGCGTAACCGTTATTACGCTAAAACAGCACGTAATGCTGTGCGCCGTCTCCGTGCCATGACCGACAAGGCCGAGGCACAGGAAACCTACGTGAAGATTGTCTCGATGCTCGACCGTCTTGCTTCCAAGAACACCATCTCGAAGAACAAGGCATCGAACCTCAAGAGCAAACTGGCTCTTCACATCAACAAGCTCGCCTGATTCGGGCGCTCTCTATCCGGCATTGAGATGCCGCGATGACAATGCTTGTGCAGGTTTCACTCTAAACATGCAAAGCAAAAAGTGAAATGATTGAATAATAGTTCTCGTAATTTTTTCTCCCACCAGCTTGCGAAAGTCAGTGGGTTGATAAGGCCCATTCGTCTATCGGCTAGGACGCAAGATTTTCATTCTTGAAAGAGGAGTTCGATTCTCCTATGGGCTACCCCACCAACCCCAAAGGCGATGTGTCCACCCGGCACATCGCCTTTTTTTATTATCTTCAATGTTAGTGGCAGAATCGAAAAGCATACACCATAATTGGGGACGGAGTCATTAATGCGTTTGTTGTGGTGAATTAAAAAGTGAATTTGGAGGGGAATGGGTGGGGGAGAGTGCGGGGATTCGGAGGAATTTTGTAACTTTGCGTTTATGGGGTGCTGTGGCGTTATGCCAATGGAGGCACCCGGCCGGATGCATGGGGTGAGGTACGCTCATGCAATTGTCCGGCGCGCATCATAAAAAAGATTGAGAAATGAAACAAATGGATAATGCCGATCTGGCAGCGATGACACGTGGCAAGGCTCTCCCCGCAAGTGAGGCCGTGCCTGCTCCGCCTGCCGGCGACTACAGCTATATGCTCGCCGACGAGGAGGGAAACAAGCGCAAACCTACTGTGCTCGATGCCGACGACATAATGAAGATGGTGCCCAAGCTCAGCGGGCGCCGCAAGCTTGTGGAGCGGCTCATCAGGTTCATGTCGCTCGACAAGGTGAACAATCTTCATGCCCACAATTGTGCGACACCGGGGCCTGAATTCTGCCGCGGGCTGCTCAATGACCTGGACATAAAGTTGCGCATTGACAACAACGAGGTGCTTGAGCATCTGCCCGAAGGGGCGTTTGTCACCGTAAGCAACCACCATTTCGGCGCGCTCGACGGCATCATTCTGATTGACCTGATTGCTTCGCGCCGTCCCACATATAAGGTGATGGTCAACATGTTCCTGAATTACATCTGGGCCATGCGGCCTAATTTCATCGCCGTTGACCAGCAGGCAAGCGATGACCCGGCGAAAAAAGCCGTGTCGATGGCCGGTATCCGAGAGGTGATCAAGATGGTGCGCAACGGCGACCCGGTGGGATTTTTCCCCGCAGGTGCCGTGGGCAAGGTGAACTGGCGCGGGCGGCTGCAGGACCGCGAATGGCAGCCTACCATAATCGAAATCATACAGAAACTGAAAGTGCCTGTTGTTCCCATATTTTTCCATGGCTCGCAGTCGTGGTTCTTCAATTTCCTTGGCGTGGTGTGCTGGCAGGCACGCACGTTCCTGCATCCGCGCGAGGTGTTCCGCAAGCATGGCAAGACGTTCCACATCACCGTGGGCAACCCCATATCGGTTGAGGAACAGATGAAGCACATGGGCTCACAGAAAGAGTTCGGCGAATTTCTGCGCGAACAGACCTACCGTTTGCGCAACGTGAAATGAACGATAGTCAGATGATAACACCGCAACAGATTCAGCAGGCAAAGTCGCGATTCGGAATCGTGGGCAATGCTCCGGTGCTCACCGAGGCCGTGAGCCGCGCGTTGCGTGTGGCTCCCATCGACCTGTCTGTACTTGTCACGGGCGAAAGTGGGTCGGGAAAGGAGTTCTTCCCGCAGATCATTCATGCGTTTTCGCCGAGGAAGCATTCGCGCTATATCGCCGTGAACTGTGGTGCAATCCCCGAAGGCACTATCGATTCCGAGTTGTTCGGGCATGAAAAAGGTGCCTTTACCGGTGCCGTGGCCACGCGAAAGGGATATTTCGAGGAGGCCGACGGCGGCACGATATTTCTGGACGAGGTGGCGGAGTTGCCGCTCACCACTCAGGCGCGCCTGCTGCGCGTACTCGAGAGCGGCGAATTTCTGAAAGTCGGATCGTCGGTGGTGCAGAAAACCAACATACGCGTGGTGGCCGCCACGAATGTTGACATGGCCAAGGCCGTGAGAGAAGGCCGGTTCCGCGAAGACCTGTTCTATCGCCTCTCCACGGTGCAGATCCAGATTCCCCCCTTGCGCGACCGCGGCAGCGACATAGGGCTGCTTGCCCGTAAGTTTGCCGCCGATTTCGCTGAAAAATACCGCGTGCCGGCCATCACATTCTCCGACGATGCACGTATGGCTCTGCAGCACTACCGCTGGCCGGGCAATGTGCGGCAGTTGAAAAATGTTGTCGACCAGATGGCGCTCTTCGAGGCCGGCTCTGTGGTAGTGGCAGATGCTCTGCGGGCCTATCTTCCGCAGATCAACACCGAATACGCCCCGATTCCGGCTTCCGAGGCGGCACGCTCGCATTCCTACGAGCGTGAGCGCGAGATGCTGTTCAATATGATATTCAGACTGCAGAAAGAGATTTCGGATCTGCGTGCCACGCTCAATCCCGAATCGTCTGTGGCCGCAAGTCATGGCGCCGAGCAGTTGCCGCAGCAGGCGGCATCGGCCGGTCCGCGTGCGCTTGTGAAATATTCCGACCCTTCACAGGCAATTTTCCCGCACGAATTCGGTTCGCGGACGCCATCGGCCGATGCTCCCGATGCCATCGACGTGACTCCATCGGAAGTGGCGCCGGAAGGTCGCACCCTCGAGGACACTGAGCGCGAAACCATACGCCGTTCGCTTGAGCGAAACGGCGGCCGCCGCAAGGCCACGGCTGCCGAACTCAACATCTCGGAGCGTACGCTCTATAGAAAAATAAAGGAGTTCGGTCTGGAATAAAACTAATCAAGACACCACATATGCAAGGAAAGTTACGATTGCCAGCCATTAAGAAACTGTTGTTGCCGCTGTTTTTGGTGGCGGCCTTTCTGGTGCCCCAGAGCTGCCGTATAAGCTACAAGCTCAATGGTGCTGCCATTGATTACACTGTCTATCGCACCATCCATGTCGGGGAGTTCCCCATCCGTGCGGCACTGGTATATGCCCCGCTGCAGCAGACGTTTGAAAACGAGCTGATGGACTACATCACCCGTAACACCCGCCTTACAACAACCGACGGTGCATCCGACCTTGACATAGAGGGTGAAATCACCGGTTATAACCTCTCGCCGCAGGCCGTCACCGAGGATGCATATGCATCCAAAACGCGTCTGACCATAACGGTGCGTGTGAAATATACCGACTCGAAGAACGATGCCAACGACATAGACCAGTCCTTCTCGGCCTATCGTGATTTCGATGCATCGCAGATGCTCACCGACGTCCAGGAGCAGCTGTGCCAGGAGATTGCAAAAGAACTTGTCGAACTTATTTTCAACGCCACGCTCGGAAACTGGTGACGCCCTCCCGGTGCAGCTTATACTCAGTTCCGCAATAACTCATCACATCCGCTTCCATAACCATGAACGACGATGCCCGAAAGCTGAAATGCCTGCTTGAGAACCCCGACGCACCCGACGCCGGCGAATGGCTGCGCGCTCTGGGCGAAAAGTATCCCTATTTCCCCATTGCCCGAGCTCTGGAGCTGCGTTCGGTCTATGCCGGACTGGACGAGGCCGACCGGCAACGCCTGGTTGAAGAACTAACCCTGTCGGTTCCCGGCTCCGATGCCGCACGCAGGCTGGCCGATCCAGCCGGCGACGAGTTCGACAACTTCTATCCTCCGGAGGCCAAACCTGCGAAACCGTCGACCGATACAACCATCGACCGCTTCCTTGAAACCTACGGAAATGAATCGGCCGAAGAAACCGCCACGCTTGAAAAACTGATTTTCAATCCCGTGCCCGACTATGCCCAGCAGCTTGAGCGCGACGGCGCCGTTCCGGCTGAAGAGGATGCCGCCGGCGATTCGCAGCTGGCGCGTATAAACCGCTTTATCCGTTCGCAAAAGCAGTCCGCTCCCGATGCCACGGTGGAGCTACGGGATGAGATGGAACCGGCCGCTACAGAGGCTTCGGCCGAAGTGACCGCCCAGGCGCCTGCTGCCATTCCACAACCGGCGCCGGAACGCCGCCCCTCGGCTCCAGCCACCCCCGAAAACAGCCTGCTGAGCGAGAGTCTGGCAAAAATTTATATCAAAACGCATCGTTATGAGCGTGCATATGAAATTCTTAGCCGTTTAAGTTTGGCAGTACCGGAAAAAAATGCTTACTTTGCAGACCAATTGCGGTTTTTACGTAAAGTCATGCTTGCTGAGAGCTTCCGCAAACAGCATTCTGCCGCTTCCGGCAACGCATCTTCGCCGCAATAACCCGATTTGAGATTTATTCAAGCAAAACAAGAAAAAACATAAAATGTACACACTTATCATCATTCTCACAGTTTTTGTGTCGATTCTGCTTATCGTAGTGGTTCTCGTACAAAAATCGAAAGGCGGAGGTCTCAGCTCCTCATTTGCCGGTTCAAACCAGATCATGGGCGTTCGCCGCACAAACGATTTTATTGAAAAAGCAACATGGACACTGGCTGCCATCGTCGGCCTGCTGTCGATTATTTCCGTATTCGTAATGCCCCGCAACGTGGTTCAGAGCGGTTCGCGCGTTAAGCCCGTCACCGAAATCCCCACCGTGGCCGGCACCGAATATAACACCCCCGTTGAGGCTGCCACTCCGGCTGCCGAAGGCGAAGCCGCCGCAGCCGAAGCTGTTGAGGCCGTTGAGGTAGCCGCAGAAGAGGCTCCCGCCGAAGCTCCCGCAGCCAACTAAACCGCCAATCTGTTAACCTTACCATAACGCACCACATGAAGGGCGCATTCATCCATCCGGGATGATGCGCCCTTTTGCATGGCACGCAAGTGAGCGGGAGTATACTGTCAATCCGGAATGGCAGTGCATTCGCTCGGTATCGGCACAAGTGTAACCCATTAGGTTGTAGGGACATGCCTTCGGCATGTGAAGCCATCGGGTGCTGATATTCAGTTAATCAATGTTGTTTCACATGTCAAAGGCACAATGTCACTAAGTCAAGGAATAAGGTGATAAAGGAGGCCCGCATAGCCACACCGACATAACATTCAATAAGCGTCTCATGCTATCGCCGGAGGCGATGGGCCATGGTTAACCTCATGAAAGCGCTGCGCATCATGAGGTACACGCGAGTAAAGAGAGTGCACCTCTCCGAGGTGCGTGTCGTTAAAAAATGGGTAAAAAAATACCGCACTCCGTCATCGAAACCGCTAAAAAAATTTCGCCATGACGAAAAACTTTTGTACCTTTGCGGTGCAAAACCCGAGGAAAGATGCCGGAGTGGTCGATCGGGACGGTCTCGAAAACCGTTGTACCCTTACGGGTACCCAGGGTTCGAATCCCTGTCTTTCCGCAAATTAGCTTGCTTATCAAGCATTTACAGAATCTACACCCAATATTACACCCAGAAATGGCAGTAATATTGGGTGTTTTGTTGGCATCAAATGATACGATGTTCTGACAACTTAGTGGTGCCGGATTATTTAATGCCATTTAACATCACGTTAGACACATGAGACTTTACTTGCTTCAAAAATCATCGCTATGTTTGGATATATCAAATATTGTTTGTAATTTTGCGAACAACAAATAAAAATTGATATGGCAAAATTAGAGATAACACCCGAACAGGAGCGTCTTGCGAGGTTTGCAAAAGCGATGGGGCATCCCACGCGGATAGCGATTCTCAATTTTCTCGCTCAGAGAAACGAATGTTTCTTTGGAGATATACATGAGGTGCTTCCGATTGCGAAAGCCACAGTATCGCAGCATCTGAGCGAGTTGAAGGAGGCCGGTCTGATACAAGGCACCATCGAGCCGCCAAAAGTAAAGTATTGCATCAACGTGGAGAACTGGAAACTTGCCCGGCAACTGTTTTCACAGATGCTTGACGACTGCTGTCCCTCAAAAAAGAATAGCTGCTGCTCGTAAGCACTATTTTTTATTTTCGATGTTCGTAATTCGGCAAATAACAATCTAAATTAAATGATAATCACATGAAAAAGTTACTGATGTTTTTCGCCCTTATGATAGGGCTGGTGTCGTGCGGAAGCGGGGATAATACCGCCGCTGCGAAATCTCCTGAAAAGGATAGAGTGGAAGTGATATATTTCCACGGCAAACAACGCTGTGCCACCTGCATGGCTATCGAGAAAAACGCTAAAGAGGTAGTAAATACTCTCTTTGCAAACGAGATGAAAAACGGCACTGTCGTATTCAAGACCGTGGATATATCTACCCCAGAGGGAGAAAAAATCGCCGACAAATACGAAGTTACATGGTCTTCTCTCTTTGTCAACAAATGGAAAGACGGTAAGGAGAGCCGTAACAACCTCACTGAGTTTGGCTTCGGGAACGCCCGTAAAAATCCTGACGGCTTCAAGAAAGGTCTTGCAGACAAAATCCGCCAATCATTGAAATAATGGACTGGTTACAGACTTTACTTGACAATAGCACTGCTCCGGCTCTGACCGCGTTCCTTCTCGGATTGCTCACTGCTATCTCACCGTGTCCGCTTGCCACCAACATAGCTGCAATAGGCTACATCAGCAAGGATATAGAGAACCGCAGACGTATTTTCCGTAATGGTGTCCTTTACACTTTAGGACGAGTTGTCTCATATACCATCCTTGGCGTCATCCTTATCTCTATTCTGAAAGAGGGTGCAAGCGTGTTCGGGATACAAAAGGCAATAGGGAAATGGGGCGAGCTGCTGATTGGGCCGCTGTTGCTGCTTATCGGGCTTTTCATGCTGTTCGGGCATAAGCTCAATCTGCCTCAGTTCGGCTTCGGCGGCAACGGTGAAGGACTTGCCCGCAAAGGTGGCTGGGGTGCCTTATTGCTTGGAGTTCTGTTTGCGATGGCTTTCTGTCCGTCAAGCGGTGTACTGTATTTCGGGATGCTTATACCGATGTCGGTTACTGCAAGTGTAGGATGGCTTCTGCCTGTGTTGTTTGCTGTTGCCACCGCTCTCCCGGTGCTTGCAGTAGCATGGATTCTCGCGTTCAGCGTTGAAAAGGTCGGTGAGTTCTACGGCAAACTGCGCACTATTCAGAAATGGCTCAATATCATTGTCGGTATTCTGTTTATAGGTGTCGGTGTGTATTACTGCGTTACTATGTTCTTCTAAAAAATTTTACAGATCATGTTCGCCAAAAGGCGAAAAACAAATAATAAAACAAATGGGAAATAACAAAGAAAACAAAAAAGGATTCTGGGCTAATCTCTTCTCTTCAAAGCCCAAATGCTCGTGTGGCGACAATATCATCGTCGAAGATGATGACAAACCGCAGGCCTCTTGCGGATGTGGTTCCGAGACTTCTTCTTCCTGCTGCACTGCTACAGCCGGAGGGGAAGCCAAAGAGGTTATCGTGCTTGGTCCGGGTTGTTCAAAATGCAAGGAAACATATAAAGTGGTAGAGCGCGTAATCGCAGAAAATCATCTCCCCGTCAAGCTATCCAAAATCGAGGATATAGCCGAGATGATGAGCTACAACATTATGACGACACCGGCGGTGGTCGTTGACGGGACGGTAAAAATCAAGGGACACGTTCCGACAGCTGACGAAGTGAAGAAAGCCCTCGGAATATAATCTGAACACAACATGGATTGTTATGAACACAAGAAAGGATGTTAAATTTCTAATATGGACTGTTGTCATATTTCTGACAGCGTTCTTCATGCCAGTCAACAGTGAAACGCTGTTGACAGCCATACACTCAACTCTTGACCTCACAAAATGGTATGCCCGTGAGCATATCGTACTCTGTCTTCTCCCTGCGTTTTTCATAGCCGGTGTGATTGCTGTGTTCGTAAGTCAGGGAGCGGTGTTAAAATATTTCGGTGCAAATGCAAAGAAATGGGTGTCATATACCGTGGCTTCAGTATCGGGAGGCATCCTTGCCGTGTGTTCATGCACTATTCTCCCATTGTTTACCAGCATTTACAAACGTGGAGCGGGGCTTGGTCCGGCTATAGCGTTTCTATATTCCGGTCCGGCCATCAGCATACTCTCGATAATCCTTACAGCCCGTATCCTCGGACTTGAGATGGGACTTGCCCGTGTAATCGGTGCCGTTACCTTCGCTGTGGTAATCGGTCTTGTTATGTCGTTTATCTTCCGTAAGGAAGAACGGGATAAGGAGGCTGCACAGATGAATATCGTCCCACCGCCGGAGAAACGCCCGCTTTGGCAGACCGCTGTGTTCTTCTTTACTCTCGTGGCAATCCTTGTGTTTGCCAACTGGGGCGCACCAGCGGCAATCGACCGTGGTATCTGGGCTGCTATCTATGGGGCTAAATGGTGGATAACATCAGCCCTTGCAATAGGTCTGTGTGTGATTCTTGTGAAGATACTCCACCTGAAAGCCCGATGGATTATCATCGGTGCTGTCGCCGTCGCGATTTCAGCTTTCATCGCAAATGTTTTCATTCCCGATGCAAAACTGGCTCCCCTTGTGCCTATGATAGTTTCTGTCGCTGTACTTGCAATCATATTGCTATGCGACAAAAACGATGATGAAAACAGGGAGTGGGCGTTGTCGTCATGGGGATTCGCCAAACTGATATTGCCGCTGCTTGCCGTCGGAGTATTGACAGCGGGATTCCTGCTCGGTTCAACGCATGACGGTATAGAGCTGCCCGGTATTATTCCCAACAGTTGGGTTGAATGGGCTGTCGGTGGCAATTCGTTATTGTCTAACTTCTTCGCGAGTTTCACTGGAGCGTTTATGTATTTCGCCACTCTTACCGAAGTGCCGATTATTCAGGGATTGCTCGCATCCGGCATGGGTAAAGGCCCCGCTCTTGCTCTGTTGCTTGCCGGACCATCACTGTCGCTTCCGAATATGCTTGTCATACGCAGTGTGATGGGTACGAAAAAGACAGTGATTTATGTCGCTTTGGTAATCGTCATGGCCACAATCTCAGGGTGGGTATATGGCTATTTCTTCTAAATCGAATGAAAAATGAAAGTATTGATTCTATGTACCGGCAACAGTTGCCGCAGTCAGATGGCTCACGGCTTCCTCCAGTCGTTTGACCCGAATATAAAGGTATTTTCAGCAGGAACGAGACCGGCTGAAAGAGTCAATCCTCGTGCCATAGAGGTAATGAAGGAAAGAGGCATCGACATCAGCGGCCATACGCCGCACAATGTTGATGAATACCTTAAGGAGTCCTGGGACTATGTGATAACTGTATGCGGAGGCGCCAACGAAAGTTGCCCGTCATTCGTCGGCAATGTAAAGCATCGTATTCATATCGGTTTCGATGATCCCTCCGATGCTGTCGGCTCTGAAGACTACATCATGAGCGAATTTCGTCGTGTGCGTGACGAAATAAAGGACCGATTCGAAGAATTTTATAAGAAGAATTTGAAATGAGTAAGGAAAACAAAGGGATAGGATTTTTTGAGCGATACCTTACAATATGGGTTACGCTTTGCATCATTGCCGGTATTGCCATCGGTCAATGGATCCCCGCTGTACCTGAGACATTGGGTAAATGGGAGTATGCCAATGTATCCATCCCTATCGCTGTCCTGATATGGCTGATGATTTATCCCATGATGCTCAAGGTGGATTTCCAGAGTGTCAGGAACGTCGGTAAGCGTCCGAAAGGAATACTGATAACCTGTGTCACCAACTGGCTTATAAAGCCGTTTACCATGTTTGGCATTGCCTGGTTCTTCTTCTTCGTAGTATTTAAGACATTTATTCCAACAGCACTTGCCGACCAATATCTTGCTGGTGCTGTTCTTCTTGGCGCTGCTCCATGCACCGCGATGGTGTTTGTATGGAGTTATCTTACAAAGGGAGATGCGGCCTATACACTTGTTCAGGTCGCGGTAAATGACCTTATAATTCTGGTGGCTTATGTTCCGATAGTAGGATTCCTTCTCGGTATCGGAGGTATCGCTATTCCTTGGGCGACACTAATACTATCTATTACTGTCCGCTAAACCATAAAGCAATGAGTCCAACTTTCTGATAAGTAGAAGTTGGGCTTACTTTTTGTTTTGGCCAAGCCCCCTTAGTCAAATTCAGGCTATAGAGGAGGTGATTCAGAAGCCTCGGCAAGCATGATATTCAGATCAGCATCGGGTTGATTGAGGAACTTTTCGAGATTGAGGTAATACATCAGTACAATTCGCACGATTGTGGCGAGGCCGGAGAAGCTCCATCGCCTTTTCAGCTTGCTTTGCAAGACGGAAAGCAACAGATTTGCGATGAGTGTAACCCAGATCTGGATTTTGATGGCGTTTGCGCTTTCTCCATAGAAATATCTCAGAGGAAAGTTCTGCTTTATCTGTTTGAAAAGCGACTCAATCTGCCAACGACGGCGGTATATCGCCACTA